>WQYM01000116.1 GCA_009781235.1 Bacillota bacterium
GGATCGAAAACCGTTTTAAAAATACCCGTCATCGCGAAGGTCGCGAAAATCGAACCAGAGGCAATCGGGGTAGATTCCGTTCGCGAGGTTCGGCCGGAATTTGAGCATCGCTCTTATAAAATCCGCACGCAAAACCTTGCTCAGCGCCTTAAAAACCGGCTCAAAATCTTTTCCCATCAACATACTGTAATGCTTTTCGCTTGTGAGTATAATGCAGTCGATTAAAATCATGCGCATAAACATTAGAGTTATCGAAAGATACAAAATCAGATTTTTGTGTCCTTCGTAAAGCTTCGGCGTACCGGAAGAAAAGTAATGGGCGATAATTGCTTGCGTCGCATTGTTCCGGCACGCAATTTCAGCCGCCTTCCGCCGCAATCTTGACGCTGTAAACCATTTCTCTTTTGCAAAAAACACGGCGGCCTCCATCACCTTCCCCGCGCTGTTCAAACATACAACACAAAACTGTTCGCAATCGTCCTTCTCACAAAGTCTGCGAACAAAATAAACCGCCGAAGCGACGTCGCGAATTACAACATTTCTTGGGCGCGTAATGCGCGGCGTTTGGAAATAGTCTGCCGTTTTAACTGCTGCCATCCCATACCAATGTGGCCTTTATTAAATAGACGGCGGAAAACGACAAAGTGTGACAAAATACTTTCTGTGCGGTGCGGGACGCCGAGGACGGCGTTCCGTACGATTAAGAATTTCTTTTATCAGCCATGTACAACTTAAAAAGCCCGCGGCTCTTTTGTCACGGGCTTTTGCAATTAAAGCACTTGGAAAGTTTGAGAGAAAAAGTTGAGGAAGTTGCTTTCCTCGGTTAGGGAAAGTTGGTCGTATTCAAGGTAGAGCGCGATTCCGGAAATATCTGCGGCGGCGCGGATGGTTAGGAAAAAAATGCCGTCTTCTACGATGGATTCGTTGTAGGAGAGCAGGAAATCGTTGATGAAGGTCGTTTGAGAAATGTCGGGAATTATGGGGAGTTCGTTCCGGTTCTCGTAATCCGGGTTGATGTATATGTAAACGATTATTGCTTCAAACATTTCCGGATTGTCGAGCGTTAGCCGGTAGTACAGCGTGTCGCCAGAGGCTGAATCGAGTATCCGCTCTATGTTAGCCTCGTACCCGACTGCAAATTCCACGCGGATAATTTGCAAGACGGAGTTTAGTTCCGTCAGGTTTGACGCAACTGTTATTTCGTCCTCAAAGGCGTAGTGCTTAACCGGAGGGTCTTGCGACGGATTGTCGGACGGGGTTTCGGGCGGGGCGTCAGAAATATTTGAAACCTCCGGATTGTGGCCCGGAGGTTTCTTGGACAAATCGGAGGCCGCCGGCGCCGGATGCCCGGGCGGGCGGAAGGTTTGCTCGAAAAAGTTAAAGAAGTTACTTTCCTCGTCGAGCGAGAGTTGCTCGTATTCGATGTAAATGGTGACTCCGTTATGTTCCGACACTGCTCTATAAGATAACAAAAAAGCCCAATCCTTGTCTTCAACCACTTTATTACACATTACAATAAATTCACCAACAGCAATTTCATTAACATCAGCAGGATTAATATCTTTAAGGTCTTCCTTGTTTTCATAATAAGGATTGATATATATATATATAATTATTGTCTCAAGAGTGTCTTGATTTCCAAGATCTAATTCATAGTATAAAGTGTCGCCGGATACCGAATCAAACCAGTGTCTTATTTTACTTTCATACCCAACATCAAGTTCTAAAAAGAAATTCTGTATATCAGCATTTAGATCCGATAAACTCGAAATAGTTGACTCCTCGTTTTCTAACAAATAATGCTTTCCCGGCGGAGAATCAGTGGTAGGAAACATCAGCGGCCACAAAAAAACGAGGCTTATTACCACAGCCACCGTCACCATTGAGGAGCTTAATGAAATCCAAATTAACCGTAACCTGCGTTTACGGATTTCTTTTTGCCTTTGTTGTTCTTTGTAGCCCGGGTGGTGTTCCTCCATCAAGTTTTCAAACCACGGGCGATTTTTCTCGGTGACATAGTCTCCGGCCTCTTTGGATAGTTTTTCTAATGGATGCATTTATTGCTTCTCCTTTAAGAGATAGTTATTGCGAAACACTCGTCGACTTGGGTATTGTAATAAATGTTGTAGTATCCTTTTGACTTGGTTCCCAACCCCGTCGCCACTTGTATATACGTATCAGTTCTTGTGCCGCCGCTAGTTAGAGTATATGTAACCTCGTTATATCCAAACCCCGCCATGGCATGGCAAGCGTCCGTGACTATGTAACTGAGACCCGTCCAACCGGTTCCATTGGTAATCGAGTCTACCCTAAACCCGTCCACAAACAGCACCAACGGCAGACCGTCTGCTAATTTACTTTTGGTGAGTGAATAGTTGAAACTTCCGCTTGTAATGGTGCTCGTGTAGCTAATGCTGCGGCCTTTGCCGCTCACGTAGCTAGTCATGCCGGATTTGAATTGCGCGATGGTCGTTCCTGACCCCGTGGTGTTGGTACCCATCGCATAATACAAAGATTCTGTTAAGTCTTCCGATCCATTGGGACTCAAATAGTATAAATAATAACCTAACGCAGTATATCCAGGCGTAATGCTAGCTAAGCCGGAATAATACCGCGTCCAATAACCGATTACGTTCGCGCCGGCCGCCGGAACGCAGGCGTTGGAAAGCCCTGCGGGTGTGTATGCCGGATGTTGCAACGCTAGTTCTAAGGTGTTGGCGGTTTTGTTGGTGTAGTATATGGTTTCGCTGTCCGACGTGATTCCGCCGCCGGAGTACAGCGCTTTTTGCGATAACATGCCGACGGTTTCCTGATCGAGTACCACACCGGATTCGGGTTCGATAAAGCTGTCGTCTTGAAAAACTAAATAGCAGAGGAGCTTAACATATATGTATTGCGCGTCGTCGTAGCCGGCGTATGGATTGGCGCCTTCCATATAGAATTCGGCGACTCCGAAGATCCCGTCGGTGTTGATGACGATAGCGAAGCCCTCCCCGTCCAAACCGTATTCCATTAGGTAGAGGAAGCCGAGTTGTTCGAGCGCGATGTCGTAGATAGGCTCTTTTGTAACTTCGACCGTGGGAGCGGTGACGCCTTCCTCTTCGAGGATTTCTTCGAGCGCTTGCCGAAAAACCAAATCGCATTCTTCCTCAAATGTGCCTGCGTTCACGTAAGCAAGCGTAATGCCGCCCAATGCCGCAATGAGTGCGAGTATCGCCACGCAAATGGTCGCGGCGGCTTTGTTGACAAGTTTTTTCATGGTGTTTTTCTCCTTTTTTGCGGACGCGATTTTTCGGCGCCCTTTTACTAAATAGACGACAAAAACGAAGAAAGTGTGACAAAGTTTTATTTCAACATTTTTAGTCCGCGGGAGTATTTTTGTCTTGCAGAACTGTGTGTTATTTGCAGTTCGTCGGCAATTTCTTTTAGGTCGTATCCGCTGAAAATTTTCATTGTGATGATTTCGCGCGTCACCGGGTCGAGTCGGTTGAGTTTCTCTTCGTATTCACCGAAGATGGCTTTTTGAAGCGGGTCGATTGAATGCGAATCGGTTGCATTCTGCGGCGGCATTATTCTGTTGCGGCTGTCACATTCGAAATAATCTTTTGCGAGGTTGTCGCAGCTTGTTAAAACCCAAGAGAGCGGATTGTCAATTTTATATGTGATATTGAGTTGCATCAGTTTCACAAAAAAGGATTGAGCGATATCTTCGCCTATGTATGGGTTCTTGTATTTGTAGGAAATATGCAGAACGATTCTGTGAAAAAAGAAGTCATATAGTTCCGTATACGCGGCACGAAACGTTTCGGGACTTCTGCATTTGGCGAGCAGACGATTGAATTTTTCTTTTTTCATAGTCCGTCGTTTTTCTTCCTTTTTTCGGTCGGGAGATAATTTGAAAAAGTGATAAGAAGGAGCGAGGTGATTGCAGAGTTGATTGCAAGAAAAGGTATTGGAACGGCGCCTTGTGACAATTAACTATTTTTCGCGACCAACCAAATAATCGAGCGTACAATCAAAGTACTCTGCCAATTTAATCAAATTAGGAAGCGAGGGTTCGTTTTTCCCGGAAAGCCAGCCATGGAACCGCGACCGTGATATTTGGACTATTTTATATATCCGGGATTCGGTGGTTTTATAAAGCCCGAAGAGTTCTTTCAGCCGTTTTGAAAAAGGCGGGCATTCCTTATAAACTGTTTTCTTCTCTCCCGCTTCCGCGTCTAATCCCGTTCTACCAACTAAGTAATCTACAGAGCATTTGAAATAGTCCGCCAACAAAATAAAATGGCAAAATTGCGCGGTCGTTTTGCCGGATTTATAGCTATACAGCATTTGTTGCGGTATGCCTAATTCGATTGCGATCTCCAAGATTTTCTTATCAGAATCGTCTATCAAAAATTTCAGTCTTTCGGCAAATTTCATCAAAATTCACCTCCGTTCTGCGATTATGCTCCGCAGATATGAATTTGTCACGTTTTTAATAAAAACGGAGCGCGAATTTTTATTTTAAACTGAAATTTACAATGGCTATTTATCCGGTGGCAGTTTCAGCGGAAACTTATTTTAACGCTTTTATTCCACGTGAATATTTTTGTCTTGCTGCAGGGTGTTTTATGTTGAGCTCCCGGGCAATTTCTTTCAAATCGTATCCTCCATAGATTTTCATCGTGATGATTTCGCGTGTCAGCGGGTCAAGTTGGTTTAGCTTTTCCTCGTATTCGCTAACAATGACTCTTTGGAGCGGGTCGGTCGGCAGCACTTTGGATTCCCAAGTGAAAGTCATTTTGATGCGGTTGTCTAACTCGAAATAATCTTTCGCGAGATTTTCGCAGCTTTTTAGAACCCAAGCGACTGGATTGTCGATTTCGTATGTAATCCGCGTATTCATTTGCATCAATTTTACGAAAAACGATTGGGCAATGTCCTCACCGATATTGTAATTTTTGTATTTGTAAGAAATGTGCAGAGCAATTCTATGAAAAAAGAAGTTGTATAGCTCCGTATACGCAGCATGAAAAGTTTCTTTATTTCTGCATTTGGCAAGCAGACGGTTAAATTTTTCTTTTTTCATTGCCTGTGCGTGTTTCTCCTTCTTTCGTTCGGGAAAAGATATGGGAAGCGATATATGATTGCTTGCCGCAGCTGATTTCTAAAGCGGACAACGCGTGTAGTTGCCGTTCTGCTTAGCTTTCACGGCCGACCAAGAAATCGAGCGTGCAGCCAAAGTAGTCGGCCAACTTTATCAGGTTGTGGAGCGAGGCCTCATTTTTCCCGGAAAGCCAGCTATGAAACCTCGATCGCGATATTTGAACCATTTTGCATATCCTTGATTCCGAGGTTTCATAAAACTTGAAGACATCTTTTAGTCGTTCCGAAAAAGGCGGGCATTTCCTAAGCGCCATGTCTTTTTCTCCCGCTTCCGCGTCTAACCCCGTTCTGCCGACTAAGTAATCGATAGAACATTTGAAATAATCTGCCAATAAAATAAAGTGACTTAATTGGGCGGTTGTTTTGCCGGATTTATAACTATAAAGCATTTGTTGCGCTATGCCTAAATCAATCGCGATTTCTGCGATTTTTTTATCCGAATCGTCAATCAAAAAGCTCAGTCTTTCGGCAAACTTCGACAAAAACCACCTCCGTCCTGCGATTATGCTCCACGAACATGAATTTGTCATGCTTTTAATAAAAACGGAGTGCGACTTTTTGCTTTTAACAGGAATTAATGGTGATTATCGTGACAAAGTTCAATAAACAAACTCTCAAAAAAGAAAAAGCCTTAAGAAATCGTAACACGAATTCTTAAGGTTCTAATAAACACCTTATATTTTTTTACCGACGCGTCTCCCTTACCGGCGAAAATGTGTACTTTCTAATAATAACCACCCAGAAAAATATGCAACTTTTGCTTGACATGACGGCCAAAAACGTAATTTAGGTAAAATAACTGTTTTATGCAGAAAAGTGCAGCATTTTAGAAATATGAAATTATAAACCATCAACATAATCTTTTAAAAACGTTTTGAATCGCGCGCCGAAGACCTTGTTACGAACCGCATAGTCAACGGTTGCCAATACCGATCCGTATTTGTCACCCATGTCGTATCGTTTGCCTATAAAATCATAAACGCGCACCTCGCCGACTTGCGCTAAAATATTAAGCGCATCGGTTAAGAACAACTCGTCGCCTTTGCCCGTCGGAGTCTTACGGATCACATCGAAAATTCTGGGAGTCAAAATGTAACGCCCAAGTGCCGCCAGTCTCGACGGCAATTTATCGAGCGGCGGCTTTTCGATAATACCAACGCACGGATAAATGCGTCCGTCAGGGGCCCCGCCGCCTATGTCCGCGACACCGTATTTAATAATGTCGTTTGTTAAAATCGTTTGGACGCCCAAAATATTCGCGCCGCACCGCTCATACGCCGAGATAAGCTGTCCCATTGCGGGATTGTCTTCCGAATAAATCAGGTCGTCGCCCCACGCAAGCGCGAACGGTTCTCCACATGCAAATTTCTCGGCATGCAAAACCGCATCGCCGCTCCCTAACGGTTTCTCTTGCACCGCAAAACTGATACGCGCGCCCTGCCCTATTTTTTCCAGCATATCGGCATTCTCTGTTCTTCCTGCATCGCGCAATCTCTTTTCTAACTCTTTATCTGGTGTAAAGTAGGCGCGTATCGCATCTTTACCTTTCCCGAGCACAATTAAAATATCTGTGATGCCGGAGTCGATGGCTTCCGAAACAATGTGTCCTAAGACCGGCGCATCAATAATCGGTAAAATTTCTTTCGGAACGGCCTTAGTAATCGGCAAAAAACGCGTGCCAAGTCCACCGCAAGGAATTACTGCTTTAGTAATTTTACTCATCTAGCGCTCCTCATTTCCATCGCTCATCGATCCTACCGACAACTCGAAAGCAGCTCTCATTAAATAACAGTCCGCTTCATGGTCGGCTACTGATTCGTATAGCCGCAACCGATCTAAGGCTAAATCCAACGCCCGCTCGGTAATTTCTCTTTTGTGCTTTTCCTCAAAATAGCGTTTATGCACAAAGCCCAATACGAGTTCTTCGACACCTGCCGCGCACTCCATTTCTTCCAACCAAGTCTCGTGTTTTTCTAAATCGGCCAATACGGTTTGCAAATCGGTTACGATGCGCTCTATTTCTTCTTCATCGTATTCAACTTTCTTTTTATTGTTTTCCATAATCGTTTCCTCATAATTTTTTGCTTTTAACGAATTTCCCAGTAAGTATCTCGAATAAAAGCACGCACGAAATCCAACTCAAAATACGGCGGGACGGTTTTGAGCGCCGAATCCAGCGGCGTGCGTCCGTTATGAATGTTTCATCAATTATCAAAATAGCTATAAAACTATCTCCATCTTTCGTCTAACCATGCTGCGCGATTTATAAGCCAATCCCGTAAATTTCTGGTATTAGTTAGCCAATCGCTTGCGGCTTGTTCTTTTTCCTTTCCGTCCCAATGCACGAAGTTTTTTCCAAACGCATATTTATACTCCGGCTTATCGAGATACTTGTTGAAAAATTCGTTCAAAAACTTCTTGACTTTAGCGGATATTCCTTTCCAACGCCATATAACAGCGGCCCGAAATTCCGGTATAGCGTAAGGATAAGTTATAAAAGGGCATGGAGTTCCCTTACCTTCCGTTAAATACCAACCGTCGTAATAGCCATTTATTGCCCAATCAAAGTCCCATGGAGGACCCGCGTAAAATTTCCCATCACCGTGCGGCGAACCGGATTTTCTGTAAAGATAACAGCCACCAGAACCGTAGTCGAAATTTTTATATAATTCCTGAACAATAAGGTTATCTATGAAAGACGGAATATCCGCTATCTCGTTTAATTTTGCGTAATCCAAAGATGTGAGTGCATCGGCAAGCTTTTGTGTTTGCGCTTTTATAAAATTCACTTGCCCGGCATATCCTTTTTCCGTTGCACCATGCTTTGTTCCGATCTCGCCTACGCCTGGCGATTCTACAATAAAGTATAACGCATCGTTTTTGTTCCCGCGAATACCGGTTGGCGCTTGTTTTAAGCCCGTTACTTGGAATTTGGATATGGGCGGATTAAAAACAGTATGTCCGTCCCAAACATAGTTTAATAAATATCCCGTATCCAAAATGCCCTGCTCCGAAATAATATTGATCTTTCTTTTTTCTACAAGAATTCTTTCAGATAATGTGTAAACGCCATGATAATGCCCGTTAATATATACCTCAACTGCGAGCGTGCAAGTAGCGTATTCTATGTTTTTCAACACCCTTCGCGTTAACGAATAAGCCGAATCACATTTTAACATCGAATTATCTTTGTTATTCCAGACGCATGCAATAAGACTCCACTCACGCGATGCAGGCATAAATAGCAACGCTTGTTCCGTTTCAAACTTTATTCCGTAATTTCTTTTCGGCGGATTAGCATACCATGAACCGCAACCATATCCTATAAATTCCGCAGGGACAGCAA
>WQYM01000117.1 GCA_009781235.1 Bacillota bacterium
ATTGCGGATGCTCTGACCGTCGAATTTGAGCGTGTAAATTTCCGTGATTTTTTCCTGCTCGCCCGGAATCTTTTTGACGTACCAGCCGCAAGCGATGTCCGCGTCCAACGCCAACAGCCGCTCCAATAAGCCGTTTGGCAGCACGACGTCGCTATCAACAAACAGCGTATAGTCGTAGCCGTCTTTCAGGCTCTTCTCAACGATGCGGTTCCGCGCCTGCACAACCGTATAGCCCGTAATGAATACAAGCGACGTTTCGACATGGGGCGGAATCCGCAAATCATAGATGCTTTTCATCGTGTCCGGCTCGCAATGCGCGTAGCACGGCACGGCGATCAGCACCCGTTTCGTTTCAACAACATTTTTTCCTTTCATGTTCTTTTTCCTTACCAGTAGTTTTTGAGCAGGCTGACAAATTCGGTGATCGTCATCCTGCGCGCGTAATCGCCGCCGTAGTAGCCGACCAGCACGGTGTTCGCGCCCGACAGCGCGCCGCTGGCATGGCTGAAGTGCTGCATAAAGCCCTCGAACGGAACCTGCCGAATTCCCGCGCCGTCGTGTATGGTTACGACCATGCCGCTTGCGTACACGCTGCCGGTCGCCTCCTCTATCCACGACCCGATGTGGTTGAGTAAACCGTCCTCGCCTCTTATCGGCATCGTGACCATGCCGCAGTAATCGCCCGTGGCCAGCACAATGTACTCGCCTTGCATCCCTTCGTTATAGCCCGCCGAGAGTTGGATGTACTGGCCGACGATGCCGGACGAGATGTGCGAGCCAAGATAATACAGCGGAACCTTGACCGTTTTTTCCTCTATCCAATAATCCTGATAATCATTGTAATAGTGGTACTCTTGCCTATTGACGATCAAGAAGTCGCTCCAGCTAAAGTACGAGTCCTCCTCGAACCGCAGATCGCGCGTGTTGAGGTTGTACGAGTAAACGCGGCTGCCGTCGATGTAGATGTAGTCGTATAGCCCGCTGCCCAGCTTGTACAAAGGAGCTTTCATGGATTCGCCGGTTTCGTTGTCCAAAATAACCATGTAATCGTTTGCGTCGAACCAGCCCTTTTCCTCATACCCGCTTTTGTCGATGCAGGAGCAGGCTTGTTTGTCCATCGCCTGCTGCGCTAACGAAAGCGCCTCTTCCGCAATAGAGCCCTGCGCCTCTGTTGCCGCGCCGACTTCCGATGCGGTGTAGGTTGGCTTGGATGCGCCCTTTGCCCACGCCGCAAGCCCGGTTAAATCGGCATTGCCGTGCGTGTGTGCGGTGGGCGTTCTGGCGTCGCTAAGACGCGCATCGTTCCCCTCGCACACCTGACCCGCGCCCGCACCAAAGGCCTTGTTGAACGCCGTGTTTTTGGAGAACGCCGGTTCCGCGCCGACCTCGCTTGCCGTATACGTCGGCTTGTTTACCGCTTTCGCCCAAGGGTAGACGTCGCTTGCCGGCATACTTTCGGGGAAATCCGAGATTTGCAAGGTCGAGTGCATGTGCGCTATCGGCTCGCGCGCATTAGAAAGCCTTGCGTCGTTGCCCTCGCACACCTGCCCGGCAGCGGTGCCAAACGCTTTGTTAAACGCGGTGTTCTTAGAAAAGGCGGGTTCCGCGCCGACCTCGGAGGCCGTATAGGACGGTTTGTTCGCCGCCTTTGCCCACGGATAAATCGTCGGGTCGGTTTCGGTGAACGATTGGAGCGCGGTGTCCGCTTTTTCTAAGGATGCCTGAACACCCTCGTCTAAATCGTCTTTTTTGATGCCGCCGACGAACTCATACGCCGAGCCCGGATCGCCCTTGTCCCCTTTGTCACCCTTATCGCCTTTTTCTCCGGGTTCACCCTTGTCGCCCTTAGTGCCGGGCGCACCGGAATCACCGGGTTCGCCTTTATCCCCTTTCTCTCCCTTTTCACCGGGAGCACCGGGGTCGCCGGAATCGCCTTTCTCTCCGGGATCGCCTTTCGCGCCCGCCTCACCCGGCTCTCCCTTGTCTCCCGGTTCGCCTTTTTGTCCGGGGTCGCCCTTGTCGCCTTTGGTGCCGGGGGCGCCGGTGTCACCCTTATCCCCTTTGTCGCCCTTGGGGCCGGGGAAGCCGGGATCGCCCTTGCCGCCGGGCAGACCGTCTTCACCGGGGTCGCCCTTGTCGCCCGGATCGCCTTTCGTACCCTTAATGTTGCCTAAGAAATACTCTCTCGCCATTTTTTCATCCCCTTTTCAGTTTTTTAGTCCTCCATCTCGACGTAGAGGTTGCCGGTCGCGTCGTCGTAGCGAAAGCCGACCACGCCCTTGCCGTCCGCGCCCGCGCTGCCGGTCTCGCCTTTGTCGCCCTTGTCGCCTTTGGCTCCGGCGGGGCCGACGCTGCCGGGATCGCCCTTGGCTCCCGCCGCACCAGTGTCGCCCTTCGCACCGGGGTTGCCGATGTCGCCTTGGTCGCCCTTGTCACCTTTCGGCCCTTTGATATTGCCGATTAGTTTTTCCATGTTGTGTACCATCCTTTATAAGATTTTTATGAAAACAAAATATAGCAATTCCCCGTGTCCTCGTCATACCTAAAGTCAATGCCCGAGGTTTCACCCGCGTAGGCGTAAAAATTGCCGTCGGGGTCGACGTAAAGACCGATAAGGCTGTCTACCGCCAGCAAAACGCCGTCGTCGCCCTTATCGCCTTTGTCGCCCTTTTCCCCCGTCTCGCCCTTATCCCCTTTTTCGCCGTTAAAGGCGCCGTTGTCCGCGCGGTCGACAACGGACTGCGCGGATTCTTGCGCGGATAGAGCTTTCGCCTTTGCCTGTTCGGCTTTGAACAAGGCTTCCGTGCTGCGGTTGTACGACAAGATGAGTAAATCCGGATTGCTGCGCGCGTTTTTCTTAAAGGCCAAGATGCCGCTTTGCACGTCAATCGGAATAATCTCAAACGGCACGGTCGTCATGCTCTCGTCCGGCAAATACGCGATGAATTGCATTTTTAGTTCGCCCTCGCTGGTAACCTCGGTCGGCAAAAGAAAGTGAAAGCGGGTTTTGTGAAAGCCCGGCTTATACTTTTTATACTCCGGCACGAACAGCGCCTCCGTCCACTCCTTGCCCTGCGAATTGACAAAATCCACCCTTTTCGAGTAGTCCTCGTACTCGTCCGGAAACAGTACGCAGATTTCCGTCGCCAAATGCTCCGCTGTAATCACGATGCTTTGGCGTCGGTTCGCGTAGATAAACCGCCGATTCGGCAAGAGCCGAATTTCAATGTGGTTTTTATGATGTAATGGTTCCATGTAAACCAACCTCCTCTATCCTAATCTGTACAGCCGCGCATAGCCGTTCGCGCCGTTATTGCCTGCCGTGCCACCCGCCGCGCCGCCAGCGACCGTAATGTTGATGTTATTGCCTCCGTCCTTTGTGCCTTGGTTGACGGTCGCGCCGCCCGCGTTGCCTCCCGCGCCGCCGCCTCGTGCGCTGGTCAAGCCGCCCGCGCCCGTGAAACCGCCCGAGCCGCCTCCGGCTCCGCCGCCTCTGTGGCCGTCCGTCCATGTTAAAGGCGAATCCTGATAGCCGATGTCGCCCCGCTCGCCGCCGCTGTTGCCGCCGCCCGCGCCACCACCTCCACCGCGCCGTTGCACACCGCCGCTCACGGCCGCGCCGCCTCCCCCGCCACCGTATCCGCCTCCTGCGCCCCCGTTGCTGCCACCGCCTCCGCCGCCTGTCGCGATAAAAACGATTCCTAGCTGCGCAATGTCTAAAACGGAGCCGCCGCCCCCGCCACCATCGGCACATTCTGTTGTCGGAGCCAACCCGCCGCCTCCGGCCGAGATTTTGTAATTTGCCAAATACGGCACAAAGAATTTACACAGTAGGTATCCGCCGGTTCCGCCCGTACCTCCTGTGCTTCCGGCAACTGCGGACGTTCCGCCACCGCCGCCCGCCGCCAATTCGACCTCATACCAGCCCGCGTCTAAGGTTCCCGCGTCTTGGACAATCGTTACGCCGTTGCCATTGATGTTTTTCAGCGTTGAGGTTCTGGCCGACGGAATGGAGCTCGTCGGTATGGTAAAACCCCGAAAAAGCGACGAGATTGCCGATAGAGTTGTGACCGATCCGGTAGTGACGGTGCCACCCGCCACGACGTTTGTCGCGTTGATGGAGTTCTCTGCATTGACCGCGTTTAGGGGTTTATTGATGAACAGCCGTCGATCGGAAAGCATAATCGTCGAAGCCGTCAGCGTGACCAGCCACAGCGGCAGCTGATACCGCCCGTTCGGAACATTTTTGAGGTTATCCTGCCGGGGCGTCCACGACGAGCCGTTACTTAACGCCGTCGCTTTTATCTCAAAGCGATTCGGAACGACCGACAAATCTATCTCCGCATACAAGTGCAGATACTGCGTCGAGCTCGGCATGACGAAATTGATTTGCGTATCGGTGTCCGAACAGCCGAAGTACCCGTGCGCCTGCATCATGCCGCCCTTCACCACTACGCCCCGGTCTATCGCGTTGGCGACAAATTCATAAAACTCGCTGCGGATAATCCCGACAAAATGCCCGCATAAAAATTGATTGATGCGCGCGTCAAAGCCCGGCATAATCTCGTTGGCCCGCGTTGCCGCGTCGCCGATGCCCTTTAGGTAATTGGCCATTCGCTCCCCCTTGCAATTAAAAAGCGGCCTCTCGCGTTTTGAGAAACCGCTTTGCTTTTTAACAAGCTCTTTTTATTCGATTGTGTTTAACTCTTTTTCAATCAGCCCCAACGCAATATGAAGCGCATCCAAGTTTCTTATCGCCAAGGTTAGCTGCGGTTTTGGCAACGGATTTTTCTTTGACAAGGTTTCCCTTACCTTTTCGATTTTTCGCTTCGAGGATAAAAAGGCTTTTTGCGCCGCCTCTAATTCCGCTCTTGAAAATTTGCTCATTGCGCGCCTCCAGACTTCCGTTGTAGTTTCGGTTTCGTCAGCTCGTAGCTTTTTTCTATCAGTGCCCTTAGCAGCTCCGGCGGAACATCAGCGTTCGGGTTGATTCCGCTCCAATGCTCTTTATTCATGTGATACGCAGGGGCAATCCCCTCAAAAGCCTGCCGAAGCAAATCGCCCTCAACGGGCGGGAGCTTGAGGTTGATAATAGGCTGCCCGCCCGCAGAATAAATGTGAGCGAAGCCTTTTCTATTTGCTTTATGGCGCATGACCGTCCAAGCGTCCGGCGTTTCCGTCAATAAATCAAACGGGTAGTCTTCAACCGCGCCGTCAAGCATTAGGCATAAATTGATTACCTCGCGTTTCGTCACTGGAACATTATACTCAAAAACGCAAGATTTGTCATTTCTTTCGATACCGTTTTTCGATATATTGTTTTAGGCGATCCGTAAAATCAATGCGCGTCTTCCCGAACAAGCATGTTATGTACGCGTCGCCCTTGGTGTATTTAAGGCCCGTGAAAATCGAATCGTACTCGCGGCCGTCGTAGATAATTTTCACGCCGTCGCCATAGTTGAACGCGAACGGATTCACCAGCCGCTGCTGCTTTGACAGCTTGTATTGAATGCAGTGCGCATAGATATTCCCTTGCAGTTCGGATTGCGCAACCTCCTGCGCCGTGTAGCCTTTTTCGGCATCGAATGAGATGTACTTCGTTTTGACGGGCAGAATACGGCTTGAATTCGACGAACTTGTCGTTACGGTGTTGTTTGCAAGCAAATAATACGTCCCCACAATCGCGCCGGTGTCCTTGTCATAGACGACCGCTTTGTTGTAATTCGGCAGCTCGTTGTTATCGAACGCCGGAGTGCTGAGCGCGATATTATCCTTAATCACCCAGCCGCCCGTCGTGTTTTTTATGATGCGGCAAACGAGCTTATCCGTAACAAAATCGATATCGAAGTCGAGATAGACATTGTGATTGTCGAACGCCCACTGGATAAAGTCCGAGATGTTCAAGGTGTCGCCGTCGTCCGTCCACACCGCGCCGTTCGCCATGCTATGCGTCTCAATCGTAAGCGGTAATTTCTTTTTTGCGTCGTCGGTCGAAACAAACGCCAAATCGAGGATGACCTCCATCGCGCCCACGAGCTCGAATTTATAGCCAAGTGTGCTGCTGTATTTAAAAACGTTCAGCACCGTGTCCGCGAACAGCTCCTTGGGATGCTTAAAGCTGATCGTCTTTTTGGTGTTGTCTACCGCCGTGATAACGCCGATAAACGTTTTATCGATGCCGGAAAGCCCGACCACGATGTCGCCTTTCTTGGCGTAGGTTTCTTCGGTCAGCGTAACTTCGCTTGCGTTATTGGACAAATAATCCGCATCGATTTTGTAATCGCGTATCACCCCGCCGTCCACATAGTTAAGCGTCTGCCGGTCATAAACCCGATACTGTTCCATTCCGCCGCTCTCCTTTGAAATAAAAACCGCACTCTTTTTTGAATGCGGCTTAATGTTTTTTTCATATTTACTTATGCAATTTCTTCTTTTCTTTTCGTTTGGGTTCCGTCTTTAATGTGAAAGTCTATCCCCCGCGTCAAACAAAAATTTATAACGGTTTCCGACAGTTTATTAAAGTACTCTTTTGCGTCTTTGTATTTTGAAACAAGAGCGTTATAATTTAACCGACCGAAAATTATTTTATCCACAAAGGAAACCGCGTTGAGTATCTCTAAAAAATTTTGATCGATTATGTTCGGAGTCGGGTACGGTTCAATGCTGACCCATGTTTTTCTGCCTTGGTCGTGTAAATCCCTGAGCGATTTAATCCTTGCCTCATATGTCGCAGAACCCGGCTCGGTACTTGTCCTGAAATCTTCATTTAACGATACGAGCGTTATCCCATATTCGTTTTCTTCGGAAAAGCCGGCCAATTCACGCGGCAATACCCCTTTGGTAAGCGCCGTACATTTTATTCCGTTAGCGTTCAGCATTTCGATGATTTTCATACTTAACGCGCAGATGTCTTCATAACCATACATGAACGGATCGGTAGAAAAACACAAATGCACCGATTGGATATCTTTTTTAAATTTCGGTATTTCCTTTTCTAATAGTTTTAGCGCGTTCCCTACAATTTTTGGGCAGCACCAATCTTCGTAAGTCTTTACCTTTCCGAATCGTTTTGACATCAGCATCGCATAGCAAGGGTACCGGCAACCGTGCGAACAGCCCTCGGCGTGATTAATTGTATAATCGCCGTATTCGACTCCCGTTTTATACAGGAGCGTCTTTCTTTCTATTTGTATTGTGCAAACCATGTCAATCCTCCTCGGTTATATCGCGTCCACAATATCTTCAACAACTTTTTTCGCCAATGATCCGGCTTTCGGACTTGGATTACTGATCATAAAGCACAATAAAAATTGCAGGCTGTTTTTTGAGTTTTTCAATTCCACAGGCTTCGTAGCCACATGGGGAAACACGCCTTTTATTTTTTCTTGAATAAAAGCAATTAAGTTCGCTGTATTTACCTTGCGCATATCGGTAAAATTCCACATATTCATTTGCGGATTTTCATAATACAAAGCCTCGTACCATCCGGCAGGCAAAATCGCCGAAATTTTCTGCTTTACGCTCTCGGATATCTCGCCGTCATTTTTGAGATTTCTATTGACTGCCATCACCGGGAATAGATACCAAATATCTAAAATTTCAGTTTTTTGCGCGGCTTGTAAAACTTCCCATCTCATTTCCATCGCATAAGGGTCGAGAAACATTACGCCTCTTTGGTATTTATTCAGTCCGTTAAAAACCTTTATCAGTTCTTCGTTGCAATCGCCTTGAAGATAACTTACTTTACCGGCTTTTTGCGGAAATTTTTCGGAAATATACTTTTTTAAATCCAAAAGCCTGTTTTGATCATACTCAATGAAAAAATATTGATCAAAGTCGTACTTCATCGCTATGCTTGCCGACCCTTCAATATCCCCCGTCGGCAATGACGTTTTACCGCTTCCTGCGAAAGCGTCAATATACGTTAATTTAACCTTTTGGTTTTTAAGCGCGCGAACATAAAAGCTTAAATATTTTTCCAAAATGGTGAGCTTCGCTTTTGTCCATTCGCCGCCGAACTCGCTTCCGGCTTTCTTAGTTTGCTTTCCGATTTCAGACATTAATATAACTCCGCATACTTAATTTACGTTTATTATATACTAAAATTTTATTGTTGGCTATCGTTTGTTTAGGTTTTGCTACAATATTTTATTTACTCTATAACATTATACCCCGATAACTCATATAGGCTTTTTTCGCCGACGCTCTCCTTTTACGATCTGTCGATTCCCGCCAACTCGTCCGCCCATTGCTCGGTATAAAAGTCGTAGTAGCTCTTTTTGTGCGCGCGCCGCCAATTGCCGAAAAATGCCGCCCAAATCAAGCTCGGAATACCAATAATAATAAGGTATAG
>WQYM01000118.1 GCA_009781235.1 Bacillota bacterium
AACTATTTTAAATCTCTCCGGGTTTTATTCCCCGACGTCTTGCGTCGGTCTGCTTATTGCGAACGCAGTGAGCTGAGGGGGATACCCCGAGGTCTTGCCTCGGGGAGATTCATTCTGATGAAAGTTATTTATATTTGGAAGCGGGATTAGCAGGTGCCGGAGGAGTCGGTGGTAGAGGCGGATATGGCGGATATGGCGGCTCTGGTGGTACCGGCGGAAGATCCGGCGCTTATAGTACTGGAATAGGTGGACTTGGCGGAAAAGGTGGTAATGGCGGAGCGGGAGGCGTGTCTGGAAACGGTGGTACAGGCGGCAATAGTGGTTTAAATGGTTCTCTTGCCATTGTAAATGGAATATCACAAAACTATGGACGCGCGGCCACGGGCGGAGGTCCGGCGGGATATAATTATTATGAAGTTAGTTATGGAGGAATCGGAGGAGCAGGGGGAGCAGGAGGAGCAGGAGCAGCGGGAAACCGGGGCGCCGGAAGTAGCGGTGCAATTGGAGGCTGGGGTGGCTCAGGAGATGCAGGATGGTCTCCCGGTACAATCGAATCTGCATATTTAAAATACACAAGCGGTGCTCCAACGACTCCGGATCATGCTTTATGGAAAAACAATCGCCTTGTTGTGGAAACCCCGGCAAAATTAACGTATATTTGCGGCGAAATATTTGATATGTCAAGCCTGAATGCAAGTTTGCAAACAAGTAGTTCAAATATTCCGATTGCTAACGATAATCTTACGGTATTTTATGACTTTAGCGGCCTAGGGAACACGCTTGTGACGGTCGTCTATACGGCGGGCTCAACGCAATACGTAAGGCACATACCGGTAACCGTTATTCCCGCCGAGATGATAAGCGGAAGCCTGACCCTGCCGCAAAAAATCACTTATGTAGTCGGCGATGCTCTGGATTTATCGGGGCTTGCCTTAGAGGTAAGTTATAGCGGTGGCGGTTTAGAAATCATCACGGCCGACCAACTGACGGTAGATTACCCCGAGGATATAACTCAAACGGTCGGAATCAAAACGGTTACGGTTTCGTACCCTTCGTTATCGTACACGAAAACATTTGTCGTTAATGTAATAGCAGTTGCGGTTGATTCCATCGAGGTTGTCAGCCAGCCGTATAAACGCGAGTATTTTGTGACCGAGGCGCTGAACCCTGCCGGAATGACGATTCGCGCGCACTATAACAACGGTTCAAGCGATATTATACCGTATAACGTTAACACGATGAGTTTTTATCCCGAAGTCTTTGCGTACGCGAGCGATTCCTTTCCGTGTTATGTCGAATACGCAGGGCATAGCGCTCCGATACCCGAAATCAAAGTGTTTGAGGACCCATTCCTTTCTTACGAAGTGTTGCGATTACCCTTTAAAACAGCATATTTTGAGGGAGAATTCTTTGACCCGAACGGCTTGATTGTAGAGATAGAATATGCAAGCGGCAGGCTGGAGCGCGTACCTATGAACGCCTTAACCTTTACACCCGGCGACAGGGCTTTTGACGTTGTGGACACTCGGGTCAGGGCGCGATATACTTACGGCTTCGGCGTTAACGATTTTATTCAATTTGATATCCCCGTTACCGTTTCGGCCATTACACAAATCGGTATTTTTGCGGAGACGCAGCCTAATAAAACCGCGTACCTCGAGGGGCAAACATTTGACCCGACAGGCATGACGGTATTCAAACTGTTTAATAACGGTGACACGGAGCAAATTCCGTCGACGCATTATTCGCTTTCGCACGGCGTATTATCCGCGGACGATTATTTTGTTATCGTGACGTCCGGCGCCTATAGTACGATGGTTCCCGTGTATGTTAGCGCGAAGATTTATGCCGAAACGCCCCAAATAGACGGACAACCGCAAAATGCGAACTTGGTGGAAGGGAATTATTGCATCCTTTATGCCGACGCAAACGTTTTCGACGGCGGTATGCTGACGTATCAATGGTATACGAATACGACTGCTTCCAACACAGGAGGAACGGCGATAGAAGGTGCGGCCGATTATAGCTATAGTGTGCCGACGGATGAAACGGGCGTTTTTTATTACTATGCGGTTATAACGAATACGATACCGGACAACGGTGACGGCGGGGTTAAGCAAACGTCCGCAACGAGCTTGGTTGCGACGGTTGCGGTCATCGCAAAGGTTCATGCGGAAGTACCAGTAATCGGTACGCAGCCTTTGGATGCGAGCGTAGTCGAGGGCGAAACGCATACTTTATCCGTTGCGGCAACAACCGGCGACGAAGGAATGCTAACGTACCAATGGTTTAAAATAGCAATCGACGACATATCAACTATTAGTGAGGTTGAGGACGGCGAAAACTTATATGTTGAAATAGACGGAGCGACAAGCTCAACCTACGCGCCGCCGACAGATGTAGTTGGAACTTTCTACTATTACGTTATCGTAACCAATACGATTAACGATAACGGCGACGGCGGCATAAAAGTTATTTCTGACGTCAGCGATTTGGCGGTTTTAACGGTGGAAGCGGCGATAAACGCCCAAGCGCCCGTAATTACCGGCAATCCGCAAAGCGGAGTTGCGACGGGCGGAGGCACGCATATGTTGACGGTTGTGGCGGACGCGCCGACGGACGGCGGTACGCTGTCGTATCAGTGGTATAATAACACCGTCGCGTCCAACGTCGGCGGCACGGCGATTGCGGGGGCGACCGGTTCCTCTTACGTAGTGCCTGTAAATACATCGGGGTATCTTTACTATTATGTGGCGGTTACCAGTACCAATAGCCAAGTAAACGGCGCTAAAAGCGTAACGACGGTCAGCGACGTGGCGGTGTTGGAGGTTGACGTTCCCGACGATATTGCAAAAATCGTGGTTTCGGGCGGGAACGGTTTCCAAGGCGGCTATGTCGATGTTACGGTATCGCTCGAAAACAATCCCGGCATCATTAATATGCAGTTGGCTTTAAATTACGATTCCAACAAACTTAAACTTATCGGCTTAACGAACGGCGGCGTTTTAACCGATTTCCTGCCTGGCGGAAATATTAACGCGGTTCCGTATAATTTAACGTGGAATATGATATTGGCGCCCGGCGTCAATAATGCCGGAAACGGCGCCATCGTTACGTTGCGGTTCGAAGTGCTGACGGACGCGGGAGTTGGTGATACGGAGATAATAATAACGTATTCTGCCAATGGTATCCGCAATGCTATCGGCGGAACTGTATCCTTCTTTTTAGAAAACGGTACGGTCAGTATTAGAGATAAGAATCCCGGGGACGTTAATAACGATGGAGAAATTACGCAATGGGACGTTACTTTGCTTCGCTGGTATCTTGCCGGCGGATACGAAGAATATCTCCCGGAAGATTTCAATTTGTTGAACGCGGACGTTGACGGCGACGGAGAAATTACCCAATGGGATATAACTCTACTTCGTTGGTACCTCGCTGGCGGTTACGGCGTCGAATTGTCAGATTGCGGAACCATGTTGGTTTTGAAATAATAAAATCGGTCTCTTCATAACAATGTTTACATGGGGAAAACAGACATCCCAGACGGAAAGAAAACGCATTCTATCGGTTATTATAGGGGTTGCTTTTTATTGGTTATATCAGTATTAGTTGCGTTAAACTTAGTATGTAAATCAAGTTAAGCTGACTAATAAAATTATTAAGGATAAAATCGCACTGGCAATTCCCGCACCTGCCGATACTATTGCTATTATAGTATTAAGTTTTTTTCTTTTCTCATACAGATATGCTTCAAAACCTTTTCTTTCCTCATCCAAATATGCTTCAAAATCTTTTCTCCCTTTATCAGTAATTTTCATGCCACTTGGCGATGGCTTTAAATAGCCTAATTTAATACATTTTAGCAACTTGCTTTCATAAATTTTTTCGCCCTCGTAAAGCGAAATTATACTTCTTATTGTTAAGATGTCGTTTTTACATTTTAAAAGACACCTTGCGGCTTGACTTGCATATTTTTGCATTTTTTCAAAACCAAAGCCAGTGAAATGAGCTTGGCGACAATAATAGGGTGCTACCATCTGCGCTAATATACTATCCATATCCGTTTACCTCCGAAACTGATTTGTCATACTTGCCTTAGTATATTATATGGTGCTTGTCCAACTGTGGACACTTTTGTTCACGAAAATACTATTAGACTGAGTTATTCAAAAAAAATACGCAAAAAAAGCTACCATAATATTAGCTTTGTTCCTACGTAGAAAGTGCCTCTATTGATTTCCTTAGTATCTAATAATATTATACATGGCATTTTATAAGTTGTCAAGCAAAAACAACTAATTTCGACAATTCTCTCAAAAATCGTATAGGAAAAGTCAAAAACGTCAAAAATCTTTTTAAGGAGTGCCATTCGATGCCGCCAATATCACCCGGAATATCCGTCATTTATTTTGACGACGCAAGCAAAAACATTTGCGCCGCCCTGCCGCCGAGCAAGGGGCAAGCGAAAAGGCTGGCACGGCGTATTTTCAAAGACGCTATGACAGTCCTCTCAACCGAACGGCAACGGCGCGATTACCTTATCGCCAAGCTCTTTCCGAACAACTCATAATCCGACAGCGGCACTTCCGCTTGGAAATAAAATTCAAGCCTGTTAATCTTGTACACGATGGCGGCAATATCGGCGGTGTGCGTATTTAACGCCTTTCGCTCCACCAACCAAAAATTCCCAGAAAGCATTGATTTCTGGGAATTTTTGCTTGTTGCTTGGCAGTTTCCTAAATAAATTTAATAATTGGATAATAGATTCGTAAGGACTTATCAAAAATAATGCGGTATAATCGGGGCATAAATCGGAGGGTCATCATCATGGAAAAAAATATTATTCTAAAAACCGAAAAGCTGTGTAAAACCTTCTCGACCGGGGGCGTACAGCAGCATGTGCTGCGCAACATCGATCTTGAGATTTACGAGGGCGATTTTACCGTCGTCATGGGCGCTTCCGGCGGCGGGAAATCCACGCTGCTGTATGCGCTCAGCGGTATGGATACTCCAACGTTGGGCGGCGTGTTTTTCGGCCAAGAGAACATCGCCAAGTACGGCCAGGACCAATTGGCGGTTTTCCGGCGCAAAAACTGCGGCTTTGTTTTTCAGCAGATTTACCTGATTGAGAGCATGAGTGTGCTCGACAACGTGCTGATTGCCGGCCTGTTGCTCCCCGTAAACAAAAAGGAGCTGGCTAGGCGCGCCAAGGAGCTGCTTAGCTCGGTGGGCTTGGACGAAAGCCTGTGGCACAAGCTGCCGACGCAGCTTTCCGGCGGCGAGGCGCAGCGCGTGGGCGTCGCGCGGGCCAGCATCAACAACCCTAAAATCATCTTTGCCGACGAGCCGACGGGCGCCTTAAACTCCACCATGGCGACGGCCGTGTTGGACGTTTTAACCGAGTGCAACCGTCAAAACCAAAGCATCGTGATGGTGACGCACGATATCAACTCCGCATTGCGGGCCGGCCGCGTGCTATACCTAAAAGACGGCGCCATCGAGGGCGAGCTTGATTTGGGGAAGTACGAGGGTGAGGACGCGGCGAGAAGGAACCGAATGAAAGACTTCTTAACAAAACATGGTTGGTAGTCTAGGGGCTAGGGGTTAGTTTTTATAAGGATTTATATTCTTCATCTTATCACTAATCCCTAATCCCTAACCCCTATTCTCTAACATCTGTCCCCTGACCCCTAGCCCCTAAAACCGGAGGTTTTTATCATGAAATTATTAAAAATCGCATTTTCAAATATGCGCAAGCGCAAGGGCGGCGCGATTACATTCTTTGCAATCGTCGCGATGGCGGCGTTGATGCTGTCCATCAGCCTGTCGCTGCTCCTCAACGTCGGTAGCTTTTACGACAAAAAAAGGGCCGAGCTGAACACGTCGGATTTTTCCGTCGGGATTGCACAGCCGTTTTGGCAGGGCGCTATGGAGGAATCTCCGGAGGGCTACGTCTCCATGCCGGACTATGCAAAAAGCTACCCGGGCGCCGTCGGCGAGCCGCAGGTGTTCGACTTTTTGTCGGCGGACATAAAGTACGAGCTTGGCAGCGGCAGTGTCAAGCAGCAGCTGCTGTTTTACAACCAAAGCGTCCCAAAAACCATGAACACGTACAAGGTAATCGACCGTCGGGATGAGCAATTCACGCAAGACGGCGCACTGAAAGACGGCGGCATATTACTCGCGCTTAACTTTAAGTACGGCGGGATTGCGGCGGGCGGGCGGTTTTCGTTTACGTGTTTAAAGGAGGTATACACTTACACCGTCGCCGGGTTTTTTGAGGATGCGGAGATGGGCGCCTCCACCAGCACGGTGAAAGCCGCCTACGTCAGCGACGCGGAGTACGGGCGGCTCGAAGCGCGTGAGGAAGCCTTTATACCGTTCAAATTCCTCTCGGTAAATTTTGAGAAAATCGCAACCTCGTATGAGTTTGAGACGCAATTTTCGCAAAAATACGGGTTAAGTATGCGCAACTCCTTTTCCGTCACCTACGACCAGACCAAGTTCATGGCGACGATGTTCGCGCTGATTATGTCGTTTGTGCTGATCGGCGTGGCGGCGTTGGTGTTGGTCATTGCGCTGGTTATCGTGCGCTTTACTATCAAAAACAACATCGAGGAGGACATTAAAACGCTGGGCGCCTTAAAGAGCATCGGGTACACATCCGGCCAGATTACGGCGGCCATCGTCATTGAGTTTTTGTTGATTGCCGTCCTTGCCGGTATCGCCGGGGTACTATTAGGGCTCGCGACGGCAGGGTACGTCGGCAACGTCGTTTCGATGACTTCCGGCCTGCTGTTCGGCGGCGCCGCATTCGGCGTCCCCGCGGTATTGAGTGTCGCGGCGGTGACTGCCGTTACGCTGGCGGTAACGTACTTTGTCGCCAAAAGCTCCAAAAAGGTGACGCCGATTAACGCCCTGCGCAGCGGCCTCGGCAGCCACAATTTTAAGAAAAACTATGCGCCGCTTGAAAAAACTAAAATGCCGCTTAATTTGGCGGTTGCGCTCAAAAGCTTTTTGGGCGGCATCAAAAACAACGTCACGGCCTTCATCGTCCTGTTTTTATTCGGCTTTACCTGCGTGCTCGGCTTTGCGCTCTACCAAAATTTTGTGGTGGACACCGCCGCATTCAAGCAAATGATCGGCGTGGAGCCGGCGGAGGTTCAGGTAGGGGCGAACGTGCCGGAGGATGCCGACGAGGCAACGTGGGCCGAAATTGACGCAATGATGATAGAAATTTCTCGGTTGCCCGGCGTAGAAAGGTTTTCCAGGATGGACGTTTATCCGGCGACCTCGGGCGGAACTCTTATCAGCCTTTGCGCGTGGGAAAACATTGACGAGAAGAACCCCGGGACGCTGATTGCGGGCAGGTTCCCAAAGTTCGGCGACGAAATCGCCTTGCTTTCTACCGTGGCATCCGTGCTGGGCAAGGGCGTGGGCGACCGCGTTACGATTGAGTACGACGAGGGCAAGCACAGCGCAAGCTTTTTGGTGAGCGGCATCACACAGTCCGTCGGCGGGGGCGTATGCGACCTGACAAAGGGCGGGATTGCGGCGCTTTCCGCTCTTTCGGAGGACAAAATCGTGCTTTGCGGCATGAACCTGTTTTTAGAGAATACCGACACCGACGCCGTGGACGAATTTGTAGACAATCTTTTGATTGCATACGGCGCGAGCCTTAACGCGGTAAATTTGGCCGAGGCGGTCAACGGGACTTTAGTCGCCCTAAAGGAGCCCATTGCGCTTGCAACGTACCTTATCGTGGGCGTAACGGTTTTTACGGTCTGCTTTGTGTTTTTCCTGCTAATGAACACGCTGCTGCGGCGGCGCAAAAAGGATTTCGGCATCCAAAAGGCGCTCGGGTTTACGACGGGGCAAATTATCCTGCAAACACTGCTTTCACTTTTGCCGGTCATCTTAGCCGGGACGGGCCTGGGGATTCTTGCCGGTGTCCTACTGACCAACCCGCTGCTTGGGATTATGTTCGCGGGCCTTGGCATCGCCAAACCCCTGTTCGTCATCTCGCCGCTCTTAACGG
>WQYM01000119.1 GCA_009781235.1 Bacillota bacterium
CAGATTTCGCAGTCGCAATCCTTGCCGTGAACGTTTCCGCCGGGATTGGCAGGAATGCACGCAAACAGCACGCACGCCAGCAGCAGCGTTATTGTGATAGATATGATATTGATAACCTTTTTCATGATAATACGTTTCCTTTGGCTTTAGGGAATGCGGGTCGATTTGTAAATCGACCCCTACAGGGATATTCTCTGCATCAATATACAGGCGAACAAAATACGTGTTTTTGCCTTGTTGAAACCTCCTTAGTTATCTGATGTTTTTGTTTTGTTTTTTAGTTTTCTTTCCAGATAAAAATGGGGTGGAAGTGTTCGCTGATGAATACCACATCGGCGACCACAGTAGGCCAGCCGTTAAATAGTTGAAAAAAATAAAAAAGATATATGCTTATTGCGTAACAATGATTGTAAACGCCGTAATACCCGACAATATCAAAGCATTCTAACGTTATCTCGTAGCCGTATGAATCGGGGCCGTATAAATCGGGTCTTGAAAGATAAAAGTCTAGTCGGTCTTTCTTAATCGCCTTTTCCGTTTCCTCGCTTAAAACCTCGGGCTTTTTTGGAATCGGCGCATAATTCGTCGCGCACATTGCCCAACCCGACCAAGAACCGTCGAGATTGTGACAGTCAATCCAAAAAAGATCTGACCTTTCTGCGCTTTCGACATATACCAGTTCAATTCCATCGTCGTCCAAGTAGCGGCTGTTATGATAATAAGCAATGCTCCTTATCTCGTTTTGCGTCAGCCAGCCGTTATCGAAGGCTTCCTGCAACGTGTAAAAAGCGCCTTTCGGCACATACTCCGGCTTGCATTCCTCACAATCGCAATCCGCGTCGTGAACTGCGGGGGGCTTACATCCCTCACACTCGCAGTCCTTACCGTGAACATCGCCAAGGGGATTTTTAGCGGGGATGCACGCACACAACGCAAGCGCTAACACCAGCGCAAGTGCGACAGATACGGATCTGATAACTTTTTTCATGGCCTAAAACCTCCGTTTTGCGAAAAACTCTCGCTACTATACATAAAACGATTGAGAGGGCGAAAATCTTACACGATTCTGAAAATTTTAGTCTAATTCTAACGGAGCAACCGCCACCCTTATCGTCTCGCCATCCCATTTGTAATAAAAACCTGTGTTGGAATACCCGGAACCATTTAAAAGAGTATCTGCGCCTTCCTTTTCGTCCGAAAAAACGAAGTGACTGTCTATCGAAAAAACAATTCTGCCGACTTCGGCTTTTAACCATTCTCTCGGTACAACAATCTCCTCATAAAATCTAAATATTCTGTTGTTCAAAAACCATCCGCCATCTCTACTTGAAATACTTGCAAATAATACCGGGTCTATCCCAATATCGGTAGCACTCTGCTTCCCATAATAGTTCTCCACCTCATTGATCAAATGCTTTTCGCCGGGAATACCGTTTGCATAAACCCAAACAGTAACTATTGTTACATAGGGTGAATCAGTTGCATTATGCCAATTTCGGTCACTATGGAAAAGCCACACACTCAAATCGCTCCCTCGCTCGTATTCTGTCACCGTCGTACTAAGTGCGCAATCCCCACCGGCTATCGTAGGGGAAATTGACCCATCCGGCATCTCAAAACCGATTTCTATACCGACGCTATCCTCCGTATTACGGTAAGTCTGTTCGGACAGCTTAACGGTTTTATTCCCTCTAATTTATAAAACAGATATTTATAGCTTTGCCAAGGCAAGGTTGCCGCCTCGTTTTCGCCCTCTAAAACTATGCTTCGCGTGATGCACAACACAATAAACCCTAATCGGCTCTTGAATAGTTCCTTGGGGATTGTTACCTCTTCGGTTTTAGGAAAGACTATCTTATTTTCGTTGTCTTTTTTTATTTCATAATTTTTCTTTGTAAAATCTTCAATCGTTTTATATCGGCATACGTCCCACGATTCGTTGATAAATAGAATTTCTCCAAAAACATCGGCAATGTCTACTTTCATCTGCACATTAATAGCCAATTCGACATTAAAACCGTCACGTAGATTATGAGGCGAAAATTCATCGTCGTAACAGCCGTAAGAGAGCCGGATTTTTACGTCGTCAATATTGCAAACAGTTTCAAGTAAATCATAGTCGATCCCTATGCCGTTGCCGTCCGTAGACCTCAATTTTTCCGTATCCAGTATGCCGGAGTCAGGGGTAACGCAACCAAAAAACACGACCCCGAAAAGACAACCAGTCAAAGCGATAATAATACATCTTTTTAAAACTTTCACGCAAAAACCTCCGAATTCATCTTCCCATATGTAACACGATTGAGAGGGCGAAAATCTTACACGTTTTTGAAAATTTATTTATGTAAGTTGTGGGAAAATTTAGAAAGATTCCCCAGCCGTCGATCACCTATACCTAACTCAACGGGCCGCTCGGGAGCAATACCGGCTCGTTGGGGATGTCTTTGCCGGTCGCCGTGCTGCCCCCGCCCGTGCCGATGGTCGCCACGCCGTTTTCGAATACCGCGACGCGTTTTTCGCCGTTGCCGGTATTCGTAGAGCCGCCCGTGCCGTTAATGACGTTCATCGCGTGACCCCTGCCGCCGGCACCGTCAAGCGATTTAGTGAATAAGGCTTCGAACTTAACGCCGGGCTTGTTGGGGCACTCTACGGCGTTGGGGCATCTTTGGTTAGCGCCCACGCCGTACATGCCGAATGCCATCCCGTAGAACGATTCGACGTCGTTCCATACCTTAAACGCCGCCCAACCGGTGTTGCCGTCCGCAGCATGCGGGCTGTTGCCCGTCCAACCCTTATAGGGCGTTTCGTATTGATAAAAATAGTTTTTGCCGCCGTTGCCGTACCAAATCGTGTTGTACTTTTCGTAATGCTCGACGAATGTGCCGTACAGCGTCACGTCGTCACCCGACACGATAAGGCCGTGCTGGGCGTTGTAGCCGCCCCTGCCGTGGTCGGCGGCCCACAGCCAGCAGTGATCGCCGATGACATTAGCCGAGTTGATTTGCAAGGAAACGTCCGCGCGCATCGTGCCGCCGAAGGCACCGCCGACGCGGCAGAATAAGTCGGAATACTGCGAGGGGTTGTCGGAGTGGTCTTGCCCCTTGCCGAGCCCCGCCTCCATGCCGCCGAAGCGGACAATATAGGTAGAGCGGGTGTACCCGTCCGCCAAAAGGTGCGCCACAATAACTCCGGGCACATCGTCGACGAGCAACGCGCCGTAGCGGTTATTCGTATCCGGGTGAATCGATGCAAGGCCGGTTCCGAGCAAAATGGTGTTGGGCTGTGTGACGCGGAGCGGTTCGGACATGGGGTAAACGCCGGGCGATACAAACAGGTGCTTGCCCGCATCCATTTTGGCGTTGAGCTTTTTGGCAGAATCGCCGGGCTTCGAGACGTAAAACTCCTCGATGTCTACGGAATACCCCTCGCCCGGGGTAATAGTTTTGCCGTCTTCCTCCATCCACGAAATACCGTGGCTGTCGTAGCGGAGCCCCGGAACAAACACCTTGTATTCGTCCTCGTCGGTGTCTAAATACAGGAACGGTTTTTCACGGATAATCGGTACGTCCTCAATCGTCGTGTAAATGCCTCCGGTTTTGTAGTTATTCTGCTTCCAGCCAGTATTCGTGGTGGTGCCGGACGAGCAGCCCTGTTGCACCATGTTCCATGCGCCGCCGGACCAGTTTTGCTGGAAGTGGCAATTGCGGTGATAGAATTGCTGCTGGCCGCCCATATTGATGTTGCCGGTGATATAGGAATCCGCCACAAAGCCCCCCGATGCCCAGCCGCCGATATAATACGCCGCGCCGCCCCGGGCATAAATGCGCCGCGCGGGAGCCGCTTGGGATACGCTCCATTCAAACGTGCTGCCGGCAGCCGTTTCGACGTTTTCGACCGAGCGCCAAAAGTTATGCGTAACGTTGCTGCCCAAAGCGCCCGCCGAGCGGATACCGCTGATTTTAGTTAAATCCGGGGTAATGCCGAGTCCCGAGACCGACATGTAGAACGTAACGTTTAAGTTGGCAAGCCCCGAATACGAGCCGGGCTTAAGGTAGAACGCGGTGCGCGAGGAGGACATTTGCGATTCGTTTCCGGCACCCGTCATCGAACTGCCGACGGCGTTGATTTCGGTTCCTATGGCGGACATACTGTCATACTTTGCATCGTAAAAATACGTATACTCGCCGAATATCTTTTTCTCTAAGCTAATCCACTGGCAATTGATGTGCGGATTGGGGTTATTGCCCTGCCAACCCGACGGATTGGCGGGCTTTGCCAGCGGGATATCGGCGCCGGAGCTGTTTTTGGCGACGATAAAATAGTAGTTTTCGTATTTTGCCGGATTGGGAGTAGCATCGACATAGCCCCAGCCGGAAACGCCCGGTACGCCGCCTTGCGCCGAAACGGTAGCGAGGCGGGCACGCGGCCCTAAGCGGCTGCCGGCACGGTACACCTCATAAGAAGCGGCATTGCTTATCGCGGGCCAAATGACCTCCATTTTGCCCGCGCGTTGCCGGATGTTAAGCCCCGTAAACGCTTCCTCCGTGTCCACATAGGGGGAGCCCGTTGCCGCCGGATAGTCAACGCCCGCCTTCGTCCCGGTGGGGCCGTCGTAGAACGGACGGTCTAGGTAAGGGTTTTCGCCGGGGTCGGGCGGCGGCAAAACCGTGACGGTACACGCCGCACTCAGCGAAGAATTACCCTCGGAGGTAACCGTGATAGTCGCGACGCCCTCCGTAATGCCCCGAACGCTGCCGTTTATTACCGTAGCAACGGCCGGATTACTTGAAGCCCATGTTACGGATCTATTGGAAGCATTTGTCGGGGTAAAAACCACCGACAGCGTCGTAGCCCTGCCCACCCGCACGGTGTGCGTCTGGCGGTTGAGCGCAATGCCGGTAATCGGTACAACGCCGGTGATTGTAACTTGGCATTCGGCAAAAACGGCGTCGTTTGTGGGGGACTTGACCGTGATTTTCGCCGAGCCCAACGCAACGCCGGTAACGACTCCGTTGTTCACTTGGGCGACACTTTGGTCATCGGAACTCCAAATAAGGCCCGCTGCGGATGCTCCCGCGGGTAAAACGGTTACGGCAAGCGTCGCGCTTTCGCCGACGCCGACGGAAAGCTCCGTTTCGCTGAACAAAATTCCGGCAACTTCCACGGGCTCGCCTACCGTCACAACGCAGGTATCGAATTTTTTGCCGTCGGCGGCAGATTTTACCGTAATGGTCGCCGTGCCTATCGAAACGCCGGTGACGACGCCGCCCTTTACCGTAGCCACCGCCGTGTTGTCCGACGACCAAGCAACGGTCTTTTTAGTCGCATTTTGCGGCTGAACGGTATACAAGAGACTCCCCGTTTCGCCGACGGTGATAGAAAGCGTTTTAGGGCTTACCGAAACGCCGGTAACCGCTACGGATGCCTTTGTGCCGTCGCACCCGGACGCCGCAAACGCCATAATCGCCGCTAAAACCAAGATAGCGGCCACTTTTTTAATGTTCATACCAAGAGCCTCCTAAAAAAAAATTATACAAAAAACATTGCGCGTACAAAATACGCGTATTTACCCCATAATATCATACATTCTAAAAAAACGCAACGGATTTTGCGCAAATCATTTTAGGGAGTTCTGCCTATTTCTTCGCCGGGCTCCGCAGCTTAGTCGCCGCCGCCTTTACGCAGTCGGCGACTTCAACCTCCGTTTTCTCGCCCGAGGCGCGATCTACCAGTTCCACCTTCCCGTTGACAACGCCACGACCGACGACAAGCCGGAGCGGAAAGCCGATGAGCTCGCAGTCGGCAAATTTAGAGCCGGGGCGCGCGTCGGTGTCGTCCCACAGCACCTCGATGCCTTTCTTTTGCAGTGCGGTGTAAAGCTTTTCGGACACGCGCATTTGTTCGGCGTTGGTGGTATCGACCGTGATTAAATCAACCGTAAAAGGCGCGACATTTACGGGCCAAATGATGCCCTTATCGTCGTGGTGCTGGTCGACGACGGAGGCAACCGTGCGCTCGACGCCGATGCCGTAGCAGCCCATCGTCAGGGTCTGCAAATCGCCGGACTTTGCGGTAAATTTTAAATCCAGCTTGTCGGTATAGCGCTTGCCAAGCTTAAAGATGTGCCCAAGCTCCGTTGCCTTGGCAAATTGAAGCTCCGCGCCGCAGGCCGGGCATTTTTCGCCCGTTGTCGCGAAACGTAAATCGGCATACTGCGCGGTAAAGTCGGAGGGGTTGACGCAGGTTAAGTGGTAGTCTTTTTCGTTGGCGCCCGCGATAAAATCGCGCATTGCAGCGACCTCGTAATCGGCGATGATTTTAAAGCCCTTAAGCCCCACGGGGCCGACAAAGCCGACCACCGTTTTTTGCGTTTTGCCAATTTCCGCCGCCGTCGCCATCTCTAAGGTTTTGGCATCGAGGATTTTTTTGAGTTTGACGTCATTGACTTCCCTATCGCCGCGCACCATGGCAACGACAAGCTCCCCGTCGGCGTTGAAGATGACGGATTTAAGGAAGTCCTTTGTTTGCTTACCAAAGAAACGTACTAATTCATCGATGGTGCGTGCATTCGGCGTATGTTTTTTTTCGGGACTCGGGGTTCGGGATTCGGGGCTCGGGATAAAGGATTTTATTTCATCCGCATTCCCTGATCCCTGACCCCTAACCCCTGACCCCTCGGCAACACACGGCACGGTTTCCGCATTGGCCGCAAACCCGCAACTCCCGCACCGGCAAATATCGGTCTCACCGTCCGGGGAGACCGCCATAATTTCCTGGCTGCCGCTGCCGCCCATCGCGCCGGTGTCGGCGGAAACGGCAACCACGTCAAGGCCCAGTTCGTTAAAAATCGCGAGGTACGCCTTGTGCACACGATTGTAGTAAGCATCAAGGCACGCCTCGTCCGCATGGAAGCTGTAGGCGTCCTTCATCATAAACTCGCGGGCGCGCATTACGCCGTTGCGCGGGCTGATTTCGTCGCGGTGCTTTTGTTGGATTTGGTACACGGAAAACGGCAAATCCTTGTATGAACGGACAAAACACTCGGCTGCAAAACACGCCGCTTCCTCGTTGGTCGGGGAGATGGCAAACTCGTTCTCGCTGCGGTCGCTTAGCTTAAACATTTCTTTACCGAACGCGTTCCAGCGGCCCGAGGCCTCCAGCGTCTCTTTGGACACCAGAATCGGGAATTTGCATTCGGAAGAATCGGCGGCCTCCATGTGCTTGCGAATCACGTCCGAAACTTTTTTAAGGCTTCGCTGCATCAGCGGCAGGTACATAAAAAAGCCGTTTTGCACTTTTTTGAGCATCCCCGCGCGGAACATAAGCACTTGACTGACTTGCTCGATGTCATTGGGCTTTTCTTTAAGGGTGGGGATGAGGTAGTGTGAGCGTTTCATATTCTCTATGTGGTTTCCTTTTGAATGATTTCTTTATGCTTTTTTGTGCTTGGCGACTCTGTTCTAAAACTTTCTATGGCTTGCAAGTGTTCCTCTTCGGTTCTATGAATGTGCGTTAGGCAATCTATAATCGCTTGATAAAACCCATGAGCATCCGCTTTGTGAAAATTCGAAAACGGGATTTCGGCAATTACGTCGTTATCGGTTTCCTCATTAAAAGCAACCGTCGCGCCGTCTCCGTTAATATAAAATTCAATCGTGCTCCCGTTCCATTGTCCTGAAAAAGAAAAATCCCGATTATTATAATCGTACCGCTCTTTTTTAACCGGATACGGCAAGCTACTCAAAACCTGCGTTTGGAACTCATCGGTAATAATGTCTAAAAATATTCTGTCCATTAATGATTTTTTTGCATCAACTTTGTTTTTCAACCCCTGCAAAAATTTTGCCTTGCTACCCTTGCAATTTAATATGAGAATGGCAATAAAGACTAGTGATACGTTAAATCTTTTGCTTGACTAATTGACAATGACAATGGGATAAAGTCTCTTTAGCTTAACTCTTGCGTCTTTCGTAGTGAATTGCCAGTCTACCTCTTTTGAATTGTTGTTC
>WQYM01000120.1 GCA_009781235.1 Bacillota bacterium
CTATACTTCAGCTTGCGCTTTCGCAGAGACCTGTGTTTTAGATAAACAGTCGCTTGGGCCTATTCACTGCGGCCTGCTCTCGCAGGCTCCCCTTCTCCCTAAGTTACGGGGTCATTTTGCCGAGTTCCTTAACAAAGGTTATCCCGTTCGTCTTGCAATTTTCTTGCCGCCCACCTGTGTCGGATTACGGTACGGGCGTCTTAGGGTTATGCTACCGCAGCTTTTCTCGCCAGCGTGAATTCACCAACTTCCAGTTGTCTTAGTCCCCGCGAGTCCCAGCCTTAACGAGTCGCGTACTTCACTACGACTCGGCCTCGACCTACGGCCGCGCTTTACCATCCGCGCGGATTGGCTATCCTTCTGTGTCCCTGCATGGCACCCTACGACGGCGTTGGAATATCTACCAACTGTCCATCACCTACGCCTTTCGGCCTCAGCTTAGGTCCCGGCTTACCCTGGGCGGACGAACCTTCCCCAGGAAACCTTAGGCTTTCGACGGAAAAGTTTCTCACTTCTCTCTCGCTACTTATGCCGGCATTCTCTCTTATGCACAGTCCACCGCCCCTTTCGATACGGCTTCATCCCGTGCAAGTTGCTCCTCTACCAATTATGTTACCACAATTCCCAAGCTTCGGTATCAGGTTTTAGCCCCGGTTATTTTCGGCGCGCCATCACTCGACCAGTGAGCTATTACGCACTCTTTAAATGTGTGGCTGCTTCTAAGCCAACATCCTGGTTGTTTGTGCAATGACACATCCTTTTCCACTTAACCTGTATTTGGGGACCTTAGCTGTGGGTCTGGGCTGTTTCCCTTTTGACAATGAAACTTATCTCACACTGTCTGACTCCCATAAATTAAAGTATTCGGTATTCGCAGTTTGATAAGGTTCGGTAACCCGTGAAGGCCCCTAGCCCATTCAGTGCTCTACCCCCGATACTCCTATATGAGGCTAGCCCTAAAGCTATTTCGAGGAGAACCAGCTATATCCCGGTTCGATTGGAATTTCTCCGCTAACCACAAGTCATCCGCCACTATTTCAACAGGGGTCGGTTCGGACCTCCACAGGATTTTACTCCTGCTTCATCCTGCTCATGGTTAGGTCACCAGGTTTCGGGTCTACGACATGCTACTAATTCGCCCTATTCAGACTCGCTTTCGCTTCGGCTCCGACTCATAGAGTCTTAACCTTGCAACACATCGTAACTCGCCGGCCCGTTCTACAAAAAGTACGAGATTGCACTTGCCCTTGCGGGCGTTGTGCTCTCTCTGCTTGTAAACATACGGTTTCAGGTTCTATTTCACTCCCCTCCCGGGGTTCTTTTCACCTTTCCCTCACGGTACTATACGCTATCGGTCACCAAGTCGTATTTAGCCTTAGGAGATGGGCCTCCCACGTTCCCGCCGAATTTCTCGTGCTCGACGGTACTCTGGAACATCACTTGCTATATTCTTCGTTTCGCTTACGCGGCTATTACGCTCTTTGACGCTGTTTCCCAAACAGCTTCGGCTACAAAGAATAATTGCGTTATGTGAGTCCGAACCCCTTGCGTCTTTCGACACAAGGTTTAGGCTCTTACCCTTTCGCTCGCCACTACTCAGGTAATCGTTGTTTTACTTTCTTTTCCTCCGGGTACTTAGATGTTTCAGTTCCCCGGGTTCCCCTTAATACACTATGAATTCATGTATTAATACCCTAAATGGGTGTGTTTCCACATTCGGATATCTACGGATAATAGCGCCTGTTTGCGGCTCCCCGTAGCTTTTCGCAGCTTACCACGTCCTTCGTCGGCGCTTGGTGCCAAGGCATCCACCATATGCTCTTGTTAGCTTAATCTATTTGCGGATTTTACTCCGCTAATTTTAGAAGATTCTTGACCACTTTTTACGTCTTAAAACAATTTACAAATTACAAGACAAATAAAATAACTTGTTTAACACCGGATTGCTCCGGCATTAAGTTCCGTTTTAATTGTAGTTTTGGAATATGCTTACGCATACACCTTTAACTTAACATTTTAAATCGTTCGCACGACACATCGGTATCGCCTCGGGTCGCTGCTCGCTCCCCGCGCCTATAAAAGGCGGCTACGCCTCCGCGTCGCGCATTTCGTATTCTATTTCTCTTTTATTGATATGCGGTTGTCAATGTGCGATTTTCACTCGGCAACAGCCAAGTGTGTTTTGGGCACAAAAAAAGCATAAAGCGACCATCTTACATTATCTACTTTATGCCCAGCGGTATTGATTTACTCAATACATGGTGTTCACCGCAAGCGATGAATTTATACCCGCCGTCATGCGACAGCTTGATAATAGTATCACACCACATTAGAAATGTCAACCGTTTTTAGAAAAATTTTTTAAGGTAATTTGTGGGAAATGCGGGAAGTCGTTGCCTGCGGACTACACTCTGCTCTGCACACCGAAGGTGCGCGATATGGGTAACCCGGGGTCTTGTTCGAGGGGCATACCTATACGACCCAATGATAGGCGCGAATTATTGAAACTGATTTCCGTAGACCGGGCGAGGCGTGCCTCGCCCGGTCGGAGTGAACTCAAACACGGCTTTTGTAACCCATTAAAGCCCGTATCGCACACCCGAAGTTCAGGGCGAGGCACGCCTCGCCCCTACGGAAAATTTGGATCCCGACTTCGTCCTCAAATACATGAAAACCGTTTTGGGGAAATTTAAGTGTACAAAACAGGCTCGCTATTCCAACATGTGAAATGCAAATAAATCGGGGGCGGGCGCATTGACGCGCCCGCCCCCGAGGGAGACCGACTATGAAAAGTCAAGTAATTTTTAGAGGTTTTTCAGAAAAAGTTTTTTAGACCTGAGCCAAGGGGGAAAAGGCTCTTTTTCCCCCTTGAACCCCCTTTTATCTCATCATTATCCCCCTTATCATTGCGAGGGTAATAGAAAAGCATTTCACTGAAGAACTTAGAGATTTTGTCCTACAAAATCTCTAAGTTCTTCTTATAGGCTTTGGCAAACTCGGCACCCGCGGTTAAGGCGTCTTTGATCTCCAGCGAGCAGTCGCCCTCCACCTCGGTTTTCATAATCACCGAATCGCCCAAAACGTCGCAGTTGAGCGTTTTTACGTTGCCGCTCATCGTGCGATCCAAGCTTTCGGCAATCCGCAAGATAACGCCCAACTTTAATACCGCCACCAGGTCTTCTTCCCGCAGCACATCCTTATATTTTACCCATTCCGCCATGTTGAATTCGTCCTGCTTGTGGCCTGCCGCGACAAACGCCGCCAAAACGAGCTCGCGGTGGGTAATGCCGTTGAGGTTGGAATTCATGATGAAATAAAACGAATGGCGCGGGTGGTCGTAATACTTGATGCGCATCCCCGCGTCGTGCAAAAGCGCTGCGACCCGCAGTACCTTAACGTATTGCCGTGGCAGCTTGTGCAGCACGCGCAACTGCTTGTAAAGCTGCAGGGAAAGGCTGCAAACATGCTCCGCGTGCGGAATATTGACGTCGAAGTAGTGCATCATCGTGTATACCGAGTGCCACAACACCTCCGTAATCGGTTTTTCAATCGTCGTCGGAACGGCGTGGTTATACATGATGCCCTCGCGGATGCCGCTGCCCGAGATGATAATTTTTTCAAAACCCACGTAGTCTAAAAACCCCTTGACGCACGCGAGCGCGCTGACAAAAATGTCGGCGCGGGCAACGGAAAGCCCCTTGATTTTGGCGCGCTGGGACATGTCCATCGATTTTATCATGTCATACACGTTAGAAAAATCCGTTTTTGGCACGATGTAATTGTGCGTCATGTTCACGGAGTACCGCTTGGAACGGCGGCAAATTTTTGCCAAATTCCGAAACGAGCCGCCCACGCCGATAAACTGCGTGTCCGGGTCGAGCTCTTTAAGCCACGCGACATGGGAGAACTGGTCGCGCACGTATGTTTCGGTCATCTTTGCCTGTTCCTCGCCCGGCATATTCGGGTCATAGAAGATGTCCGACAGCGTAATCGTCCCGAACGGCAGGTTTTCGCGGTTTAAAATATTGCGCCGGTTGTAGTAAACCAACTGGCACGATGACCCCGAAATGTCCATGATGACGGCCTTTGGGACGTCCATCGAGTTGATCACGCCGTGGTAGATGTGCGTCGCCTCTTCCTCTTCCGTCAGCACCTTAAACTTAAAACCGCAAACGGAATTCACTTCCTCTAAAAAGCTTTTTTGGTTTTTCGCGCGCCGTACCGCGTTGGTCGCAAACGCGTATACCTTGCTTACCTCGTGGGCGTCGCACAGCTTTTTAAACATCTTAAACGTTTTTACCGCCTGCGATACGCGCGATGGCTTTAAAAACCCGTCGCGCTCCATGTCTTGGGCGAGGCGCACCTGTTCTTTCAGTTCGTCAAATACCACAAAATACCCGCCAGGTAAAATGTTTGCAATTACGAGCCGCGCCGAATTGCTGCCAAGGTCGATTACCGCTATTCTTTCCAATTGTTTGTTCCTCGCTTTTGTACTAAACACAAGTATACCACATAATTCAACGCTTGTACATACCCTTTTGAAAAATTTTTTGAAAAATTTAAAAATTTTTTTTAAAGCGATTACAGTTTGACTTTTCTCCGGTTTTATGCTAAAATAATTTCCGTTTAATCGTCATGAAAAAATTACGCGCATTTATTAAAAAGACGCTAAGCTCGTTTACCGTCACCATGAGCGAACGGCCCGTGCTGATGACCGTATTGATGTTTGCGGGAATCAATATCGCGATTTTGCTGGTGGCGGCGGCCGTCGCGCACTTTTTCACGGCGCCGGGCAATTACCAAAACTACTTTTACGCGCTTGCGGATGCGGTGATGTGGTTGGTCGTCCCCAATTCCGTCATCGACAGGTCGCCCAATACCCAAACGATGGTGTTGGCAGCCGCCGTGCTGATTATAGGCATGGTGCTGTTCACGGGTACGATCATCGCCATCATCACCACGTATTTAAGGGGGTACATCAAGCAGCGCAGCGAGGCAAAGGGCAAGCTAAACCTTTCAAACCACATCGTCATTTTAAACTACAACAACGAGGTCACGGCGATGCTGATCGACCTTATGTACACAAACACCGACGATACCGTATTAATTTTGTCCGATAAAACGAAGGATTTCGTTAAAGCGGAACTGGCCGCCGAAAAGGCGATGCTGAAAGAGAAGCCAAAATCCAAGCTCAGGCTGATTGTGCGAAAAGGCAATCCGGGCTCACTCGCCGAATTGCAGGAAATTTCCTTAGAGCGCGCGCGCGGAATCTTGATTATGTACCCCGGTCGGGCCGACGCGCCGGATTCGGCCTCCATCAACGCTTCCGATTACGACACCATAAAGCTGGTCATGAAGCTCTCGAACCTTGACATCCCTTCTTCGTGCCCCGTCGGCGTCGAGGCCGACACCAAGGCCACGCGCGATATGGTGCGGAAGGTCAGCGCGGCCGTCCCGGGGTTAAAAAACAAAAGCATCCAGGCGTTTTCGCACAACCGGAAATTAGGACAATTCCTGGCCCTGTCGATTCTTTGCCCGCCGCTTTCCACCGTTTTGACGGAAGTGCTCTCGTATCTAGGCTGTATCTTCCAGCCCATCGAAAAAACGCCGACGGACGAATGCCTTGCCTATTTAAGCGCCGCGATTCCCATCGTCGAGATGGGCGAAAAAACGTATGTGCTGACGGCCGACGAAAAAGACAGCCGTAAAACCCGGGCCGAACCTTTTAAAACGAGCCGCCGCATAACCCCCGCCTTTCATCCCGCGCGCGGCGGGGCGCTAAAGCTTTTCGTCATCGGGCAAAACCGTAAGAGCCATTATATGCTGGAAGCGTTAAAGGCGGAGAACGCTAAAATGGATGTCCGCGAATACGGAACGGGAGAAATCGAGCGTTTTTGCGGCGATTTGGCGCGGCACGGCGACGTCCGCACCGTCGCGGTCATTTTAAGCGACGACAGCGTAGAGCCCGAGCAATACGACGCCAACGTGTTTTTAACGCTCATTGAGCTTAGCGGGCTTATTGATTTGGCGTCCCGCCCGTTCTCCGTCATCGCCGAGATTTTAGAGCCCGACAATCAAAAAAGCGTCGAAGAATTCAACATCCACAATGTTATTGTTTCGACGCGCATCATCAGCTTTTTTGCGACCAAGCTTTTGTCCGACCCCGCCGCCGAGCATTTTTACGAGGAGATTTTCTCCTATGCGCTGGCCGGCGTCGATGAAAAGTTCGATATCTGGGTGGACGACGCGGAAAGCCTATTTGACTTTTCGCAAAACATGAGTTTTACCGGTTACGCCGAATTCGTCCACGCGGCCTACTACGGCTCGGGTCAAAAAATCATGCCGCTCGGGCTTGCGAGGGAAGACAAAAACATCTTTTTCTGCACCGGCTTGGACGCTCCCCGAAACTTTACGCTGGCAAAAAACGATAAGATTATTTACGTCGAATACGTGGGATAGGGAGCCGGATCCTTTTTTTCGGCAAAAAAGGCAAAAATTATATTAAATAAAACGAATTGGGGGTATATTTTCCTTTACAACGGCTTGCGGATGTGGTAAACTCAGATAGTTTGATAATCAAACTATTTAGGAGCAGTTTTTTATGAGCTTTATCGTTTCTACGGATGCCGCCGCCGATTTGGAGCTTGATTATATCGCGAGCCGCGACATTAAAGTGATTTCGATGCGTTTTACGCTGGACGGTACGGAGTATTCGTTCGGCAACGGCGAGCCCGGGCTTTCGATGCCCGAGCTTTTTAAAAGGCTTCGCAAAGGCGCGTCGGCAAAATCGCAATTGATTACCGCCGAGACGCACATCGACCATTTCGAGCCGTTTTTAAAAGAGGGAAGGGACGTTTTGCACATCCCGCTCTCATCCGGGCTTTCCGGCACCTGCGAGAACGCAAAATCTGCGGCGGAGCAGCTAAAAGAAAAATATCCCCACAACACGGTATTCGTGTACGATTTTCGCGGCGCGTCGATGGGACAAGGCCTTTGCGTCGATTATTTGGCGCGTATGCGCGACGAGGGAAAATCCGCCTTTGAGGCGGCTGCATGGGTGGAGGCGAACGCCAAAAAGTTTTGCCATTTCTTTACCGTGGACGATTTGGGACACCTGCGGCGCGGCGGGCGCATCAGCGGCTTTTCGTCGTTTGTCGGCTCGATTTTAAAAATTAAGCCGCTGCTGCACATCAACAACGAGGGCAAGTTGATTCCGCTCAAAAAGTTGCTGGGGCGCAATAAAGCGCTGCATTCTTTGACCGAAAAATATAAGGAGCTCTCGCTCGAGGGAGATCAGCGCGTTTTTATTTGCCACGCGGATTGCGAGGAGGACGCAAAATCCGTAGCGGAAAAGCTTTCGTCGGAGGCGGACGTTAGCGACATCACGGTGGGCGGCATGGGTCCGATTATTGGCCTGCACGCGGGCCCCGGCACCGTAGCGTTGTTTTTTATGGGAAAAAGCAGATAGACGATGAGTTAAAGAAGCGGAAAAGTATTGACATTGCGCTGTATATGTACTATAATGGGGATAATTATAAAGGACGGACGGAAGGTTCGCCCCTGGTTCTTGTCACGGAGTAATTCGGCACCACCCAACAGCGATGTTATTTACGATTTACAATTTACAAATTAGGAATAAGTGCCCACAGTTCCAACAATTTGCTCTTCTATTCCAAACAGACATATGTTTTCTTACACGGCAAACCATCCGCAATTTGTAAATCGTAAATCGTAAGTTGGCCGCATCAAGCACTTCGGTGGTGTCCAATTACATTACACTCTCGCCCTTAACCCCTAATCCCCAAATCCCTAATAATCGGAGGTAACTATGAAAAAGTTTAGACTATTGCTACTGTGCATCTTGGTCGCGCTTCTCTCTGTCGCCGTCATGGCGTGCGACGGATGCGGCGGGCTCTCTAAAGAGGCCAAGGCGTTCATCGACGCCGTTGACGCGCTGCCCGAGGCTTCCGCCATCACGGTGGAGCACGACGGGGCCGTAACGA
>WQYM01000121.1 GCA_009781235.1 Bacillota bacterium
GGAAATCCCCGATGCGTTTTTTCACGAGTAACTCGTAACGGGGTAACGGCGTGGAAAACGAGGGGCAAGACTCGAACGATTGCCGGTAAAAGGGCTTTAATTCGCCGTTTTCGACGTCGCGGCACATGCGCGTCATGAGCTCGGTATCGGCATCGCCAATCATAACGCTATCGCAATACTCCTTTGCCACCTCCGGCACCAAGCTCACCATCGGCCCGCCCACGATAACGGTTTTTCCGCGCTTTTTGAACTCTTTGGCGATATCCACCGCTCTCCGAGCCGAATGCCCCATGGTGCCAAGTCCAATTACGTCCGCGTCCGTATCGAATGGGATGTCCTCAATAACCTCCACGCAAATTTCGCTCGTCCAATCCTCCGGCAGCATGGCGGCAAGCAACGGGAAAGCAAGCCCTACAAAATAGAGCCTTTTCTTTTTGACCAAATTATCGTGATCGTCATAAAGCGTTGGTTGAATAAATAAAAACTTTTTATTCATGTCGTAGACAGTATAGCAAAATAAAGAACAAAAAGCAATGCAAATAAAGAAAAAAGTAAAAGGTAAAAATAAAAAGTGCGGATGATTGACTTCGGGATGCATTTATGCTATTATGTTTATAATGACAGCAAATTCCGGCAGAAAAACAGCGGAACGGCTTACTATATCCGAGCTGGGCGGCAAGGCGTACAATCTATACAGAATAAAGAGGGTGCACCACGCCAATTTTTTTGTGCTGTGCGCCGGTTTTTTTGACGCGCTTCCCGCTGACCAAGCGGGCCGCCTCCACGCCGTCGAAACAGCAATTAAGGGTCGGATTAAGAAAGATAAAAAATATGCGGTGCGCTCGTCCGCTATCGGCGAGGATTCGGGCGAGCACAGCTTTGCGGGCGTTATGGAATCTTTTCTAAGTGTCGCGTGCGTCGATATCCCGCAGACGGTTTTGAATTGCCATGCAAGCGCGTTTTCCGAAAGAGCGGTTGCGTACCGAAAAATCAATAATCTTCCCTATCAAATCTCCTCCATCCGCTCGGCGGTTATCGTTCAAGAAATGGTGGCCGCCGAATATGCGGGAGTAATCAACACCGTGAATCCCGTAACCAATAACCCCGACGAGGTTTTTATTTCCGTCATAAGAGGCCTTGGCGAACGACTGGTTTCCGGGCAAGCCGATTCCATGGATTTTGTGGTGGACGACACCGGCATAAAGTCGGGGAATTCCGAACTCGTCCCCGATAAACTAGTCAAAAAGCTATTTAATCTCGCATGCACCGTACAAGCTCAATGCAACCGCTTTCAGGACATCGAATTTGCGGTTTATAAAGGTAAAGTCTTTTTCCTGCAAACCCGTGATATCGTACCGTATAAGAATATCGACTTAACTAAGCCGACAACCGTACTAGACAACTCTAACATCATCGAATCCTTTTGCGGTCCCGTTTCTCCGCTCACTTTTTCATTTGCGCTCGAAATGTACAAAAACGTATACACCGAGGCGCTTAAACAGGGCGGGATTTCCAAGAAGCTTTTGCAGAGCTTGACGCCTTATACTGAAAACATGCTGACGTATTACGAGCATAGGGTCTATTATAATCTTAACAGCTGGTACAAGCTGACGGGGATTTTTCCGAACGCAAAAACCAACACCCGCCGTATGGAGCGCATGATGGGGTTTTCGACGGGCATGAAGAATCAGCGTCTCAAAATGAGTCTTTTAGATACCGCGAAGTTTATTTTTAATTTCTTGCGCAGATTAAAGAATATCGAAAAGGACAGCCGACAATTTTTAGACGACTTTTACCGTGAAATCTATCCCTACGGCATTTCGGACTTTGCGGGCTATTCCGAAAAGCAGTTAATCGATACTTATAACGCCGTGGCGCAAAAAACAATACCGTGGTATACCGTGCCGACCGTAAACGACAACGGCGCGATGATCGCTTATGGAAAATTGACCAAGTTTGTCTCGGGCTTGGATATTCCCGATAAGGAAGGTTTTATTTCGAGTTTATTTATCTCGTTGGGCGGTGTGGAGAGCATAGAGAGCGCGTCGATGTTTTATGACATTGCCGATACGATTCAAGCAAATGCGGAGATTAAGCGCGACTTTATTGAATTGGACGAGGAGGCACTCTGCGAAAAATACCGGGGCGCCGATTTTGGAAAGCAATTAGCGGCATACATACAAAAATTCGGTGCACGGGTGGCAGACGAATTGAAATTAGAAACCATAACGATGGTGCAAAACCCGGTGCTTTTATATGGGCTGTTGAAAACGCATACTCAAAACAATATTAAGCGACCGGAGAGAGTTAGGGCGGAAGTGCCAAGCCTAAATTTGACAGGATATAAGCAAAAAAAGTTTGACAAGCTCGTCAAAAAAACCGCATATTTCATCCGCAACCGCGAAAGACTGCGCCTTACACGAACGCACACCTTCTCCGCCGTGCGCAATATCGTGCTGCGACTGGGGCAACTGTATTTTAAAAGGGGCGCCTTAGAAAACCCAAGGGACATTTTTTATCTTACCAAGCAAGAGGCTTTTGCGCTTGCGGGAAATGAAGCGGCGAAAGAGTATAAAACGTTGATAAAAACGCGCAAAGCCGAATACGATTTAAGCGCGTCTAAAACAGTTCCCGATCGGATGATTTTTTTCGGCGAACAGCGGCTGGATATTCAAAAAAGCATTTCCGCAGCAAACGGCCTCTGCGGCATCCCTTCGGGCGCGGGTAAAGTCACGGGAAAAGTAAAGTTGGTACTCGACCCGAAAAGCGCCGTCATAAGGGGAGAAATAATACTTGCCGAGCGCACCGACCCCGGCTGGATTACGCTTTTTCCGCTATGCTCCGGCCTTATCGTCGAATACGGGAGCGTACTGTCGCATTCCGCCGTCGCGGCGCGGGAGATGGGGATTCCCGCCGTAGTGGGGCTCAAGGGCGCGACAAAGCTAATTACGGATGGCGCGACGGTGACGTTGGACGCAATCAAAGGGACGGTGACGGTGCATGAATAAACGATTCAAAACCGAACCGTATATCCGTTATGCCAACTGCTACGAGGACGCCGAAACGCTGTTAAAAGTTATCGGCGGCGCAAAAACGGCGCTTTCGATCGCTTCGGGCGGCGATAACTGTTTGGCATTGCTCACGGAGCCGTCTTTAGAAAGCCTTACCGTTTTCGACCGCAATCCCGCGCAACTTTGCCTGACTAAGCTGAAATTTGCCGCTTTTAAGCACCTTACTTATGAGAAAGTTCTAGTCTTATTGGGAATAGTTAAGGGCGCGTCCTTCTCCATTTACGAAAAACTGCGCGATTCTTTGGACGATGAAACGCAGAGCTATTTCGATAATCGCCCCGAGCTCATAAGCAAGATAGGCCTAAGTCACTGCGGCAAGTTTGAATACTATCTCAACAAAATACGGGCGCTGGTTATCCGATTTACGCAAAGCCGAAAAAACATCCGACAATTTATGGACATGGATATAGCCGGACAAAGAGAGTTCTATCTGCGCAAAATCAATAATCGGAGATGGCGTTTTATTACCAAGCAATTTTTTTCGGAAAAAACGGTTGGAGAGCACGGACGGGACAAATCTACGTTTGCATATGCGAACGGAGATTTATATCAAATGATTACCGATCGTATGCTGTTATGCTTTGATAACGTACCGAACCGCGAAAATATCTACCTGCAATATACGGTGTATGGGCGGTTTATCCGGCTGCCGTTTTACTTGCGCAAAGAAAACTTTGAAACCGTCAAGGCAAATATCGACAAAGCCTCGTTTGTTTTGGGAGACGTTACAACGGTTGCGGCGCTCGGCAAAAGTTTTGATTTTTTTAACTTATCCGATACCTTTGAATATATGAGCAAGGAAGAAACCGCGCAAAATGAGAAAATGATTGCGGAGTGCGCGAACAGTTACGCAACAGTCGTTTTTTGGAATATGCTGACCGACCGACAATTTTTGAGCCCCGCGTTTTCGCCGATGGATAATAACCAAGTCTACGAGATTTACAAAAACGAAAAAGCATATTACTACCAAGCGTTGAGAATTTACAAAAGGAGCCAAGGGGTTTATGAGTAAAGCAAGGAATCTAAGAATTGCGGCCGATAACGGCCTATGCGTGCCGCCTTTTGTCGTTGTAGCAATAACGGGTGCGTTAAATATAGTGCCCATTATTGATACGGTTTTAGAGGGCTGCACAGTACAAAACGCCAAAGAAACCGCCGATAAAATCGAACGCATTATCAGAGCGGTCGATTTTCCTGCAATTTCGTTAAATATCGGTTCCGACAAAAAATACGCCGTGCGCTCCTCCGGAGCAGACGAGGATTCGGATGAATTTTCGTTTGCGGGGCAATACCAATCCTTCCTCAACGTTTCTGGCGCGTCGGAAATCGAAGAGCGCGTTATCGATTGCTATATTTCCCAATACAGCGAACAAAACATCTTATACCGTCTGAATAACGGTTTACCGCTCGTGGGGCTTACTATGAACGTTATCGTACAAGAAATGATAGTGCCAGAAGTTAGCGGCGTGGCGTTCAGCGTAAACGTACTTACGGGCAACGATACGCAAATTATGTACGATGTTGCGGCGGGGCTTGGCGAAAATGTGGTCGGCGGGGAAAGTGAGGTTTCTTCGTATACATACGATTGGTATAATGACAAGGATATTCAGGCAAGCGAAAACGGCATAAGCGTATCCCGGAACCAAAAAGATGAAATCGTAAAAACCGTCCTAAAACTCCAATGCCTGTACGGCTATCCCGTGGACGTGGAATTTGCCTTTGCCGGGGACGCCTTATACGTTTTGCAGGTGCGCCCTATCACCAAGATTGTTTTCGGAGAACTACAAGAACAATTTACCAACGCCAACTTTAGAGATGGGGGCGTCGCCGCACGCCCGTGTAACGCGCTGCTTTGGTCGCTGTATGAGTTCTCGTATCACAATACGCTGAAAGATTTTTTTATCGCGACAAAAGCGTTTAAGGAGAAGAATGTTACAAAGCAGATACGGCTGTTTTTCGGGAAGCCTTACTTTAACGTTACGGCATGTAAAACCGCTTGCGCCAAGCTGCCTGGGTTTATCGAGCGCGATTACGACGCGGACTTAGGGATTTGCCCCAATTATGAGGGGAAAGGCAAAACAACGAAGATAACGCCGGGATTTTTGCTCAATTTACCGTTTGTTTTAGGCGCGACCTTTAAAACGCTCAGGAACAACGAGAAAGCTTTAGAACAATCGAAAGAAACTCTGCTTGCCGAATACCGGCGTTTCGCGGGCATGGATTTAGCCGCGCCCGGCATAGAGCCATTGCAAGCCGCCTACAAGGAGCTGATTCTAAGCTATTACGCCAAAAACGAGGGCAATTACTTTTGGCAGGTTTTTGTCAATATCGTCCGGCTTTCCCTCTATCGCCGACAAGTCCAAAAAGCCGTTACAACCGAGGAATACTTTAACCTGCTTTCTAACATTAAAGACATCTCTCATGTTAGGATTTTCGAACGGGCAAACGAATTTGCAAAGTTCATCAAAGCCGACAATGAAGCAAATCGTTTTTGGCAAAACTCCTCTTTGGAAGAAATTGTGAAACAGTATAAGAAAGACAGCCAAGTTTTTCGCCTCAATCTTGTCGATAAACTGAATGAAGAATTCGGATACCATTCGGATCGCGAGCTGGATTTAACTTGTCCGGACTATTATGAAGACCCCAATTTTGCCGTAGGACTGATTAAAGCCGCACTTGATTCACCGGATAAAAGTGTTGCGGATACCTATGGCAATCAATGCGAACTGTTTCGGCAAAAATTCAAAAGCGGCAAATATAAAAAAATTGTCCGCCATACGGAAACTATGCGGAAATTCCTATGGTGGCGCGAGGAATTTAAAGATTTGTCCACAAGATGTTACAGCCTCATACGCCGTTTTACGCTGGCGTTGGCGAACGATTATGTCCGGCAAGGAATTATTGACAACCCCAGCGATATTTTTCACTTAAAATTTACGGATATTTTCAACTATATCGACGGCAACATAAGCCCTGCGCAACTAAAAAAAATTATCGAAAAGAGCAAGATTTATTATAACTCATTCGTAAATTACAAGCACCCGAATGAAATCAGCGGAATTGCGAGCGTAGGAACGGCAACGCGCCGCAAGTCTAAACTAAGCGCCGATATTTTCGGCGTCGGCTGCGGCGGAGGGATTGCAAAACGGACGGCGAAAGTAATAAGCACTCCGGAGGAATTAGCGACGGTGCAATCGGGCGACATCGTAATCGCCAAACACTTTGACGCGAGCTTTGCCGGCAAATTTAACGTTATTGCGGGCATCATCACCGAAACCGGCGGCGTCTTATGCCACAGCTCAATCATTGCCCGCGAATATAATTTGCCCGCGATAGTTTCCGCAGACGGCGCGACTACTAAAATTAAAACCGGAAATATGGTTGAAATGAACGCCGACACCGGCACCATTAGGATACTATAACGGCGAATTAACCTTAAATCCGACGGCTATTATCCCCTGCAAATTATAAATATTTTGGGTTGTACGGTTTGCCGTCGGAAGCAGTTGTTCGGAAATTTCGAATAGTTGAATTCCCGTCGCTGCTATTTTCCACTAACGATGCCTCTCAGCAACTCTATTCTTTTTCTAAGCGCTGCGCAAAGCCTGTTTGCACGCTCTACAAATTTTGACGGGTCTTTCACAAGGTTTGTTAAAATTCCGGCATATTCGCTCTCGATTCCGTCAAGCGCGTCCAAATCGAGCCACGAAAAATCTTTGACTAACTTTATTTGTTTTGCGTGCGTACCTCTAAACGGCCTGCTTTTAATTGAAGGGCTTGCCGGGTTGATTTCCTCCGATAATTCCTTGCACCACATCGAGGTCCCGCTATCAAAAATCGGGGCAACGGACAGCCACTTTAGGGAATTTGCGTCCCGGATAAGCCCAAAATTGTTCCAATGTCTATCGGTATTGGCGATAATAAAATCAAGCGTTATCATCATATCCATCCGCCGCCGGACATCCTTAATGCCGAATTCCTCTACTTTGCCGATAAACGCTTCGTATTCCGAAGTGTTGTTGTCCTTTTTTATCAGCCTGTTTATCCTCCATGCGGGCACAAGCTCGGTGTCGCCCGTCACAAAATCCTCGCAGACGCTGTATCTTTCGCCGTCCAATTCTATCATCCAATACGGCGCAAACGGAATTTTTAGCCGCTCACAAATCTTAGCCGCCAAAACCTCATTCGCCGCCTCTTGGGCAAAAGTGCCGCTGCCGCCCTTTATCAGGCATCTTTTGCCGCTCATAATTTTCCACTTCTTTTTCAACATACCGTCCGAGGTGTTGTCGGGCGAAAAAAGACTGATTGCGTTTACATCTTGGCCTTTGTAGCTTCCGAACAGTAAATTGCCTACGTCCCCGGAGAATTCGTTATAAAAGAAGTTGATTTTTGACCATGCTATCTCTTCGTTTTGCGGACAAATCCAGTATTGGTCGGATAAACTAAGCCCGAGGCATTTGTCTAATAATTGCTGCGGCAAACACAACCCTTGCTCGTGTAGCACCTCTTTAATCCCGTCACGGCTTGCGGGTATCGCCCGACCGCCCCACCAATCCTTTAGTTCCGCAAAGTCGACACCGTTACCTTTGGCAGTACCAACCGGCAAATGCGATTCATTCAAGATTTTACCTATAACGGCAATCTCGCCCGCATCGTTTAATTCGATTTCGATTACATCAACATCCTTGTGCTTTAAAACATACTTTTTCTCGGCTTTGTCAAACACCGTAAGCCACGCAACAAGCGCCCCGGTATCCGCAAACTTTACCTGCCCGGCAAGTGCCAAAACACCCGCTTTAATGAATCTCCCCGAGGCAAGACCTCGGGGTATCCCCCTCAGCTCACTGCGTTCGCAATAAGCAGACCGACGCAAGACGTCGGGGAATAAAACCCGGAGAGATTCAA
>WQYM01000122.1 GCA_009781235.1 Bacillota bacterium
CGACTACGACCTTAGCGTTATTAATTCTGCCGGATGTGTTTATCTGTACGGGCAAACTCCTATTTGTAATCGTCCCGTCGCCCAATTGGCCGTTGCTGTTGATCCCCCATGCCCAAAGATTGCCGTACTCATCTACGGCTAAGGAATGAGAAGATCCGGCCGCAACTGCTGTGACCTTAGCGTTATTAATTCTGCCGGATGTGTTTATCTGTACGGGCAAACTCCTATTTGTAATCGTCCCGTCGCCCAATTGGCCGTTGCTGTTGAGCCCCCATGCCCAAAGATTGCCATGCTCGTCTATGGCTAAAGAATGGGAGTTCTCAGCCGCAATGGCTGTAACTTTTGCGTTGTTCATTCTGCCGGATGTGTTTATCTGTACGGGCAAACTCTTGCTTGTAACCGCTGTTCCGTCGCCCAATTGGCCGAATGAGTTGTATCCCCATGCCCACAAATTGCCGTACTCGTCTATGGCTAAAGAATGGGAGTTCCCAGCCGCAATGGCTACAACCTTAGCGTTGTTCATTCTGCCGGATGCATTAACTTGAACGGACAAACTCCTATTTGTAATCGTCCCGTCGCCCAATTGGCCGTTACTGTTGTTCCCCCATGCCCAAAGATTGCCATGCTCGTCTATGGCTAAGGAATGGTAGTTCCCAGCCGCAACAGCTACAGCCTTAGCGTTATTCATTCTACCGGACGTGTTTACTTGGACAGGCAAACTTTTGCTTGCTGCTGCTGTTCCGTCGCCCAATTGTCCGGAATTGTTTCTTCCCCATGCCCAAAGATTGCCTTGCCCGTCTATGGCTAAAGAATGACTGCTACCCGCTGAAACTGATAAAGATACAGGATGCCATTGGGCAAAAAACTGCTGATCGTCGACAAACAACCATTTTGCAAGGCTTGCTCCCGATGCGTCGGCGTATTTTGTGCCGTAACTTGCCGCCGAGCACCAACCCACAAACACATAACCCGCTTTTGTTGGCACGGGGCAGAAATACGGCTCGCCGTATATGACTGTTGTCGTGTTGTAAGCAAGTGCGTCGCCGCCATTTTCGTCAAATGTGATTGTATAAATAATCTGCTGCCCATTCGCAGTAACATTTTTTAAGCTTTGCGGAACCGTTCCGCCGAATAGATAAGCCAATGTAGCTTTTGTGCCGGTCGCGTTGCGGTTCGCCCCGACAAAGGGCAATATTAAGGTTTCGACGGCGCAGTTTTCAAACACCGCCTCGGCGATGCACATGGTATCCGCCGCGACGGTAGCGGTTTGATTGGGTGGTAGCGGTCCCTTATAACCGGCCAACACCTTGCCTGCATAAACCAATCCGTTGGCTTGTTTTGCAAACCAAGGCGTGGTCGTCAGCGAGCCGGACGGGACTTCCGTTATGCTGTCCGGCAGTATCAATTCGGATAACGAAGGCATGGCGGCAAAGTCGCCCGACTGAACCGTCGTGTAGCCGCTTTCTTGCTCGAAAACGATTTTTGTGATCTTTGGCAGATTATTGCTTCCGTAAGGGACAAACAGCGTATTGGGAATCGACGTGATATTTTTGCCAAAGGTTACCGTAATGCCTGTGCCGCTTATCCCGCCGTTATAGAAGATATAGTTATCCGCAGGAAAGGCCGCGAAAGACGCCTTGGAATCCAAGAAGATTTCGTTTAGGCTTGTGCAGTTGTAGAACGCGGCATTTTGAATTTGGGTTAGTGCATCGCCCAGTATCGTGATTTTTTCTAAGCCCGTGCAATCACTCAATGCCGATTCGCCGATGCTTGCTACCTTTGCTGGAATTGTGATGGTTTTAAGCGAGGAGCAGCCTGCAAGTAAGGAGTTGGCGATTTGCGTAAGATTTTCAGACAGCTTTATGCTTGGCAAATCCGTGCAATATCTAAAGCCCATCGCGCCTATGGAGGTAACGGTGTCCGGTAGCACCATATCAAGTAGCGACGAACAGTTATAAAAAACCCGTGCACCCAATGTACGCACATCATCGGAAAGCGTAGCGGTTTTAAGTGCCCGGCATTCTTCAAATGCGCTTGCGCCTATGCTCTCGCTTGCGATTTGTGCCGAACCCAGCGAACTGCAGCCGAAAAACGTTTTGTCGGATACCGTGATAACATTCTTCGGAATCGTGACAGTTTTTAATGCTGTGCAACCCTCGAATGCAGAAGCGCCGATCGTATGAATGGAGTCGGGTATTTCGACCGACTCAAGTACCTTATTGTCTTTAAAAGCTTCGGCGCGAATGACCCGTACATAGAGGTTGTCGTACATGCGCGGGATTGTAGTTTGTTTTACGTTCCCGTTATACGAGACGAGTTCATAGGACGCAAAGTTTTCAGCCAACGCAAAGGTATACTCGTCAATCGCCTCTGATGAATTCGTTATCCATTTTACATAAATCGTGGTATCGGCAATTATTGTTTGAGTGGTGAAGTCGAAGACAACGGTTTTACCGGCGTCGCTGTACCAGTTGTCGAAGGTGTAACCGCTTTTGGTCGGATTGCTGGCGGGACGGGTTGCCAAGCCGCCGCCAGCTACTGTTTGATTTTGAACGGAACTTCCGCCGTCGGTGTTGAATTGAACGGTGAAGTTGGTTACGGGTTCGCCGCCGCCTCCCACCGTGTGGCTGATGGACGACCAGTTTGAATCGGTGTAGTTTGTCCCGTCACCGACAGCCTTGACTTTGATGGAATATGTGCCGTTGCTAAGCGATGGCAAGGAATATGCTGTCGCTTGCCCGTTGCCCACGGGCGCGTTTTCGTTAATTTGCACAGAGTAGCTGCTTGCATTAGCAACAGCATTCCACATTAGAACCGTGCCGGTGACTTGCAGACCCGTCGGCGCGGAGAGTTGCGTTGGCTTCGGTGTGGTATTGGGCGGATCTTCGTTGCCACATGCCATCAACGATATGGTGAGCAATAACGCGATTATGCCGACCACCGCAAGCTTTATAGAAGTTTTCACATGAACTTTTTCCATACTAACCTCGCTATGAAAGCGAGTATAGCATGATGAACCGTGTTTTGTCAACTGTATAGGCTGTACAACTGTAAATATATAGGCTGTCACACTATATTGCAGTTTATTCGCAAGGGGTGTCGGAACTCACTTCGCTTTATAATTATGAGTGAGGTGAGTATGAACAAAGACGAAATTCTTCTGCGTTTACATTGCTCTCATTTAGTGATATTATGGGATTATAGTTCGAAGGCTCTTCCTCGCTGTTAATCAGCAGTTGGCTTGCCCCAGTGCTGGGGGAGCCACACAAGTCGCCCACGATGTAACCGATGCCAGCGGCCTTAGCTGAAAAAGACGGGTCACCCCCCGTCTTTTTTGACGCGCTTTTTTCTTTTTTTGAGAAACTTAATTGCCCAATTGTGTTGACAATTTGTTTTAGATGTGCTAAAATGCATTTAAAATACATGTTTTGGGAGGCTTTTATGTTAGACAGTATCAAAAATTTCATGTTTGGCGAAAATGAGACCCTTTCGTGGATAATAATGGGTGCGATTGCGCTGGTCGCGTTACTGATGGTCGTGTTTTTTATCGCGATGTTGGTAAATCACGGAAAAGCGAAAGGCAATAGTTCGGCCGTCGGCAATCCGTCCGCATTTGCCGCCCTGCAAGGAAGGTGCGACGAGCTTGAACGCGAGGACGTTGCCAAAAAGCAGAAGCTGAAGTTTTTGCAGGAAAGGGTTACGGAATTAGAGGGCAAGCAACGGGGATGCGCGGAGCAGGCTCAATTTTATGAGGAAGAGTTTGAGAAGATAAAGGAGCGCGCCGAGACGGATAAAAACGAGGTAGAGGTGTTGCAAAAGCAGGTGGAGGCGCTTCAAAAGGAAAACGCCAAGCTGAAGGAAAAACCGGCAAAAAATTTAACGCTCGAAGAAGCGATTGACAAGAGTGTATTTGAAGAGGACGAACCGGTTAGGCCCGCGCCGAGACCCGCGCCCGCAAAATCTGCGCCCGCGTCCGCAAAATCTGCGCCCGCGCCGAGACCCGCGCCCGCGCCGGTAAGAAGCACTCCGACCAAAGCCGCACCGACTCCTAAAACGCAATCAAGGGCCGCAGACGACGAGCCCAGCGGCGTATATGAGGTCGTGTACGATCAGGAAAAAGAGGATTGGGTGGTGCGCAAACGCGGCAACCAGCGCGCGACGCGCCGCTGCAGCACCAAGCAGGAAGCGGTAAAGGTCTCCCGTGAGCTTGCCACCAATCAAAATGCCGGGCTGGCCATTCACAAAAAGGACGGCAAGTTCCAAAAGATTTAGTGCAGCAGTGCAATAGTGCAGTAGTGAAGTAGTGCAGTAGTGAAGTAGTGCAGTAGTGAAGTAGTGCAGTAGTGAAGGGCAAGATTGTCCTAAAAAATAGGCAAAAAAATCCGGTGTTCGTTTTTCTACGAATACCGGGTTTTTTTCAACATTAAATCTACTCAACCGTCCATCGTCCGCCGTCAACCGTCCACTTCAACTTTCACCGCGCCCTTGTGCGGCCGCTCAAAAAACTTGATTTTAACCATAACGGGGAAGGAGGCGGAGTGCAAAAAGCATCGGGCGTACCAGCCCTCACGGGTTTCCAGCAGTTTTTTTACATAGGCAGGCTTTAAGTCGCCGGCTTTTTCGCTCCCGCCGTGCACCTCCGCGCTCTCTGCCCCGGTAATTTTTAAGGTCAGCGCGTCGCCCTTGCCAAGGCTTGCGACCCGCGCGTTGTCAATCATCACGGTTTGCTCGTCCTTTGGGATAGGTGAGGCCTCGACGGGCTCTTCGGGAGTGTCATCGTAGGACTTTTTCTTCTTTTTATCCTCGCGTTCAACCTCACGGCCGTCCTCGTCGGTAATGGCGTACCCCGCGAATTCGTCCTCGTCGTCCTCGTCCGCATCGTTATAGGGGTTATTTTCGTCGTTGTAGTGTTTTCTCATTGGGATTTCCTTACAGTAAAACATCCTCTTTCGGGGCAAAATTGGTCATAAACGTCCAGACGTTCGCGATGCCACCCTTTAGCGTGAAAACCGAAAACATCTTATAAAAATCTTCCTTGGATTTGCCGTCAGCCATCCAGGCTTTCATAAACGCGCGGGAGGGGTGAGAGGAGATTTCCTCCTTGAGTGCGATGTCGTCGCTTTTTTCTAAGGTGCCCCGCACGCGGACCTGAACGCCGGCCTTTGCATCGTAAAAGCATAGCTGCACCTTAGGGTTTGCTTCAATTTGCCGGTATACCTCTTTCATCGGGCCGGTGTGGAAAACAATCCCGTCCCCGTCCGCCTTGTATAAAAACATGGTTCGGACGCGCGGCTCGTCCCCTTCGCAGGTTGCCAGCGTAAAAGCGGGGTTTTGATTCATAATCTCGAAAAGTGTTTTGTTATCCATAAAAGCTCCTGCAGGCCACACGCCGTGCGGCCCTCTACTTTTTGAGTTCCTTAATCTTTTCAATCAGCCCGCCGACCGTATCGACCTGCAAATCGTCGCCGAACGTAATATTAAACTTCTCCTCGATTTGCATCAAAAGATCCACCTTGTCGAGCGAATCGAAATCCAGCTCGTCAAACGTCGTCGCCTCGTCGGCTGCCACCTCTTTCCCCTTGTATTCGGTTAAAACCTCGTATAAAGCCGATTTGATGTCCATATTTAAACTCTCCTTGTATGTAGTATACGGGTATTATATAGGAGAAATGCGGGAATGTCAATCGTTTTTTGTTTTTCGTTTTTCGTTTTTCGTTAATTCAAACGCTTCCTCCGCTTCTGCCAGCGTCGGAATCGATTCGGCGGCGCCCTTGCGCGTGATCGTGATTTGCGCGGCGCAATTGGCAAACCGGCACGCCGTAACAAAATCAAAGCCCGCGCCCAATTTAGAGGCCAGCGCGCCCACAAAAGTGTCGCCCGCCGCCGTCGTGTCCACCACCTTGATATTTTGCGCCTCGATGAGCGTAATGGTTTGCCCCTCCGCGCACACCGCGCCGCGTTTCCCCAACGATAAGACCGCCTTCGTCACTCCCAGCGCATACAGCTTTTTTACGGCCAGCGCGATATGTACCTCGTCGGTTGGGTTTATGCCGGTCAGGATTTCGGTTTCGGTTTCGTTGGGTTTTATGATGTCCACAAAGCTGAAAATCTCGGCGGGCAAATCGGGAACGGCCGGCGCGGGATCCAAAATCGTAACCATCCCCTTTGCCTTTGCCGATTTTAAGGCGTGCAGCACGATGGCGGGCGGGATTTCTAATTGCGTGATTAAAATATCGCCCTCTTTCGCATCCGCCAGCGCCTCGTCAATCTCACGCGTTTCAAAACGGAAATTTGCGTTCGGGGCGACGACGATGCGGTTGTCGCCGCTCTCGACCCAAATCATCGCAAGGCCTGAGTCTGCGCCTTTCTCGAGCACGCGGCTTTCGTCTACGCCTGCCGTGCATAAATTCGCCTTCAGCCGTTTGCCCGCATCGTCGGCCCCCACGCGTCCGATCATCGCCGTTTTGCAGCCGAGTTTTGCGGCTGCGACCGCTTGGTTGGCACCCTTGCCGCCGCAAAACGTTTCAAAACTATCCGCCAGTACCGTCTCCCCGCGCTTTGGCACGCGGGTACGGGCGACGTAATCCAGGTTGAGTGAGCCGAGTACGTAAATCATAAAAAAAGTATACACCGTATATGAAAATAATGCAAGCAATTTTTTACTTCTTCTTCGGCCTATAAAACGGCTTAAGGGTGGGGATGACGGTGCGTCCGAAGGCTTTGTTTACAATCAAAACCGCGGCAAGCCAAAGCCCTAACAGGCCGCAAAGCAGCAATAAAACTCCGGCGATGATGCCAAACGCCTGATCCGCTCCGGGGAGAACCTGCAAGTCTTTGAGGACCAAAAACGGGATGGCGATATCCAGGCCGACAACGATCAGGAACAGTTGCCCGGCGGCCTTGAAAAACGCGGGCGTCCACAAAAGGAGCGCCAATCCCAGCGCCATCCAGGCAAATCCGTCGATGGGGGAGGCGGTGGCAATCGGGCCGTCGGCGGTTCCGCCTAAAATCCCGGCTTTTACAAACATCGACAGCGCGCCGGCCAGCATAAAGAAGCCCGAAAAAAACGCGAAGGTGTTCCCGCCCGCCGCGTTTTTGTTCTTTAAATCGACCAGCGCGACGGTGAATTGCACGGCAAAGCCGCCCGTCAGCCAGCAGCCGAGCAGGGCAACCGATTTGCCCGCGTCTACGAGCCCCGTGAGCATCGCAAAGTAGCAAAAGCAAGCTACTGCGAGCGCAACCAATCCAGCGGGGGTGGCGTCCGCCCAACCGGTGTCGGGCGGAGAGTCTTTCTTTTCTTCCTGAGGTGTGTGGTTTGACAAATACTATGTCTCCTTTTTTAGTATATAAAAAAACGCGCCCCTTGCCAAAGTGGGCAAGAGACGCGTCCATTTATCCGATGGGTTAAACTTCTGCCGCTAGCCGCCATGCAAAGCACACGTAAAAATGGAGCCGATAATAATGGCCCTGACAAGCGTGCTATCTAAGATGCAAGACGGTTTGCGCATGGAATTTAGGCCATCATACCGTAAAAAAAGCGTTTTGTCAAGAGAAAAACCGGGGATTTATTAATTTGTTATGCAGGGTTGTCAGGGGGACGGAGGTATTTTGACAACTTCTATGTCATGTTGTCAAAACACCTCCGTCCCCGTGACAACCGCTACACGCTCTCTAACAGCATTTTGTCGGCTACGAGGGCGATGAATTCGCCGTTGGTGGGCTTTTCGTTGTGGCCGTAGACGCGTACGCCGAAGAGCGTGTTGATGTTTTCGATTTTGCCGCGGTTCCACGCCACTTCGATGGCATGGCGAATCGCGCGCTCCACTTTAGAGGGGGAGGTGTTGAATTTGCCCGCCACGTCCGGGTAGAGCTTTTTGGTGATGTTGTTGATGATTTCCGGGTTATCGATCGCCATCTTAATCGCCTCGCGCAAAAAGTGGTAGCCTTTGATGTGCGCCGGA
>WQYM01000123.1 GCA_009781235.1 Bacillota bacterium
AATCGTCAATATAGAGTGGTTTTAAGGCATTTTGATACTAAATATTGATTGTAGTATACCCTATGAAATCTTGTTGGGAAGCTGGGGTTTTGCCACTAAACTACATCCGCGTGGCTAGGTGATAGAGGATAGAGGATAGAGGATAGAGGATAGGTGATAGGAGCCGACGGGTAGGAATTACGCAAAGTATATACCAAACAAAACGGGATGTCAAGAATATTTTTCTATTTTTTCTTTGCCTTTTCTCCTTGCCTTTTCGCCCCATTCCCATCCTCTCCCCTGACCCCCTAAATCCCTGACCCCTAATCTCTGCCCCCTAATCCCTAAATCTACGGTATCATCCGTTCTATCAGCTTACACCCTTCCCCCACAAAATTGCCGGTCGATTTGGCGGCGGCCTCGGTAAAAACGGGGACGCCGGATTTTTTATTAACGGAATCGAACAAGATGTAGGGAACCGGGTCGGAGGTGTGGGTGCGGATGGCAAGCGGGGTGGCGTGGTCGGGTAGCAGCAGGAGCTTGAAGGGGGATGGGGAATGGGGGATGGTGATTGACGAGGAAGACCCGTAGGGGCAAGGCGTGCCTTGCCCTAAATCATCGTTGGGGATATTATTTTTGGGCGAGGCACGCCTCGCCCCTACGGTATCCTCCAATAACTGTCCACTGTCCACTGTCCACTGTCCACTGCCAAAGGCGCGCAAAATCGGGCCGACGATTTTCTCGTCAATCAATTCGATGGCGCGGATTTTTCCCAGCCGGTCGCCTTGATGGCCGCATTCGTCGGGGGCTTCTAAGTGCACAAATACAAAATCCAAGCGTCGTAGGGCGTCAATGGCGGCTTGGGCTTTTCCTTCGAAGTTTGTAGTCAACGTTCCGGTCGCGCCGGGAACGTCGATGCTCTCCAGCCCCATCCCCACGCCGATGCCTTTAAGTAGGTTCACCGCCGAAATCATCGCACCCTTTATGCCGAATTTGTTTTCAAACGACGGTAAATTCGGTTTGGTGCCCGCACCCCACGGCCACACCGCATTTGCGGTGTGGAGGGGGGATGGGGGATGGGGGATGGGGGATGGGGACGAGGAGTGATAAGTGATGAGTGATGAGTGATAAGTTGCGGAGGGATTGGGTGTAGGATTTCCCGTAGGGGCGGATGGCAATCCGCCCGGATGTATGGGCAGCCCCTGCATTGCGGGCGGATTGCCATCCGCCCCTACGGGTTCGTTCTTTCCCTCATCCGCATTTGTAATTTGTAATTTGTAATTTGTAATTTTTCCTCTATCCTTATCCCCATTTCCCATTCCACATCCCCCATCCCCCGTGCATTGCGCCAGCAATGCACTGGACCGTTTCATGAATTCTAAAAACTTCTCCGCGCCGTCGCCTTTCGGCAAATAATCGGCAATCGGCTTGTTGGTGATGTCGTGCGGCGGCGTGAGGGTGGGGGGATGGAGAGAATTAGGAATTAGGAGTGAGGAATTAGGAATTGCGGTCGGGGAGTTTTGTTTTGATTCGTTACTTGCACCCGCATCCATCATTCCTAATTCCTCATTCCTAATTCCTAATTTTTTTGCATCATCTTTCATAGTACGCTGTACACTGTGTGTTGCACGTTCAACCAAAAGATGCCGGTACGAAATGCCGGCAAACAGCTCGCACCCCTCGGGTACGACGGGCTGCAATAATTCAATCAGCTTTGCCGCTTCCTCCGTTTCGATTTCCCCGGCGGAATAGTCCAGCATCGTTTTAGATTCGTACTCGCTCTCATCGGAGAGCGTGACCAAATTGACGCGATAGGCGATGTCGCCGTCGTTCAATTTAACGCCCATGCTGAGCGCCTCTAAGGGAGAGCGCCCGGAATAATAAATGCGCGGGTCGCAGCCGATGACCGCAAGATTGGCGGTGTCCGAGCCCGGGCTCATACCTTTGGGGATGGTTTGGCAAAGGCCGACCTCGCTCATGGCGGCCAAAGCGTCGATGTTGGGTTTATGCGCCAAGCTCATAGGTGTTTGGCCGTTCTCGTCCGGCCAATCCGCCATGCCGTCGGCAAGGATGACGATGTATTTCATAGGTAAAAAACCTCCGGTTTTTTAAACGAAAAACGAAAAATAACTGCGTTGGCGTTCGCTTCGGCTCCGCCTCGCTCGGCTGAGGAAAAACGAAAAACGTCGGATTGATTTGAGTTTTAGAGAATAATACGACTGCTTGGAACAAAAGAACGGATATTTTGAACCCACAAACATTTACCCATCGTTTTTCGTTTTTTGTTTTTCGTTTTTCGTTGATAATAATTTTGTCAATAAAAACAAAAGCGCTACGCTCACCGCCGCCATCACCGCGACGAGCCACCAGTTCCCGCCCGAGGGGAAGGTAAGGTTTAAAAATTGCGGTCCGCGGAACAGCCACGCCGCGGCAAAGAAGCCGACGGAGGACGTCGCCGCCAAAAAGACGCGCAGCTTGTTGAACGGCAGGCACGCCCGTACGACGGCGCACGCGCTGACAAAGCCGACCAGCAGGAACATCATGCCGGTAATTTCGGCGGGCGGGAATAAATATACGGTATGGGTGAATGTCTCGCCTTCTACGCCATAAAAGCTCGTTGTTTTATTGGTTCCGAGGATTGCTAGCACGCAAATATTTAACAGTATCACAATCGCAAACGGCGCGGCGCGCAGGATTGCGGTGTTTAGGAATTTGCCTTTTATCGCTTTCGTTTCGCGTTCAAACGATAAAAACAACGACGGAAAGCCCTCAATCGCCAAATCTATCAGCGTGATTTGAATCGGCAAGAACGGGAACGGCAGGTTCAATATGATAAACAGCACGGACAAAAGCACGGAGTAAAGCGTTTTTATAAAGAAAATGCCGGAGACTTTTGTGATGTTGTTGACGACGCGCCGTCCCTCCGCCACCACCTCCGGAAGATTGGTAAAGTCCGATTCGGTGAGTACGAGCTTAGAAACCTGCTTAGCAGGTCCCGCGCCCGCGCCCAATGCGATGCTGCAGTCGGCCTCTCTTAGCGCCAGCACGTCGTTTACGCCGTCGCCGCACATCGCCACGGTGTGCCCCTGCTGCTTTAGCGCGATTACCAAGCGTTTTTTTTGCTCCGGGGTCACCCTGCCGAATACCGTGTATTTTTTTGCCGCCTCGAAAATTTGTTCGTCCGATGATAATGCGGACATATCGACATATGCGTCTGCATTGCTCAACCCCGCTTCCTTTGCCACCGCCGCGGCCGTGGCCGGATTGTCGCCGGAAATCACTTTGACGGCAACGCCCTCGTCCCTGAAATATGCAAAAGTTTCCACGGCGTTTTTGCGGATGGGATCGGAAATTTCGATTGCGGCGAAGATGGTGAGGGAGGGGAGTTTTCCATCACGGACGGCTTCTTTCGTAAAGGCGGCATACAGCACGCGACGAGTGGGGGAGGGCGAATTAGGAATTAGGAATGAGGAATGAGGAATTGCGGATGGGGATTTTTGTCCGGTATCATTACATTTTTCCCCAGCCATCATTCCAAATTTCTCACTCCTAATTCCTAATTGCGCTTGCGAAGCAAGCGCCAGCACCTCCGGCGCGCCTACCACCACGGTTCCCAGATCTTGAAATGTTACCGAGCTCCATTTGCGGCTTGAGGAGAAGGGGGTTTTTAAAATTGGCGGATGGCGATTGACGGATGGCGGAAGCGGGTTCATGATTCGTGGTTCGTGGTTCGCGGTTTGTGATTGATGAATTCCAGTAGGGGTCGCCGTCCCCGGCGACCCGCCGGAACCGATACTGCTCATAAGTTGCGGGTCGCCGGGGACGGCGACCCCTACGGAAGCATTGTTCCTGGGCGAATTATTCCCATCCATCATTGTGCGCTGTGCGTTGTGCGCTGTGCGTTGTAAAAACCGCTCTTTCAGCGCGACGGCCGTCGCGTTATTATCGTCGGTTGCCGCGCAAAACAGGGCGAGCAATTCTTCGGGGGGATGGGGGATGGGGGATGGGGAAGCAGATATAAAATTATCCATACCCCCATTCTTCATTCCCCATTCCCCATTTCCCAAAAAACTGACAACCTCCATCTTTCCCGTCGTAATCGTACCGGTTTTATCCAAGCACAGCACATCGCTGCGTGCCAGCGTTTCGAGCGCGTAGGGCTCTTGCACCAGCACCTTTTTTTTGGCGAGCTTGATAACGCCCGCGGCTAAGGCAATAGAGATTAGTAAAACCAGCCCCTTGGGCAGCATCCCCAAGAGAGCTGCGGAAGAGCTGACGACGGCTTTATCGATGGCCAATGGCGCGCTATGCCAAAACAACGCGCCGAAAAACAGCAAAAGTCCTACGGGCACGATAAAAAAGCTCGTAAAAAAGGTGACTTTGCGCATGGATTTTAAAAGCTCTGAATTAATTTTCTTGTGCTTTTTTGCCTCGCGCGCCAGCTTTGCCGCAAAGGTTTCCGCGCCGACCTTTTCCGCTTTGGCGTACGCAACGCCGCTTACGACAAAGCTGCCGGAAAGTAAGGCATCCCTCTTGCGCTTTGTTACCGGTTCGCTCTCGCCCGTCAGCGCCGCCTCGTTTACCTCAATCTCGCCCTCTAAGACGATTCCGTCCGCGCAGATTTGCCTCCCGGCGGTGAGTTTCATCACGTCGTCTAATACCAATTCACCCGTCGGAATTTCAATCGTTGCGGTTCGGGGTTCGTTTTGACAACGGGATTCGGGATTCGGGATTCGGGATTCGAAAACAAACGAGTTTTGTTTTCCGCTTTCAAAAATTTCATCCTTATTCCGAACCCCGAACCCCGAATCCCGAATCCCGACATTTCCCCTAACCACCGTTACCCTATCCGCCGTTAAAATCGACAGCTTATTCACCAAATTCCGCCCGCGCACTTCCTGTACGATGCCGATGGTAATGTTGGCAAGAATGATAATCAGGTAAAACAGGTTAAGCCACGCGTTCACCAGCGCTAAGGCGATACCGATTAATAAATTATAAAGGTTGAACAGCGTTAAAACGTTGTCCCTAAAAATGGCGAAGTTGCTTTTAGAAATAGAGCTTTGCGTAACGTTTACAAGCCCTTTTTCCTTTCGCTCGGCAACTTCTTGGGCGGTGAGGCCGGTGATGGGGGGAGGAATCAAATAAAACTCCTTGTACAACGCACAGCGCACAATGATAGATGGGAAATTCAAAAAAATCAATCATTGAGCATTGAGCATTGAGCATTGCGCATTGCCTACGCATACTATATTACAATACCGTGACTTATTTGTCAAATTCGTTTGACTTAAAAATAAAATTTCGGTATGATTATTCTGTTCATCCATAATTTATCACTTATCATTTATAATTTATCACTAAAAAACGGAGTTTTTTCATGGGCAAATATTTCGGTACCGACGGAATCCGCGGTAAATACGGCGAAAAGCTGACGCCGGAGCTGGCTTTTAAAACGGGCAGGGCGCTCGCCGAGTATTTTGGCAAGGGCGACTACTTTATCGCGCGCGATACGCGTGTGTCCGGGCCCCGGTTAGAGCGCGCGCTTTCTTGCGGCATCACGGACGGCGGCGGGTCGGTCGTGTTGTGCGGCGTTATCCCGACGCCGGCGGTCGCGTACCTTGCTAAAAAGTACAAGGGCTTGTGCGGCGTAATGATTTCGGCCTCGCACAACCCCCCGGAGTATAACGGTATCAAGGTGTTTGACGGCAGCGGCGTCAAGTTAAACGAGGAGCAAGAGGGGAGCGTGGAGTATTACGTGGATAATCCGGCATCGTACAACGTGCAAGCGGGGGAGGGTGACGTCGGGGTTCGGGATTTGGGATTCGGGGCCCGGAAAGAAGATGCATTTTTGATTCAGTATCCGTCAAATCAATCTGCTTACGAACCCCGAATCCCGAACCCCGAACCCCGATGTTCTGCACCCGAGCCCCGCATTACCTTCCTCGCCTCGGCTACCCAAGAATACATCGACTACATCGTCTCCGTCGCCGATGCCGACCTCTCCGGGCTCAAAGTTTGGTTGGATTGCGGGTACGGCGCGGCGGCGACGGTGGCAAAGGAAATTTTTGTGGCATTGGGCGCCGACGTCACGATTGAAAATTTTCGCTTGCGCGGCGAAAAAATCAACAGCGGCTGCGGCGCGCTGTACCCCGATTATGTTAAAAACAGCATCGCCGGCACCGATACGCGCCTTGGCTTTTCGTTTGACGGCGACGCCGACCGCCTGTCCGTCGTGTGCGACGGCCAAATTATTGACGGCGACAGCGTGCTTTACAACATATCAAAAAACCGCGCGTTGAAGGGTGGCGTGGTGGTCGGCACGGTGCTCTCAAACCTCGCTTTAGAGAAAAAACTGGCCGAAGAGGGCAAAAGGCTGATCCGCACGCCGGTCGGCGACAAATACATTTGCGATTTGATGTTTAAAAAGGGGTACAACTTGGGCGGCGAGCAAAGCGGCCACTACATTGTTTACCCGGAGGCGACCACCGGCGACGGAATCTTAAGCGCGATATATTTTTGTAAGGCCGTTTATAAGGACGGAAAATTCACGCCGCCCGTCCTTTTAAACTTGTGCCCGCAAAAGGCGATCGCCGAATACGCCGAGCCCTCTATTTTGTACCGCAAGGACATGCAGGCGTTGATTGAAGCATATAACGAAAAATTAGGCCAATCCGGCAGGCTGATTGTCCGTATGTCCGGCACCGAGCCAAAGGTGCGCGTGATGGCCGAGTCCGAGGACGAGGCGTTGGTGGACGAGACGCTGGCAGCGTTTAAGGGCCTTATTTTGGGGGTAGTATGAGCAAGAAGGTTTATATTGTCACCGGCGGGACGGGTTTTGTCGGCAACAACCTGGCCAAGGAGCTCGATAAACGCGGCGAGGATGTCGTCGTGCTTGCCCGCAGCAAGGAGAAATTCCGTGCCGCGTATGTAGGTTGTCAAGGGGTCAGACCCCGCGACAACCTGTCGGTGGTGTACGGCGGCGTGCTGGAGCCCTCAGATTTGGACAAGCTGTTCGCATGCGCGGAAGCGTCGCAGGCAGGGTTTTCCGACCCGAATTCCGAACCCCGAGCCCCGAGCCCCGAATACATCTTCATCCACACGGCGTCCATCGTATATCTTGGCAACGACCGTAAAAAACGCAAGGAGATGTACGAGACCAATATCGAGGGTACAAAAAATGTGATTGACGCGTGCCTGAAGTTTAACGCGCGGCTCGTATACGTCAGTTCCGTCGAGGCAATCGCCGCGCCCAAAAAGGGCGTAATTACCGAAACCACCGATTTTGACCTCAAAAAGGTCAAGGGTCACTATGCAAAAACCAAGGCCGCCGCCAGCCGGCTGGTGATGGAAGCGGTAAAAGATCGCGGGCTTGATGCGGTGATTGTCCATCCGGCGGGCATCGTGGGGCCGAATGATTTCTCCGAAACGCACACCACGCAAATTGCGATTGATTACAAAGCGGGCAATATCCCGGCTTCAACCTCCGGCGGCTATCAGTTTGTGGACGTGCGGGACGTCGTGGACGGAACAATCGCGGCGGCCCAATACGGGAAGCGCGGTGAGGCGTACCTGCTCTCCAACCGCTACTATTCCGTCTCGGAAATGCTGGATACGTTGCATGAACTGGGCGCGGGCAAAAAGATTAAAAAAAGGTTTCCGCTGTGGGTGGCAAAGTTCGGCCTGCCGTTTATGACGTTATGGGACAAGCTGCGCGGAAAAACGAGCCTGTACTCGTCATATTCTTTGATGATGCTGGGCGTCAACAGCGACTTTTCTCACGAAAAAGCGACGCGGGAACTAGTGATAAGTTAAATCTTTTTCTTGACTATTTATCTTAAACATGATATACTCCCTATTAGGAGGAATATCATAATGAAAAAAATTGAAAAACCAATTGAACTTGGTCAAGCCGAGAGAGA
>WQYM01000124.1 GCA_009781235.1 Bacillota bacterium
CAGGGGCGCGGATTGCTTGCGTTTTTTCACTCAAAATGGTATAATTAAGACAGTGAAAATGTGAGTGTCGGAGGTGTGAAATTTAGGGCTAACGCCCAATAACAGCGGTTGGAACTTTGAATGAAATTATGACATACAAAGGGAAAACCATACAAAGACATATTCGGGGCAATTGGTTCGTAAGGGTACACTATCGGGGCAAAACCGTTTCCATTTACGGCAGAACGCAGATTGACTGCTACAACAAATTAAAGTTGTTCGTAGAGAAAATCGAGGTTGACAAGGCGCAAAGGGTTCTGCAAAGATTAGAGGTTTTGGCGATGCCGCAAGCGCAACCCCTGCCGAAAGCCCAAGCCAAGAAAACGGGCTACACGCTCAAAGAATGGTTTGACGAGTGGTTGGGCAGTTACAAGGTCGGAAATGTAAGGCAAGCGACTATTGACAGTTTCTTAAAAGCATTCTCGTATTTAGAGAAACTGCATAATGTCAATATCCAAGAGATAACAAGCCTTATGCTTTCAAAGGTAATCAATTCAACGGTTGGCGCAAGGTCAAAGGACAAAATTCATAACTTATGCAGGCAAATGTTCTTAATTGCGTTTAACAACAGGATTGTTGAGAGCAACCCGACATTGATAATCCCAAGACCGAAGCAATACGCAAAGTTTGAAAAAAAAGCGTTTACGCCTGAACAGGAAAAAAAGTTCATTGATTTGTGCCTTGCTAACCTTAACAAATACGAGCCGTTATTGATTTGTTTACTGCAAGGTATACGCAAAGGCGAACTGCTTGCGCTAAGACCGAACGACTTGGACTTTAAGCAAAATACTTTGCGGATTGATGAAAGTTACGACCAAAACTACCCCGATGACCTTGAAACAAAAAATGCGGCGAGCAAGCGCACAATGCCCATGTTCGGAATGATACGCCAAATATTATTGAAATTCAAGGATTGCGACCCCGATAAGAGAATTTACGAAATCAACGGCGCAACACTTGGAAAACGGCTTGAAAAATTGCTCAAAGACAACGACCTGCCCCGAATGACATTACACGAGTTACGGCATACATTTATTACCCGTTGCCACGAAAAAGTAATTGACGAGTTAATCATTCAAAAATGGGTAGGACACGCGAAAGGCAGTAGAATGACAAAGGCGGTTTATACGCATATAAACAACGAAACTGAATTGAAATCTATTGAACTGCTGAACGCAAGCAACTACTAAATTTCACACTCATTTTCACACAAACACCAAATAAAAAATCTATATGCTTTTAAGACTGTTGCCGTAAGCGCCCTCTAAAACGCCCACATTTAGCGTTTTACGGGTTAAAATGGTACAGGTACGCAGTTGTTAAAAGGTACCACAACATTTTTTAATTGAAAAGTAAATTAGGCTGAAAATCCGATGATAATCTTCCTAAATTCTTGTCATTCCTTAAAAACACGCCGGGAGTCATTTTTGCGCACAAAACGGGCGGGGTTTCCGTAAGCAACTGTAAACTCACCGATATTCTTATGAACAAAGCTGCCCATGCCAATTATGCTTCCGCCGCCGACGACGACTTTTTCGCGGATGCAACCCCCTACGCCGAAAAAGACGTTGTCCCCGACGACGCACGCGCCGGAAACCTGACAAAAAGAAGAAATCACGCAATTTTCCCCTACGGCACTGTCGTGCGCGATATAGCAACAAGGCTGTAAATACGTGTTCCCGCCGATTAACGCATCGCTCGAAACAAGGACGTGCGCGTTGATTAATACGCCCTCCCCAAGCTTTGCGCTCGACGATATAACGGCCGTGCCATCTACGATTGTCGCTAACAAAAATCCGGAATGCCGGATTTTTTCCCAAAGCCGACCCCGTACAAAAGGTTCGCCCGACGCGATTGCGAACGCGGTGTCGCCGTCGCTTGTTACGTCGTTAAAGGTTTTAACCTGCGCACCGTAAAAATTGCTTGTTCGCCGCGCGTCATCTACAAAAAATATCTCCCGGTATTTTTCACCAGCATTGCGTCGCGCCAAATCGTAGACTTCTTTTCCCAAGCCCCCGGCACAATATATTGCTAATTTCATGGAACATCCTCCCTTTCATCTTCCTCAATATTCCCCGCAAAAGGAGTCATTGTAACATTTTCTGCATGAGAAATCCCGTCCCGACGAAAAACCTTGACCACGGTCATCCATAATATTTTTATATCCAACCACAGCGATCGGCGGCAAACGTAATCCAAATCCTTTTCAAATTTTTGCTCCCACGTAATGGCGTTGCGGCCCGAGACTTGCGCAAGCCCTGTAAGACCGGGGCGAACACTATGGCGCTTTTTTTGTTCTTCGTTATACAGCGGGAGATACTGTGCAAGCAACGGCCTAGGGCCCACGATGCTCATTTGGCCGACAAAAATATTGAACAGCTCAGGCAATTCGTCAAGGGATGTCGCGCGTAAAAATCTGCCATATCCGGTCAGCCGCTCGGAGTCCGGCAATAACTCCCCGTCCGGCCCGCGTTTATTTGTCATCGTTCGGAATTTAATAAGGCGAAAAATCTTTTCTTTCTTGCCGGGACGCTCTTGCGCAAATATCGGGTTGCCGCCCATCTTTATCGCGCCGAGCACGGTAAGAACCAATAATAACGGCGAGAGCACGACAATCGCAACGGCGGACAAAAGAATGTCGTAGAACCGTTTATAAAACGGTCGGTACAACAGAATCGAGAGCGCCAACCAAACAATTGCCGCCACCGAAACCAAAAGAGCTATACCCCAAGGCGTTGAGATGAGTTGTTTAAAAAATTTCATGACACAATCTATGGTAGGGCGTGATGCCTACATCACGCCGACTGCCCAGCTCCACGCATGCGGCGCGATGTGGGCATCGCGTCCTACAGATTCAATGGACCTATTCTAACACGTACCCACCACCGAATTCACAATGGCTGCGACCAATCTAACTTCCCCATCGCTCATCTTTGTGTCCGAGGGCAGACACACACCGCGCTCGAAAAGCGATGCGCAGACGCCGGTGGCCGAAAGAGCGGAGAAAAACGGGCAGTTTTTAAAGACGGGCTGCAGGTGCATCGGCTTCCAGACGGGGCGCGCCTCGATATTCTCTTTTTCAAGCGCACCTATCACGTCCATAACGCCCGCCTTGCACTCCCCGGAAAGCGTAATCACCGTCAGCCAGCGATTGGATTTGCCTCCGGCCGTTTGCGGGCACATCCGGATATGGGGATTGTCGGCAAATTCCCGCGCATACAGCTCGAAAATCTCGGTTTTGCGTTTTACCCGCGCCTCCAAGACCTTTAATTGGCCGCGCCCTATCCCGGCTAAAATGTTTGACAACCTGTAATTGTATCCGATTTCCTCGTGCTGATACCACGCGGCCTTTTCACGGCTCTGCGTCGCCCAAAATACAATTTTATCGCGCCATTTTTGGCTATCGGTGAGCGCCATTCCGCCGCCGCTCGTCGTGATAATTTTATTCCCGTTAAAACTTAGAATCGATATGTCGCCAAAGCTCCCCGTCTGCTTTCCTTGATACTCCGCGCCCAAACTTTCCGCCGCATCCTCTAAAACCGGCGTGCCGTATCTTTTTGTAATGCATAAAAGCGCGCCAAAATCCGCAGGGTTTCCGTATAAATTGACGATGATGACGGCTTTTGGATTGGGATATTCCTTATATGCTGCCTCGAGCGCGGACGGCGACATATTAAAGGTGTCGGGGTCGCTATCGATAAAAACGGGGATCGCTCCTAGATAGTCGATGGGATTCGCCGAACCGGCAAAGGTAAACGATGGGCAAAATACGATGTCGCCCTTCCCGACGCCCAGCGCTTTTAGGCCTAAATGAATCGCCGCCGTCCCGCTTGAAAGCGCGGCCGCGTATTTTCGGCCGGTAAAGATGCACATCTCGTTTTCAAACGCCGTTACATGCGGCCCGAGCGGCGCGACCCAATTGGTTTTAAACGCCTCGTCCACATAGTCCATCTCAAGCCCGGACATATGCGGTGAGGACAGATAAATTCGTTGCCTCATTTCCCTACGCAATCCCGGCGCTTGCCAAAAATTCTTTAAAGGCATTCTGCCCCGCCTCGTCCTTTTTAAACACGGCGGTGTCGTATAAAATCTCCTCGCAAATGCGGTTTAGCTCATCTTTTACGTTTAAGTGCGCTTCCATGGCAGACAATTTAGACGAGCCCCCCTCTTTAACCAGCTTTGCGATTATGTCGGCAAAGGTCAAAAGATCGGGATCCAACCTTGCCGCGCTGTAACGCGTTTCCTTAGTTAAAAACCGCTCGATTTTTTCCGCTTGGGCATCAAGCCTGCCCGGCAGCACCATAAGCCCGAGCGATTCGATGACGCCAACGGCCTCGGATTTTACGGGGCGGTTTTCCGGGTGCGCGGCAAAAATACCGTCGGGGAACTCCTCGTCGCAGCGGTTGTTGCGCAAAATGAGGTCGAATACGTAGTTCCCGTCGTTCATTTTGCGCGCGACGACGGCCATGGAATTGTGCTTATTCCCGCCCGAATTCGCGATAATGCCGGCCTCCTTGTCGGTGTAATTTTCCCACTTTGCGCGGATATGCTCGGCAAAATCCGCTAAATGCTTTTTGGTCGTGTACGAGACGCGCAAGCAAGAATTGTACCAATCCGGCATCTCAATTTTGATGTACGGGAATTCGGCGGATTTCAGCTTTTTAAGTATCGGAGCTTTAAAGAGCGGCATTTGGCCTTTGCCGCCCTGAAAATGGTCGTGGGCGAGCACCGAGCCGCCGACGCGCGGGAGCGCCGCGTTACAGCCGATAAAATACGACGGCATAAAGTCGGTAAATTCTAATAAGCGGTTAAACGTGCCTAGGTCGATTTTCATGGGCCTGTGCTCGGCCGAGATGGCGATTCCGTGCTGGTTAAAGTACGAATACGGCGAATATTGCCAAAACCAATCCTCGCCGCAAAGCGTGAGCGGCACCGTGCGCAGCGTCTTTTTAGAAACTCCCTTGCCCGCATACCCCTCGTTCTCTTTGCACAACGGGCAGGAGGGGTAGCGCTCCCCTTTCTCGAAAGCAGCTTTTTCGATGTCCTGATTGCTCTTTTCGGGGCGGGCGCGGTTAATCGCAATCTCTAACCTCCCCTTGGTGCCTTTTGCCTCCCAGCGGCGGTTCTTCTGAATTTCGGAATAATTGATGTAACCGGACTTAATCGCATAATCGTACAGCCATTCAAACGCCTTTTGGGCGCTCTTTTGTCTGAGGTCATAAAACATGTCGTTGACTTCGGAGGGCCTGAGCGTTAAAAGGCTCATAACTTTATCGGCAAACGCCGCGCGCCCGGATTCGGGAACGGCCTTGTTTAAAAGCGCCAAATCAAGCAGCGGAACCAGCACCGCGTCCGGCACCGTCATTTCCTCGATCTCGCCCTCCTCCGCCTCGTGCGGGATAACATCGGTGATTTTTAACTCGCCGATTAAAAAACCGCGCAACTGCGGCACATCCAGCTCGTCGAGCAATAGATGGGCTTGTCCGTAGGCAAGCAGCTTTTCAATTTCCGCGACGGAATCTGCGGGCAAAGCGGCAGCCTTTACCGCCTTGCCTTTTTGGTCCTTTGCCGTAAAGGCGCACGGGGCGTGAACCGACGCGTAATGGGCATAATTGCTCTTTGCCATATAATCGGCAAGCCAAGCCTCGGCCTTTTGAGGGTCTCTGTCCTTTAACTCCTCATATATATCGACGATCTCAGACGGACGCTTAGAGAGAATCGTCATGATGCGCGAACCCAGCGCGGCACGTTCGGATTTTTTTACCGCGCCGTTTTCGACAGCATAATCAACGACGGGGTTTAATACTGCGTCGGGCGAGCTTAGCGCCTCGATTTCATCCGTGTTCACCTCATACTGGACGAAGGAGGTGAGCTTGATTTCGTCGAGTACCAGATTGCGGGCGTAGATGATATCCAAATCATCCAGCAGCAGGTGCGACTGCGCGTAAGACAGCAGTTTTTCGATGTGCAGGTAAATGTTCATGGGGAACTCCTTTTTAGTGCAGTAGTGCAGTAGTGCAATAGTGCAGTAGTGATTGATTTTTTATGTTGTGGCCAGCCGGATTTTTCAGGAAAGAATGTGACTCTTATCCTTCACTACTGCACTACTGCACTATTGCACTACTGCACTCGGGAAGAACTTACGCACCTATCAACCTAAAACTTTAGTCAGAAGGCTTAGCAATATTCATAAATTTCTCAAACGAAAACAGCGTCCATGGGGTCTCGTCGGGCGGGAACGCCTTAAACACCATCGTTTTTTTTGTGACGGGGTGGGTAAATGTGAGCATGTACGCCCACAAGGCGAGGTGTTTGGGGGATGGGGGATGGGGGATGGGGGGTGGGGAATCGGTTTTTTGATAAATCGGGAATTCGGTTTTTATAAGCCTTTCCGTTCTTTCGTCCACATTTGTAATTTGTAATTTGTAATTTGTAATTTGATTTAGTCCGCCGTTTTTCGTTTTTCGTTTTTCATTTTTCGTTGCAAGCGAAGCTTGCGCCCCGTAACGGTGATCCCCGTAAATCGGCGTCCCGAGCGCGGCAAGCTGCACACGCGCCTGGTGCGATCGGCCCGTTATAAGGTCGACATCAATTAGCGACAAATCTTGGGTAAAGTCTAATACCTTATAATCCAGCACGGCGATCTTCGAATCCTTTACGGCCGCCACGTGCGCTTTGACCATGTTGTTGCGCTCGTCCTTAGTTAAATAGTGCGTCAGCCTGCCCTGCTTTTCACGCGGGGCGCCGACGGCTAAGGCAAAATACTTCTTTTGCACCTCGCCGGCACGGATTTGCTCGCTCAATCTTGCCGCCGCTTTGTCGGTTTTGGCAAACACCATCACCCCGCCCGTAGGACGGTCAAGCCGGTGCACCAGCCCGAGATACACATTACCGGGCTTTTGATACTTTTGCTTAAGATAGTCTTTGAGGATGGAAAGCATGTCTAAATCGCCCGTCTTGTCCTCTTGCGACGGGATGTTGCGCGGCTTTACGACGACAACGATGTGGTTGTCCTCGTAAAGGATGGGGAGGAGGGAGGTGATTTCGGAAAGAAGCATTTGGCACCTTATTATATCGCTTTAATTTGCCGATTCTCAAACCAAGTGCAGTAGTGCAGTAGTGCAATAGTGCAGTAGTTATTGATTTTTTAATATATTTGTGATAACACTTTATAATTGTGTACGCCGTGAATTATCGTCCTTCACTACTGCACTACTGCACTTATCCACAGGGCAGAGTTGCCGCAAGGGAGAACCACCCCCTCCTCCTCGGTCGGCAAGCAAAGCTCATACGCTTTTACGCTGCCGCCATAGGATTTAAGGGCGAGAGTCAACAGGTTTTGCATCACGTGGGCGCCGAGGCCCGTCGTGTAGCTGTTAAGTAAAAAGAATAAGGGATTCGGCGATAAGACACGGACGGAAAGCTCGACGAGCTCATAAAGGCTGTCCTCAAGCTTCCAAACCTCGCCGGAAGCGCCGCGCCCGTAGGAGGGGGGATCCATGATGATTGCATCGTAGGTTTGCCCGCGCCTAATCTCGCGCTCCAAAAACTTTTTGCAATCCTCCACAATCCAGCGCACGGATTTTTCGCCGACGCCGGATAATTTGCAGTTAAGCTTTGCGCGTTCCACCATGCCTTTTGCGGCGTCTACGTGGGTGACAAACGCGCCCTCTTTGGCGCACGCGACGGTAGCGCCGCCCGTGTAGGCGAACAGGTTTAGGATTTTTGGGGGGGGGGGGGGGAGGGGGAAGGGGGGTGGAGGAGGGGGTGGATTTTGTTTTTGGGGGTTGGGGGTTGGGGGTTGGGGGTTGGAAG
>WQYM01000125.1 GCA_009781235.1 Bacillota bacterium
CGGTGTCCGTTCACCTAACAAGTAAAGGTGTGGGGGGTGTGCGGTTCGCGCCGTTGTCGGCGGTGTCCGTTCACCTAACAAGTAAAGGTGTGGGGGGTGTCGGTGTCGCGCCGTTGTCGGCGGTGTCCGTTCACCTAACAAGTAAAGGTGTGGGGGGTGTGCGGTTCGCGCCGTTGTCGGCGGTGTCCGTTCACACGCGCACACGCGATATAAAAAAAACCGCCGTGCGTGTCGGCGGTTTTCGGTGGTTTGTGCTGTTTTTACTTTGCGTAAAATTCGGCAAGTGTCAAGTCTTGCGATGTCGCTTGTATCAAGTCAAATTCGCGTTTCATAGCGTTTACAAGTTTTTGCCCTTGTGCCGTTAGTTTTGCGGTTGCCTTGCCCTTAATTGCTTTGACTTTGGGCGGTATGTATTTGATGTCAAATGGCATTAAAAATTCACTGCCGTCTATGGTAAGGGGTGGTGTCGGCGGTATGTACGGCGCGAATGTGTTGCGCTTTCCGCTTTTGTCGTATCCGCTGTGTCTTACCTTTTCGGCTTTTTGTTGGTACTCAATAGGCATTTTCTTTTGGATTTGTTTTAGCGTTTCTTGCGTTGATTTGGGGTTCACACCGCAAATACGCGCTATTTCGCGCACCCCTTTCCCTTGCAAGCGGTAATGCAATACTTTGTCTTGCCGTTCCGTCAATTCTAAATTTCGTACCGCCGAATATATCAAGTTTAATTCGCTTATGGTTTGCGCGTCAAAGTATTTCGGTATCTCAAAATATTGTCCGTTGTCCTCTAAGTAAACGCGATTAAATTCGGCTTTGCGTTGCCCCATAATATAGCGGTTTACCGCTCTAAAAGTAGCCCGTAAAATGGAAATCCCTTTGCCGTCCTTGTCGGTTTCACCGTTGCCCGCTTTGCTGTCTAACTTTTTGCCGATGTAGGGAATTAGAAACAATATGGCGGTTTGCGCTATGTCGTAACTGTCGGAAAGGTTTTCGGCAATATTGTTTTTGCGTGCGTTGATGTCGTTGAGCAAATCGCAATATAACCGCCGAATAAAATTGTCCGCGCTTTTTTGGTAGATGGTTTTTAGTGCCTTTGTTGCGATGCCCTCACCGATGTTTTGAACATTTTTTGCCGTTACCTTCCTTCCCTTATTCGGCGCGTTCGCCGTTTTCGGCGGTGTTGTCGGCGGTGTGTTCGCGTCGGCGGTTGTGGTTGCCGTCTTGGGTACGGCGGTTGAGCGGTTGACGCGCTCAACGGTTTTTTTGTTTGCGGTGTTTTGTGTTTTCATTTTGAAAACCTCACTAAAAATATTTTGCTGTTCTTGATTGCCGTCAAGAACGAACCGCAAAATAGCAGTATCAAAAGCACTTGTCAAGCGATTTGCAAAAGTTTTTTAGCGAATTTTTTTGAGTTGTGGGGGATATGTGGGGGATATGATTGGATATGAAAATGCGCGTATTTTGTCGGGTTTTGGCGTTTCTCAATATACGCGCACGGGTATGCACGCGCACGAGATATATGCGAATATGCGCATACGAGAACGCACGAAAAGCGCGAATATTATCTTTTGACAATAGATAACATTGCCACTATGATAGGGGTATTTTTACACTAAAAAGCGCGAACGGAATTTGCGGAAACCGCACAGTCAATGCTTCTAATTATCGCGCCGAAAATTCGCAAAAAATGTACAAAATCCTTTCAGTTTTTACGCGGAAATTACCTAAAACGCCATGACCCCAAAACGCCTGAAAAATCTCGGTTTCGCTCTCGGACAAGCGCCCTATCATAGGGGGATTTTCGTGGTTCGCAAAAATTTCAAAAACGGTTTTTTGAGCAAAAATGCGCAAATTGCGCCCTATTATAGGGAGGTTTTCCGAGAATGTGAAAAATCGGCCATTCTCGGGCAAAAATGCCCTCTACCGAGATAATTTATTTTTACGGGCAATTTTAGACAAAAATAGCGATACCGAAAACCCTTGACAAGCCGAAAACCCGTGATATACTCGGGTCGAATTAGATGAAGCCCTTGTGAATACCAGCAACCGAAGAACAACCGGAAACGGAAGCCGGTGAACAAATATCCCCGGTATGTGCCAATCGGTACGGCAAGCGTTCGCGCTAGCGAACCCTACCAGCCTTCCCTTGATAAAAAAATACCTATATACCCTAAAATCTTACCTTTAAGGGAATTTGCACAAAAAACGCCCTATGATAGGAAAGTATTGAAAAAAGACGCACCACGTTAAATGGTGGTACGAATTATTTATGAGGAATTCAATTAGATGAAAATTAAAGTATGCGACGCGCTGTGCGGCGCGGGCAAAACGGTTTCGTGTATCAACATGATGAACCGGGAAACGGACAAAAGATTTATATTTATCACGCCGTATCTTACAGAGGTGGAGAGAATCAAGCAGTGCTGCTCCTTACGGAGATTCGTTTCCCCGGAGAAAAAATACGCCAACGGTTTTTCTAAGCTCAACGATATACACGGGTTATTGACGCGCGGGGAAAACATCGTGAGTACGCACTCGCTCTTTGCCTGCTATACGGACGAAACGAAAAGACTCATCCGGGAACAAGGCTACACGCTGGTGCTCGACGAAGTAATCGATGTGTTCCAGCCGCTGAGGATAAACGGCGGCGATGTGGATTTGCTGCTGCGGCATAATATTGCGATCCACAAAGACAATGAGATCATTTGGAGCGACGAGGACTACAGCGGCGTGCTATTCAGCGAAGTCAAGCAGATGTCCAAGTCCAAGAATCTGATAATGTACGGCGAGTCGTTTTATTTTTGGGCGATACCTCCGGACTTGTTCGGGTGTTTTTCGGAAGCTTATGTTTTGACGTATTTGTTTGAGTACCAGCTGCTTAGGTATTTCTTTGACGCGAACAGCCTGAAGTATGAGTTGATCGGGACGCGGCGCGAGGGGAATAGCTATGATTTCTGCGCTCTTAACGAGATGGATCGCCGCGTAGACCTAAGAGAGAAAATTCACATCCTGCAAAGCAGAAAAAGAAACGGCGTCGGCCGCGATCCGTTCAGCTTATCTTCGGGCTGGTTTGAAAGAAACCTTTTGCCGGGGAAGTCGGCTGTTACCGAACTGAAAAATAGCATCTATAACGTTTTCCGTTACGACTTTGAAGGCGGCTCCTGTGAGCGGATGTGGACGGCTTTTAATAAAACCAAGAAAGCTTTAAGAGGGAAAGGGTATTCAAGCGGCTTTGTCGCCTTTAACAGCCGCGCCACGAATGAGTTTGCTAATAAAAAATATTTGGCGTACTGCGTGAACGTCTTTATGCAGCCGTGGGCAAAAAACTACTTGCTTCAACACGGCATCACGAAAATAAGCCAAGACATGTACGCCTTGTCCGTTTTGGTTCAATGGCTCTTTCGTTCCGCCATCCGAAAGGGCGAGGACATTTGGGTTTATATTCCAAGCAAGCGAATGCGGGAATTGTTAGATCGTTGGATTGAGAACTTGGCTGCCGGCGATGATTTAAAGGAGATTAGCTACTCGGCATTAAACAAGCCGGAAAAGCCGCGCAAGTTGCGTGAAGCATTTGAAAAAATGAGGAGTGGAAAAGATAGGAGTGTTACATAAATTAAGCATTACGGCGGAGGCCGAGTTCGACTTGAGCGAATCGCTTGGTTTGCCGCAGCTGGATAAACGTACCCTCAAAGCGGAAGTCGAGGAGTACATCATAGGCATGAATAAAGCGGGGCGCATTCCGTGGTGGGGATATTTCCGCGCGGACTATTTGGACGAGGACAGCGGCAAGCTTTTAAAGCTGTTTATTTACAATGGCGGGCGATTGGGGCTCATGCAATTTTGGGACTTGGCCGGCGTGTGCCTGGCCTCAGAATGGTCGGAGGAAGCTGAGGAGAAGGGACTGATACGCTTATGGTTAAGAAGCAAAATCACGGATTTAATAAAAGGCGACTGGGTTGTCGAACAGCAGGCGCGCGCCGCGGCGGATATGAAAAACGGCGGGCGTGAGCGGCAGGCTACGATAACCGGATTATCTAAGGAGCAGAGGGATGAAATCGAGCGCGGAGATAATTAAGGACTTGTTGTGCAACTATCGGTTTTATAAGATGCAAACAAAAAACGGCCTTGGCGGGCCGTTATTAAGCGAAAGGCTTGACTTTTTAGAAAACTCGATAAGCGCCTTGTGCGCAGAGGACAATATACTTCTGCGGCAGGTATACCTTGAGGGTTTGGCCGTCGTAAAAGTCGCTAAAAGTTGCCGCTGCGCGAGGCGTTCAGTCTATTACAGATGCGCTAGAATTGTCGAAAAAATAGCGAAAGTCTTTGAGGCAGGACAAAAAACCTAAAAGTTGGCACACTTTTGGTAAACCGTTGCGCACTTTTTGCGCACTTTTTTCACAAAACCTATGATACGCTGAAAGTAGGGGGACACGTTTTTTTAGAAACTGTCTTTTAGCAAGAAGTCTTTCAAGTGAATGCCTTTTACACCGTTCTCATCGGCCTGCCACATGGGGTCGAGCGTCACAACATATTTCGGGTAGTGATCGTCAATTTCCATGAGCGGCGCAAATTCACGGGTTTTGGTAGACTCATAGTTTGTGAACTCAAGGCAAGCCTGGACATATATTTTGCCGTTGTCTTTTTTGGCGACAAAATCTACTTCGAGCGTTTTATATTCGCGGTTTCCCTCTGCGTTTCGGAACATTTTCTTAAGATTGCCCGAGTAAACGCTGTACCCGCGCCGCAGAAGCTCCAAGTAAACGATGTTCTCGACGATGCCCTGTCTTGCTGCCGCGCGGATTCCAAACAACGCATATTGAAGAGAGTGCTCGCCTAAGTAAAACTTTTCGTTGCTTTCAAGCAGCGCCTTGCCCCTAATGTCATATCTCTGAACCCTATGAATGATGTACGCCTCCGCTAAATATCCCAAGTATTCGGATATCGTGCTAGGGTGACAGGCAACCTTCTCGTTTTTCAGGTATTTTACAATCGAGTTTATTGAAACGGGGCTTCCGACGTTATCGTAAACAAACGCAATCAGTTTTTTAAGCAACTCGGGGCTGCGGATTTTTTTTCTCTCTATGACGTCTTTCAGGATGGCGGACGAGTTAATGTCTTCAATAATCCTTTTGGTCGCTGCCGCGCCAAACATCATGGTCGAAAGAACGGGGAAGCCGCCGATAGTAATGTAGTTTAAGAGTTCCTTGCTGGCATCGTCCGAGCCGATCCCGTATTCGGAGCGAAACTTTAAAAACTCCCCAAATGAGAGGCTGTGAATGACAAACGAAACATATCGCCCCCCGAGCAACGTAGAAAACTCGCCGGACAACAGTTTCGAGTTGGAACCCGTGATATAAATGTCGGAATTTTTTAAGCGAAAGCCGTTCACGGACTTTTCCCAGCCCACCACCTCCTGAGGTTCGTCTAAGAAAAGATAATACTTGCCATCGTCTTTAACCCTTGACAACAGATACTCGTTTAGTTGGTCGGAAGTCTTTATCCACTGATTTTCGATTTCCTCAAAATTGAGTCGGATGATGTGCGTCTCGTCTGAGATTTTCAAAACCTCTCTTATAATGAGGTTTAGGACGGACGACTTGCCGCTTCGGCGCAATCCGCAAATGATTTTGATAAAAGGCTTGTCGATAAAGTCTTTTATTTGCTCGATATAAATCTCGCGTTCAATGATTTTTTCGTTTTCGGACATGGGATACCTCCAAAATTATATGTATTATATCTAACTGAAACCGCATTGTCAACAAAATTAACTCCTTAGTAGTAAATAACATAGTAAAAGTCTATCGAATTTTCAATTATTCGGCAAAGGAAGGAAACATAAATGATAAACGGCAGCGAATTCAATAAGCTGTATGCGAAAGAAAACGGCGTATCCCAAAGGGAAGCCGCGTTTACTTGCGAGAGCGTTTTTCGGCTCTTAAGAAAACTGTTGTACAAAGACCGAAAAAGCGTCCGCGCCCCGCGCCTTGGCGTTTTTAGGCTCTGTAGGGCGCCTCAAAAGAGGGTCCGCCATCCGTCGAGCGGCGAGATGACCGTAACGCCGGAACGGGAGATTATCCGGTTCAGGCAATCCGAAACATCGTTAGATTTTGATTGAGCCGATTACTACAAAATCCCTCAACAAAATACAGCAAAATCCCTCAATTCATGGAATGGCTTGAGGGGATAGCGTAACAAGGGAGATCGATGATGAGAAAATTAGCACAAGCGGCGCCGTCTCAATGGGACGGCGTTTGTCAATTCAACCGGAATATGCTGGAGGAGTTTTTGGCGAACTCGACGGAGCTTTCAAAGCAGACCGTCAAGGTGTACGAGTCGAATTTACGGATTTGGTTTGTATGGGTGGCGGAGAACTTGGCCAACAAGAAACAGCTTGAGGTTAAGCCGCTCGAGTATAAGAGATTCCAAAACTGGCTGGTAAGCCGCGGGTGCTCGTCGAGCGACGTAAACAACAAGCGCGCCGCGATCAGCAGCCTGAACGGTTACATCGAGATTTATTATCACGACGAATATCCGACGTTTCGCAACTTCATCAATAAGAGCATCAAGCGCCCGCCGAAAGCGGCGGTGCACGATAAGGAACCGCTTACCAAAGCGGAGTTCAATCACTTAATAGAGGTTTTGACGGAGCGTAAGGAGTGGCAAAAGATCGCGTACCTGATGTTTACGCTGGACACCGGCTGCCGCCGTGCGGAGAGCCGGCAGTTGTTAAAGAGCGTTGTCAACGCCGCGCCGGTCGTAAAGAGAAAGGACGAAAGGGAAGTCTTGTTTTATCAGACGCATCCGGTTCGTTGCAAAGGCTCCGGGTCGGTCGGGAAAGTACGGCGCTTTACATTCAGCGAGGCGACGATGTCCGCGCTGAAAAAATGGCTTGAACATCGCGGCGCGGACGATTGCGAGCATATGTTCGTTACGCACTACGACGGGAGAATCCGGCAGGTCAGCGAAACGCTGTTCAACGCGTGGGCGAAGGCCGTGTTCGCTAAGATTATCGGCCGGCGGGCACACCCCCATTTGCTCCGTTGCTCGCGTGCAACGCAGCTTTCAATCGAAGAAGGCAAAGATATAAAAGTCCTTCAAAAATTACTCGGCCATGAAAGTCCGGTCACCACACAGGGTTATATTGTGCGCGACGGGTCGGATGATTTGGACGAATTGTATATCGACTAACAAAACCAAAAGGAGAAGCCAATGGCGACGCGTAAAGGGAAGCAGTTTAGGGGAGAAGCGGTTCAGACAGACTCCTCGGCAAAAATGAAAAAGATAGAGCGGGAATCCGAAAAACCCGGTTGCAAGTGCTCGTGCTGCGGGAAGGTGTACCCGATGCAGAAAGGGAACTTTTCGGTGTCGAACTCGAAGTTGTTCGCCGGGAACGGCGGATACATTACGATGTGCCGGTTATGCTTGGAAAAATATTACCGGCAGCTTGTCGCGTTTTACGACGGGAACGTCGAGCTCGCTATCGAGCATTGCTGTCGGTTGTTTGACTGGTATTACCATAGCGACGCGGCCGCGGCGACTGTTAATGCCTCATTGAGTTATTCGCGTATCATGATATACCCGTCGAAGATGAACATGGCTCAAATTAAAAGCAAAGGGACGTGCTTTTTAGATACGCTGCGGGATCGGCGTGATAGGATACTGGAAATCGGTGCCGCGTCGGAGCTCGGCGCGGATCCGGAAGCGGCGCCGCCGGTCGACGAGAAGATCGTAAAGTTTTTTGGGTTCGGCTACACGCCGGAAGAATACGGCTATTTGTATGAGCAATACAAGGATTGGTCGACGCGGTACGAGTGCCAAACCAA
>WQYM01000126.1 GCA_009781235.1 Bacillota bacterium
GCAACCGACCCCGATGCCGACCGCATGGGCTTGGCGGTTAAAACGGGGGAGGGATACCGCCTGCTTTCGGGCAACGAAACGGGTGCGCTGTTGTGCGACTACCTGCTTTCCCGCCGCAAAGCAAACGGCACATTGCCCCAAGTCCCCGTCATCATCAAAACCATTGTTTCCACCGAGCTTGCCGCTTGTGTGGCAAAGGAATACGGCGCGCAAATTTATGACGTTTTGACGGGCTTTAAGTACATCGGCGAGGTGATTGGAAAGCTGGAAGCCTCCGGCGAGGCGGAGCGTTTCGTGTTCGGCTTTGAGGAAAGCTACGGGTGTCTGGCGGGGGCTTACGTGCGCGACAAGGACGCGGTGGTCGCCTCCATGCTGGCGGCGGAAATGGCGGCGTATTACAAAAAAAGCGGGGCGACATTGGCCGACCGCATCAACGGGCTCTATAAAAAATTCGGTACGTACACGCACGTTTTGCGCGCGTTTGAGTTCCCGGGCGCGGCGGGCTTTATCAAAATGAAGGATCTGCTTACCGCGTTGCGCCAAAATCTGCCCCAAGCCATCGGCGGCGTCAAGGTGGCCAAAACCGTCGACTATTTGTCGCAAAAGGAATTCGATTTGCCCCCTTCCGACGTGCTTTTGTTCGATTTGGCCGACGGGAGCCGCCTGATTATCCGTCCCTCCGGCACCGAGCCGCTGATTAAAATGTACCTTTCCGCCGCTAAAAACCCGGCCGAAAACGATAAGGCCTTTGCCCGCATGGACGCGTTTTTAGCGAGCCGCTTCCAATAGGAAGCCCCGAATTTGTTCAGAGCCGCCAATAGCTTTCAGCACGGCTCTGTTGCTGCCCGCTCCTCTAGAATTGCATGGATGCCGCTAAAAACCGCGTATGCGGTTTTTTCTTGATAGTTGGCCGAAATTAGCAGCTTTTCCTCCTCGGGGTTCGATAAAAAACCGCATTCGACCAGCAAGGAGGGGCACTCCGAGCATTGCAAAATAAAATAGTCGCCCGGTTTTTCTACGCGTTTATGCCCCAGCGTGTTGTTCAGCACGCTTTGCATTGTTTTGGCGTATGCGGCCCCGGTTTCGGAGGAGGGCGCGTAAAAAACCTGCGCCCCCTGTACCGTGGGGCTCGGGAATGCGTTTTGGTGGATGCTGATTACCAAATCGGGCGACGCGTCCTCGATGATTTTCCGCCGCGCCTCCATGTCTTTAATTTTTCGGTTACTTTTTGACAATCCGTACAGGCCGTCCGAATTGGAACGCGTCATAACGACCCGGTAGCCCCGGTTCTCTAAAAAGTGGCGCAGGGATTTTGCGACGGCTAAGTTGACGTCGCTTTCTTTTATCCCGGTGGTTTTGCCGCTGACGCCGCCGTCCATGCCGCCGTGGCCTGCGTCAATGACCACGGTTTTACCGGTTGCCGCCGCGCCCGTGCCCGCCAAAACGCCGGCGCCGGCAAAAAGCGCGGCAATAAGTACCGCCGCTATGGCAGCGCCGGTAATTGCAAATAAAGTACGTTTTTTGATAACCAGCATCATAGATAAAAATCATTCCACCAAAATAGAAAAAGATGTGTGATAATATGTGGATTTCGCTGTGGATAAGTGTATAAGTAAATAAAATAGAGAGTTAGTTAGGCATAAAAAAATATTATGACCGACGTTTTTCGATTTTCACTTTTCATTTTTCATTGGGAAAACCCAAGTCTTCGCTAATTAGCAAAGACTTGGATTTTCCCGTCCGCCCACGCCGTAAAAAACGGGGCGAGCTGCTTTTTTGAGGCGGTTTCAAACGCGGCGCAAAGCAATTCGGGCGACCCGACGCCGTAGAGATTATCGGAAAAATAGTTTTTTAAGCCCGCAAAAAATGCCTCGTCTCCGATGTTGGCGCGCAAGGAATCCATCATGATTTGCCCTTTTATGTAGGTCATACAGGTATATTCCAGCGCGCCGCGAAAGTCCGGCAGCCTGCGGTTCATAGACGTCGAAAAATCCGGGCGGTTTTTGTACAGGTCGCAATATATCGTGTAGTTAGACAGCGCGTCCGCGATTCTTTTGTTGTACGTTACGTTATAGGAGGGGTTTTTCTCATAAAAAAGCGTCGTCGAGTATTCGGCCAAGGCCTCGTCCACCCACGCGTGTTTCACCTGATTGTTGCCGACGCCCCCATACCACCACTGGTGCGCCGCCTCGTGGATAATCACCTCTCGGTACAGCTCGCCCGAGAGCCGGTCGGAAATGTAGGTAAGCCCCGGGTACTCCATGCCGCCGTTTAAAAAGGCGGTTTGTACGGTCGAAAACGTCTTGTAGGGGTAGCCGCCGAAAAGATTGGAGAAGGTTTTGACGCTGTCGAGTGCCGCCGCCAGCGACAGCTCCGGCGTAGGGTCGTCGTGGTAGTAGTATAAAACCTTTACGCCGTCGGACGTCACCGCTTCTTTTTGCGAAAATTCGCCCAAAACCACGGCAAAATCCCGTGCTTTTTCGATGACGGAGGTACTTTTTACGTGCTCTGTGCCCGCGTACTCGGTTTCTACCCTGCCGCTCGTCGCCGCCGTGAACTTTGCAGGCGCGGTTATCGATACCGTATAGTTTGCGCATTCCGAATAAAACGGGTCGCCCCACGCATAGTAGGGGTCGGTGACAAACGCGCCGTTCTCGTAGACGCACGCAATCGGGTAAAAATTCCCCAAATTCACGGTTTTATCGAACCAACCGAACCGGTGCCGCATATTGGGGATAGAGACGTTAAACGTCATCTCGATTTTTACGGATGCGCCCGGCATCAGCGCGTTTTTAAGGGTAACGTATAAAATGTCGTCGTCTTGGCCGCCAAGACGGTGCTCGGCCTCTTTTCCGCCGAGTAAAACCGACGGAACCGTAATGCCGCCGAAATTTTCGCCGTTAGGGTAAGCCTGGGCGATATCCTGCGTGTCGACGGGCTTAAAACGCGCGCCCTCGCGATATGCCGCGGGGTAGAGGTGAAACGCCAGCTCCCCTAATTCGACGTCGTAGTTGTTGCGGTAATCCAGCGTCATTTTTCCGGCAAGCGCCTTTTGATTGTCGTTGTAGGTAACGTCGATGGTGTAAGAGGAAAGCTTTTGACTGTCCCCGTTCGGCGAGCACCCGGAAAAAAGAGCGGCGGCCATGATAAGCGACAGCATGAGGATGCTTAACAGTATTGTGCGTTGTGCATTGTGCATTAAAAAAAATCTCCCGCAGGTTAGTATTAAAACTATATGCGGGAGGTTGTACTTTCATGAGTGGCAGATATGTTAGTGAGGAATTAGGAGTTAGGAATTAGGAGTTAGGAATGAGGGATAAGTGCCCGTGGAAATAGCGACAATTTTCTTTTATTCCTTTAGGAACAAAAGAACCATGCTCTTACTCTGACCTTCACTTATCCCTCATTTCTAACTCCTCACTCCTAATTCCTCACTTTGAACTGAAATAGCCCTCAATTACAATAGGCTCTAGCCCCTATCCCCTAACCTCTAGCCGGCAAGCTCGTAATTGCGGCCGAGCCAAGCGGCGCTGACGGAACCTAATTCGCTGTTAAATTCGGGTGAGCCGGCAGAGACGAACTGCACTCTAAAAAAGTACGCGTTGTTGCTTGTTACCGCATAGGCTTCCCCCAGCGCCTCCCTTAAAAAGTCAATCATGACTACGCCGAAAATGTAATAATTGCTGGGATCCTGATAATCCCCGCCGTCGTATTCGCTACATGCCTTGGAAACCGTCCCGTCGGCACTCGTCAGCCGATCCTGCCAAACCGAAAAATATGCGATTCCGCCCGGCGTTGCTTTGGTTGCGGCATTGGCGGCGGCAGAGGAGGTATAAACGTATACGCGCATCTCGGTCATGCCGACGCCAAGTTCGGGGTTAAACTTGCCTTCTTCATCCCCGAATAGGAATCCCTCCTCATCCGAGCCCCACATGCTGGTCCGGTTGCGGCGGTCTACCTCGATGCTCATCACGGAGGCCGCTTCACCCCCGGCCACGCGGAAGTCCCCGGACACGGGCGTCGCAAGCGGCGCCGTCGCTTTGGCGCTCCATTTGGCGGTTAGCGTGAGATTGGCGGTGACGCCGGTATTAAAATCCAATCTTGCCATGCCGTCGTACCAGCCGAGAAACGCATGGGTTGCTCCGCCGTTGGGCGCGGCCGGCTCGACGGCCTTTTCGCCGTATTTGATTCCCGTTTGTTCGGCCGGAGCCGTCAAAGCAGGCGGCCCGTCAAAGCCCAAGCCAAACGTCACCTTGTAGGTAATCTCATCCCATTTTGCATATAGGGTGAAATTTTTAGTCACCGGCGAGGAAAAATCGTAGGCGTTGGTGCAGGCCTTTTCCGTAAACCAGCCTTCAAACGTAAAACCGGGTCTTGACGGGTTTGACGGTTTGGTTAGAGACGCCTCGGGCTCGACAAAGCTGTCCGGCAAGTCGACGGCGGCGGCGTAGTTAAGATCGAACTTAACGGTCCATTTTCCGTCCTCGTTCAGCTTTCCGCCCCCGGATGTCCTTTCGCCCATGCACGCGGCAAAGGTGGCAGCAGCAACGATGCCGCAAAAACCGCGACAATCACAAGTTTAATTCTTTACATTGTATTTGTTCCTCCAAAAAACAATGTTTAATGTAAGTATACCATGCTGCTTGAGTGCTGTCAAGATTTTTTACACGATTTGTGAGTCGCAATCGGCACAATGACGTATATGTGCCGCCAAATCCGTCCATACTTCCGGAATGGAAAATACGTTTTGGACGGATGAATTTAAGGATAGGTTCCCTCATCTTGAGCATGACATCGAGGCCGAGGCCGTGATTGTCGGCGGGGGGCTTGCGGGACTCATGTGCGCCGAAGCGCTGGTTCGGCGCGGAGTAAAAGATATTTGCATCCTTGAGGCGGAAAAAATCGGCGCTGGAGAAACCGCCAGATCGAGCGCGATGGTAAGCTTTGCGCACGATTTAGTTTATGACCGCATGATTAAAAAGCACGGCGAGGAACGGGCGCGTGAATATCTGACGCGGAATCGCGAGGGCTTGGAAAGGATTCGGGACATTGTGGCCGGGTACGACATAGATTGCGACTTTACGGACTGTGACATGGTTTTGTACGCGACGAGCCATGCGGGCGCGGCGGCAATCGAACGAGAACGGCGCGCGTACGGGCGGCTGGGGGTAGAGACGCAATATTCCGTTGCAACCGAGCTTCCTTTTTCAGTCACCGCGGCATTGCGTATCCAAAATCAAGCGCATCTCAACCCTTACCGATTTGCTCTCGGGCTTAGCCATGCGTTGAACGAGCGCGGCGTGCGGTTTTTTGAGAATACGCCTGTTTCGGAACAGCCGGACGACGGGGTGCTGGAGATTGGGGAGCTTAAGGTGTACGCCAAGCAGTTTATTTGGGCAACGCATTATCCCTTTCTCAATTTCCCCGGCTTCTATTTTTTAAAAATGTACCAAAGCCGCAGCTTTAACGTGGTGTTTGAGTCGGAGTTGCCGCTAAAAAATATCTACGAGGCTGCCGAGAACCGCGGGTTTGAATACCGGCCGTGCGGAGAGAATCTGATTTTGTGCGGCGGAGGGGTAGCGCGGACGGGGAAGTATAAGCGCGGAAGTTGTTTCGGGGTGGTCGAGCGGCACGTGCAAGCGCATTTCGGTGCGGGCGGCGAACAAATTCGCGCACGTTTTTCGGCGCAGGATTGCATGACCAGCGATGGGTTCCCTTTTGCCGGACGCTACAGCGGGATGCTTGCGGACGTTTATGTGGTGACGGGCTTTAACAAGTGGGGATTTACGAATTCCGCGGCTTGCGCGGAGATTGTGGCGAGGATGATTTTAGGGGTCAGGGGTCAGGGATTAGGGGTCAGGGGTCAGGGGTTAGGGATCAGGGATCAGGGGTCAGGGATCAGGGGTCAGGGGTTAGGGGTAGATCAATCCGTAGGAGTCGATGCCTACATCGGCCCGCAAGGCCATCCGCCCGAACCCGTAGGGGCCGATGCCCACGCAGGCTCGCAAGGCCATCCGCCCGAACCCGCGCCGTACCGGTTGGATGAAAATTTCATGTGGGAGGCGGCGGAAGAAAGCGCCGCAGGTGATGCCCGCAGAGCCGATATCCCGCCGTATATCATGAGCAACGATATTCAGACGGGTACACCGGAGCAGTTGCCGGTTGACGGTTATCAGCTATCCTTTTGGGAAGAACCAACTGCCCAAGTCACAAATCCGCAACTGAAAACTGCAAAATGTAAACTGAAAACCCCGTCAAACCCTTTCGACCCGGGGCGTTTTTATACGCTAAAATCCCCGGTAAAATCGGCGCGCAACATTGCCACCATCGCGGCGGGGTGGTTTAGTTCCCTATTTTCTCCGGACGCAAAAAGGCTCGATAAAATCAAAAACGGCGAGGGCGCGATCGTAAAGCATAAGGGCAAACGGTACGGCGTTTACAAAGACGAATCCGGGCAAATACACGCGATAGACGCCGTGTGCCCGCACCTTGGGTGCGCCCTTAAGTGGAACCGCGACGACCGCTCGTGGGACTGCCCCTGCCACGGCTCGCGCTTTGATACATGGGGCAACATATTAAACAATCCGACGATTAAAAAAGCGGAAACGGTTGAGTTGTAACACAAGGGGGCGAAACGGTTGAGTTGTAACACAAGGGGGCGTAACACAAGGGGGCGGGGAACTTTGTGTAAATTCATCCACTCAACCTCACGCACCAATTACACAAAGTTCCCCGTCAGACTGGGGAAAAAATCGGATTTTATCTTTTTAGCTTTTTGGTGTTATTAGATGTTTGACTAAACGTCGGATTAAAAGGACGAAAAGGTAAAAATAGGAACAAGTCTCGAAAATTTTGGTGTGCTCCAACGTATTTTTATCCACATTTCGCTCGATTGTGCGCATTCTTTTGAGATTGTAGCAAAGGAAAATCAGCGCGGCCTCGGCGGCCACGTTGTCTTTTCCCCTTGTCAGAAACTGACGTATCCCCATGCCTCGCTTAATTGTGCCGAACGGGTGTTCGCACAACAGTTGGCGGAGCTTGTAAATGTCGTAGTTGTTCTTAAAGTTTAAATCGTTTTGTTCGACGCTGTCGGCAAACTTGTGTCGAGTGACAACGCGTCGGGTGCCCTTGGTGCAGCGGGCTCTTTGCGGACAATTTTTGCAAGCGCGAATGTTTAAATAGCGTCGAATTCCGGTTTTTTTATCTTCGCTTCCGAACTTCAAGGTTTGTCCGACGGGGCAGCGATAGCAGTCATTTGGCTTGTCGTAGGTGAAATCCTCTTTCTTAAAATCTATTCCCTCGTCCGGTTCTTGCGCATCGGGTACGGCAACGATGGTTGTAATCCCGTTTTGGTGGCACTCGCGTAAGTCTTTTGTATCATGGTACCCTTTGTCCGCAATTGCCGTCATCTCTTCCAAATCTAAATTTTCCTTGACCGACTTTGCGACTTTAGACAGCTGGCCTTGGTCGTTCGGCGCGTTTAGAACCATCACGCCCGCAATTAGTTTGTGCTTGGAATCCACCGCTGCCTGAACGTTATAGCTTACATCCACGCCGTTGTTGCCTTGTTTCATCAGCCTTGCGTCCGGGTCGGTCGTAGAAACCTCCGTTACGCACTCATGTTCCAGCTTACGCGAAGAAAGAATGCCCTTATCCATGCCGTATAAGTACAGCTTGAGCATATCTTTAGGGTCGTACGGCGGACGGCCAACCTCTTTTACCGTAGCCTTAACAAA
>WQYM01000127.1 GCA_009781235.1 Bacillota bacterium
CGTCACGTTTCCAAGCGACGACATGCCGGGGGTCGATTTGGTCATCCCCGACGTTACGTATTTGACCGTCAACCGCGAGCGCGTGCGCGGCATCGTTTTAACGCACGGGCACGAGGACCACATCGGCGCAATCCCGTACATTTTAAAGGAGCTCAACGTCCCGGTGTACGGCACCCGATTGACGCTGGCACTCTTAGAGCCGAAATTGCGCGAGCACAAAATGTTCGACGCCGCGCGACTTAACACGGTCGCGCCCAAAAGCGTCGTTGCTTTGGGATCGAGCTTTAAGGTGGAATTCGTCAATGTGTCGCACTCGGTTGCCGGCAGCTGTGCGCTCTCCGTCACCACGCCGGTCGGCGTCGTATTCCATACGGGCGACTATAAGGTGGATTTTACGCCGATTGCGGGCAACGTGATTGACCTGCAGCGCATCGCGGAAATCGGCCAACAAGGCGTGCTGCTGCTCCTTTGCGAGAGCACGAACATCGAACGTCCCGGCTCGTCGATGAGCGAATCGACGGTGGGGAATTCGCTGAACGGTATCTTTGCCGAAAACTTAGACCGCCGCATCTTTATCGCGACGTTCTCGTCCAACGTACACCGTTTGCAGCAAATCATTGATTTGGCAGTCAAATACAAGCGCAAAGTCGTTTTTTCGGGGCGCAGCATGATCAACGTTTCCGACATCGCGACCAAAATCGGCGAGCTGAAATATGAGCCCGGCCAGGTGGTCGAGCTCGAAAAGATAAAGGACATCGAGGACAAGAACCTCGTCATCATCACGACCGGCAGTCAGGGCGAACCGATGAGCGCGCTCACCCGCATGGCAAACGACGATTTTTACCAGATTAAGCTGGATTACAACGATACGGTCGTCATCTCGGCCTCGCCGATTCCGGGCAACGAGCGCATGGTGTATAACGTGATTAACAACCTCTATCGTTTGGGTGTGCGCGTCATTTACGAGCGGCTTGCCGAGGTGCATGTTTCCGGGCACGCCTGTCAGGACGAAATCCAGCTAATGCATACGCTTTTAAAGCCCAAATTTTTTATCCCAGTGCACGGTGAATACCGCCATTTAAAAAAGCACGCGGAGCTTGCGATGCGTATGGGGATGCCGTCCTCCAACATCATCATCTGCGAAATCGGCAATTGCGTTTCGCTGACTAAAAAGACGATGAAGCTTGCGGACAACGTGACGGCGGGGCATCTGCTGGTGGACGGGCTTGGGGTAGGCGACGTCGGCAGCGTGGTGTTGCGTGACCGTAAGCACCTATCCGAAGACGGCTTGTTTTTGGTGGTCATCGGCATCAACACGGCAAGCGGCGAGGTGACGGCGCTGGAAATCACCTCGCGCGGCTTTGTGTACATGAAGGAGTCCGACGACACCATCGACGCCTCCAAAAGGGTAGTGTACGACGCTTTGACGAGCTACGATTTAAAGAACGAGGTCGGCGACTGGTCTCAGCTTAAGAACCTTATCCGCAAGGACTTAAAGAATTTCCTCTACAAGAAAACGCGCCGCAACCCCATGATTTTGATAATTGTCGTGGAGAATTAAGGCAACCCGCGCCCACAAGCTTTTTTGCATAATAATCGGTTTGCAGACAAATCCTATCCGGATGAATGCACTGATTTTGGCGGGCGGGCGCGGAGCGCGCCTTGCCCCGCTTACCGATGCTATCCCAAAGCCCATGCTGACGGTGGCTAATGCTCCGATGGTTGACTACGCCGTCTCGCATTTATGGGACTTCGGGTTGCGGGAGTTTGTATTTACGCTGTTTTTTATGCCGGAGGCCGTGATAGATTGGGCCATCGGCTATCACGGAGCCGTCTGCCGCTTTATGTTAGAGCCCGAGCCGCTCGGAACCTTAGGGGGCGTAAAAGTGGCAGAGGACTTTTTAGACGATACGTTTATCGTTTTAAGCGGCGACGCGATTGAGGACATCAACTTAGACGCGATGCTGCATAAACATCATAAAAGCGGCGCGGAGGTGACGATGGCTGTTACCGAGGCGGCGGATTTAAGCCTGTACGGCGTGCCGGAATTAGACGCGTTCGGATTTGTGACGGGCTACACCGAAAAGCCTCGTCCGGGCACCGCTAAAAGCCGCTATGCCAACTGCGGCGTATATATCGTTCAAAAAAGCGTTTTAAGCCGTGTGCCCGCCGATGTCAAAACCGATTTTTCGTTGGATTTGTTTCCTGCTTTAGTGGCGGAGCGTAAGCTTGCCGCCTTTATCCACGACGGCTATTGGCGCGATTTGGGAGAGCCCCAAGGGTATTATGAGGCGAATTTTGAGCTGTTGCGCGGCGGATTTTTCCCGCCCGCTCCGTCGCGCCGCCGCGGGCGGTGCCCAAATCGTTGGATAGGGGAACCGCACCAAAGCCTGTTAGCGGCATCGGCTCAGGTTTTAGGCGCCGTGAAGCATTCCGTAATCGGCGCGGACGCGATTATTTTGCCGGACGCGCGCATCGACTCCTGCGTCGTTTTAGAGGGCGCTACCGCTTCCGGCACGCACCAAAACGCAATCGTCGGACGCGACTTTGTTTTGCAGGTTAGTCCGCAGGGTTTTTCGCAAAACCGCCATTTAGCCGTCGGCTTTCATAGCGCCCGTCGTTAACAAACTTTTTTTAGAAAATCGATAAAAAGTGTTTGGTTTTAAGTAAGAATGGTGGTATAATACTCCATAAGGAGGAATTTATTCTTATGGAAACAAAAAGGAAAATCAACGGATTGATGGCAAAATGGGCGCTTGTCTTTGTGCTGGCTGCCGTTTTGGCGATGGGTGTGTTTGCGCTCAGCGGTAACTTTGCCGCGCAAAAGGCGTCCGCAGCGGAGCCGGAAGTAGGCCTTCCGCAGGTAGGCGACGTCATCGTCATCAAGAGCGTCTTGAACCGTCGATACGTGCATGTAGACTCTACCGTGGCGTCGGCTGGTGCCCGTCCTATTAGGGCGTTTTACGAAGACTACAATGACGCTCCTATTGCCGTGAAGGACTTTGCCTTTGAGGTTATCGGCGTTGCTGCCGTAACGGATGGCGAACAATTTAACGGGATACCGCATTTTGCACTAAAAAGCCTTGGAAACAATAATAATATTGCCTTTGATCAATGGGAAGGCGGCGCAAGAATACGATACGGGCTCAATCCAAGGAGCGGTTCTGCTGCTGCGGGAGGGGAGCGGTTAGTATTTCAATTAAACGCTGACGCTGACGGCACCTTCTCGTTTTTCAATACCCATACCGGAAACATGAGGCCCGCTTACGTCGTAGCGGAAGAGGCCAGCGGTTTTTGGGTCGGTGATTTGAGAATCCCGATAGACCCCGTTGCAAGCATTCCGGATGAAGCCGCGTACAAGTTTACTTGGGAAAAGCTCGCTAAGAATATGCCTAATTTTGATTATGGTATCCAAACAGAGGGTGGCGTTGAGCCAATCGTAGGTAACGTAATCGATTTGGGTGCGGTCGAATCGGGCTATGATGCGCTGCAGCCTGTAACGATTGCGCTGAAGAATACAACAACGACCATAGGGCCGCTCGCCGATGAACTGGATGCTTCAACAAAGATTATGACGGGGATTTACATCGGTTATCCCGGTCAAACGGTTGTGCCCCTGCCGCCCGACGTGGGGCGTATTCCGATTGAGGAAGACAAGCCGTTTATCTTGGAAAGGCCCAACAACGGGATGAATATTAGCTCTGAACAGCCTTATACAAGGCACGGTATCAGTTCAATCGCTTATAACGCAACCGGGACGTTTACAATCACGCCCAAAACAGGCCTTACGCCCGGCGACTACACAGAAGACATTGAGATATTCTGTTCGGTTCTTCCCGAGGTCATTACGCTAACCGTAACCTTTATGGTGCTGCCCAGCGCCGACGACCCTGCCATTAAAACCGCCTTGGGGACGGCGATTAACGCGTTCTTAGCGTTAGAAGAGTACGGTTTTACCCCCGCTTCGTGGGCCGTCGCGGATTTAGCGTACCAAGCCGCGCTGATTTTATATGAAGACGACTCGCTGAACGGGTTGGATCAGCTTTCCATCAATAGCGCGACGCAGGCTCTGCAGAACGCGATTAACGCGTTGGTGCCCACAGCAAACAAAGGCGCGTTGGCGGCGGCGATTTTAGAATACGGGGGCTTGGATGCACAGGATTATGCCGCCTACTCGTGGTCGCTTTTGGTTGCTGCGGCCGAAATCGCGCAAAGCGTCTTTGGCGACATCGACGCAACGCAAGGCGAGGTCAATACCGCCGCACAAAACTTGCGGGAAGCTCTCGATGCCCTCGAGGAAGCGGATGCGGAAATTTATGAAGCGGAAATCAGCCCGACGAGCAAGGTTTTTACCGCCGCGATGGTGGGCTACGGCGTTCAAGGTGCGCAGGTAATTACCGTCAAAAATACGGGCGTTCAAACTGTTACCGGGCTTACGGCGGCGCTGACGTCCGGCACGGCTTTTGAAATCTTTGCGGATTTGTCTGCGACAAGCGTTGCCTCCAACGATTCGGTTACCCTCGAAGTCCGCCCAAAAACCGGGCTTGCGGTGGGGGTCTATACCGATACGCTCACGGTTACGGGCAACAACGATATAGCGCTATCCGTCACGCTCAGTTTTACCGTCACCCCGCGGACCTATAGCATAACGGTAGTCGGCGGTTCGGGCAGCCAATCAAGTGCTGCGGCGGGCGCGAGCATTAACATCGGAGCAACTATCCCGGACGGCAAGGAGTTTGATAAGTGGGAAAGCGCCGACGGCGTGACGTTTACCGACGCGACCAGCGGAGTAACCAGCTTTGTCATGCCGGCAAAGGATGTAACGGTAACGGCGGTCTTTAAGGATGTGGTAGTGGCGCCGGTAACCTACCTTGTCACGGTGACGGGCGGCACGGGCGGAGGACAGTTCGCGGCGGGCGCTCAAGTCAGCATTACGGCGGCGGCTGCCGAGGCCGGAAAGGTGTTTGACAAGTGGGTTAGCGCCGACGGCGTGGTTTTTGCGGCGGAGGGCAGCGCGACGACGACGTTTGTCATGCTTGAAAAGTCGGTAACCGTAACGGCTACCTACAAGGACGCCCCGGTGGTTACGACCTATCTTGTCACGGTAACGAACGGCACGGGCGGCGGTCAATTTGCCGAAGGGGTGACCGTCACCATTGAGGCGGCCGCCGCTCCTACGGATAAGGTGTTTGATAAATGGACGAGTGCCGACGGCGTGACGTTTGCGGCAGAGACGAGCGTAACGACGACGTTTGTAATGCCGGCAAAAGCTGTGACGGTTACGGCGACATGGAAGGACGCGCCGACGGAGGCGGAAAAATTTGTGGTTACGGTAACGGGTGGCACGGGCGGCGGCCAATTTGCGAGCGGCGTGACCGTTTCGATAACGGCGAACACCCCTGCGCAAGGTAAGGTGTTTGATAAGTGGATAAGCTCCGACGGCGTAGTTTTTGCGAATGAGGGCAGCGCTTCGACAACCTTTGTGATGCTTGAAAAGCCCGTAACGGTGACCGCGACCTATAAGGACGCGGAGCCCGTGCCCAAAGAGCCGAAGCCCGGTTGTGGCTGCGGAAGCGTAACGGATGGCGGCTCGCTGGGCGGAGGCATATTTGGCGGCATGATGCTGCTGCTGACAATCACCGGACTGTACTTCCTGCTTTCGCGCTACGGCAAGAAGAAAGCGTCTAAGGAGTAAAAAAATTGTCAGGGGGACGGTGGTATTGACAACATTGTCAATACCACCGTCCCCCTGTATTCGAAGAATCACGCAGTACAATAATAGGATAATACCATGAAAAAATTTACTAAACTGTATATAATGTTGTCGGTTTTAGGCTTGCTCGCGCTGTCCGTTGCCGCGTGCAGTTGCGATTTGGGCGAAAAACCCGATATCACCTCGTCGGGCGATATTGTGGTTACCTTTCGCTCGGACGGCTTCGTCCATGCGACCGTTAAGGTAGAACCCGGCGCCGCGATGCCCGCCGACCCGCAAAAGGATGGCTTTGAATTCGAGGGCTGGTTTTTGGACTGGAATACCTTTGCCGTACCTTTTGACGGTTTTTCCGGCGTGGACAAAAGTATGAGCGTTTTTGCCAAGTGGGTGGATGCGGGACAAGACGCGCCGCCGACGCCGCGTACGGCCTTTATCGTGGCGATCGGTGCGGTCGGGGAGGTGGGGCTTGCCAGCGGCGGTTTGCTTGCCAACGCTTTAGAAAAATACAACGCGCTTTCCGATGCCGAAAAAGAGCGCGCGGACGTCAAAGCCGCCAAGGCGGATTACGACGCTAAATATGCCGCCTTTGAGGCGCTAGTCGCGGCGCAAGAGTCGGAAGAGACTCAAAAAGCGGCCGACGAATTTATAAGGCTGGTCGGTTTGCTCCCCGAATCATTTGAAAACCTTACGCCCACAAAAGCCGACGCGGAAAAAATTGCGGCCGCGCGCGCCGCGTTCGAATCGCTTTCAACCGCCGCTAAAGCGGCCGTCGGCGTGGCGGAAGCGCTCAGCCTTTTAGCGCAAGCCGAAACGGAATACGATAAAATCAGGGACGTGCTGGTGCTGGTGCTGGTCATTGACGCGTCTACCTCGATGTGTTTGCCGGTGCGGGGTTCGGCAGGGAATAAAAAGCCCTACGACGACGACATGATTCTCAGCCGGCTTTGGGCGGCGGCGCAAGGGGCTAAGGAGGCGGTAAACGCCCTGGGTGGCAATGATTTTGTCGGCATCGTGCAATTTAATTCCACGGCAAGGCAGGTTTTGCCGATCACCTCGGCAGCCCGCAAGCCCGAAATTAACTACGCAATCGAAAATAATATTGTCACCTCGCAGGGCACGGTGTACGGCGGCGGGATTAATATGGCGCGGAGCCTGATGGACGGCGTCAACCCCGATTGCAAGCGCCACGTCATTTTCCTCACCGACGGCATAGCTTTGGACGGGGATGCCGGGGTTTCCGTATTCCAAAACGCCATCGCGCTGATGCTTCTTGAGGGCATTACGCTGTCCGTCGTGGGCGTCAGCGACGATGTGAGAGACGCTCAAGCGCGGGCAATCTTGCAGTCGATGGCGGATATGGGCGGCGGGGAATTCTACTCTGTTCCGGGCACCACTTTCAACAACACGCTGGTGCAGGACATTATGAAAGCCGAGGCCGAGCGCGTAAAGAGCTTGCCCGCAGTTACCGTGCCGGACATTACGAGCGTTACGATTCCGGAGGGCGCGACGGCCATCGAAGCCGGGGCTTTTCGCGGCTATGCTAAACTGACCGGCATTACGATTCCAACTTCGGTTACCTCTATCGGCAGCGACGCGTTTTTCGGGTGCGGGGCTTTATCGAGCATTACCATCCCCGATTCCGTTACCTCCATCGGCGAGCGCGCGTTTTTCGGGTGTAAAAGCCTTAAGGAGATCGTAGTGCCGGAAAGCGTAACGGAGATCGGCATCGGCGCGTTCTTCGGGTGCGACGCTCTTACTAAAATCACGCTCCCGTTTATCGGGAATACGCCGACCGCTGTATACCCGAATACGCACTTTGGGTATA
>WQYM01000128.1 GCA_009781235.1 Bacillota bacterium
TCACCCGCCGCCGCGACGAGCATGAGGATGAATAGTGCCAGCATTAAAAAAAGTTTTTTCATTCCGTTGAATATTGTCAGGGGGACGGTGGTGTTTGACAATGTTGTCAAACACCACCGTCCCCCTGACAATATTACCAATCTCCTTTTATCTTTAATTTCTCCGTGAAGTACTTTCCTTCCTTCGGGCTGACGTAAACGAGGCCGTCTTGGCGAATATCGGCATACAGGACATCCTTTGATTTGGGGTAGCCGTGCTTTTTGAACACGCCTTCAAGCACGGCGCGCGTGATTCCGGCGGTCCGGAAATTTGCTTCATTCCATGCGCCGTCCACAAATAGTGTGATCGGCAGAAGCGCGGGGGTAGGTTTTTGCGGGTCGGTTTCTTTTTCGATTACGCAGAGTTTACCGTTCGTCTCAAAAATCGCGTACTCGATTGAATTAAAATCCGCGTACCCCGCCGAACGGATCGATTCTAACAAATCGTTGGCGTTCAGGTTCATTTTTTTTAAATTGTCATAGCGGATGCCGCTTTTATCAATCGCCGTCACCGATCGGCCTGAGATGAGATGCCGTGCCTTCATGCTTTTGCGCGCGATAAAACTGAGCACCAAATGGAGCGTACCCAGCGTAATGATCGGCACCAACCCGTAATACAGCGGCACATAGGGCTCGTTCATCGGGATGCAGGCAACCTCGGCCAAAATCAGCGTAATTACCAGCTCAAACGGCTGCATTTCGCCGAGTTGCCGCTTGCCCATAATCCGAAGTACCACGAGTATGACAAGGAATATGATTGCGGATTTAAAAAATACCACCAGCATTGCCGGTAGTATTTACGAAAAAAATATGAAATATGAAATAAGAAATATGAATGAAGGATGAAAAGATAAAATATGCAAGTTTATTATCTCATATTTTCCAACCCCGTGTAGCCGGTTTTTTCTATTAATTCCTGCCCCTGCGCTTCCAAAATCCAGTCAATCAGCAGTTTAACGTTGCCCGTCGGCTTGCCGAGGGTCACAGCGTAAAAGTGGTTTACAAAGGGGTAGGAGCCGTTTCGGATATTTTCCGACGTGGGGGCAAAGCCGTCCGTACTCAAAAGCTTGGCGTCCAGATTGGCATACATAGTGGTGGCGTAATAGCGGTAGGAATAGCCAAGCGCGGGCTGCCCACCGTTCCACTCCATCGAAACCTGTGCCATTAAGCTATTGGAGCCGATTAAAATATCGTCCGGGATAGGCATGGGCTGCGGCGCTTGAATCGGTAAATTCCCCATGAGGCTTTGGAGGCCCGTCTGGCTGCCGGAGCCCTCGGGGCGCTGATAAGCGACGATGCGGCCGCCCTCACGCCACCCCAGCGTACCCCAATACGCAGTTTTGCCCGAATAAATGTTGCGGATTTGCCGGGAGGTCAGGTTGTCAATCGGGTTAGTCTTTCCCGCCACGAATACGAACGCCTCAAGCCCGACCGGCGTAAACACAAGCTCGGCTCCGGCTGCCTTTGCGGCGGCCTTTTGCGCGTCCGAAGCACCCGCGACAAAAATAATGTCGCGCGCGCCCTTTGTCACCGCCTCGTACGCGCCGCGCGTGTTGGTGCAAAGCACGGGCTTTGTTTCGGCGATGTCAAACGCTTCCCGCCCGTATACGGCTTGGGCAAACGCGGCGTAAACGGGGTACAGCGCGGTGGCGCCGTCCAAAACGGGTAAATCTCCCTCAAATTTCAGCGTCGACTGTCCGTCTAAACGTGCCAGTTTCGAATTTTCAGAGAACGGCGCGTACAACGTTAAATCCGGCCCCGCATCGCTTTCCGCACGCGTGCTGCTGTGAATCCACCAATTGCCGGTCAAAGCCGTCGGGTATAGCGCGGCAGACAAAACAGCCATCACGGCGAGCGTCGCCGCGACGGGAATGCGCCTTTTAGAGTGCTTCATCCACGCAATGGCGGTAATTCCGCCGACAAAAGCGACCGCCAACACAACGGGCAGCATCCCGACGATATTGTCGGGAGCAGCACCCGCCGAAAAAAATTCAAAGCGGTAAAGCACAACAACCGCCGCAACGACGGCAGCGGCTGTGACGATAATGCGCAGTATGAGGATTGCAAGTTTTTTTGCCATAAAAAACGCTACATTAAGCTGATGACGCCGGCATTCAGCAACAAAATCGGCAGGACAACGGCCAAAACCGGCAGCGCGATTGCGATGCCCGACATCGCGATTCCCCAAATATAGGCGCGGTCTTTTAGTGCGCGATAGAAAAAAATCGACGATATAAGCCCCGCTATGCCGGCAAAAAAACCGGCAATCGGCAAAAGAACCACGACAAATGCAACAAACGACAAGTTAAGCCAAGGCATTGCTAATATAAACACTCCCGCTGTCAGCACTAGCAACAACGCAATGATAGGCAGCAGATTCTTTTTGCCAAACGACTTCTCTCTTTGCTCGGATGGGGGCATGTATTTTTTCTCCTTCACTACTGCATTTTTGCACTACCGCACTTTAATATACGCTTCCACCGCCGCAATGCTGCGTTCGGCGGCTTTAACGGCAAATTCAAAAAAGTCCTCCACGGCGCCGCCGTCGGCGTTGTCGGACATCGAGCGCACGCCCAAAAACCTTTTGCCGAACATATCGCAGACGTGCGCGATGGCGGCTGTTTCCATATCGCAGGCGTACGCACCGTGCTCGTTATAAAGTTCGACGGCTTTTTGCTTATCCCAAATGAATTGGTCGCCGCTGGCGATAATCCCTTTCTCGTAATCAAAGCCGAGTTTTTGTAAAACGGCGCACATTTTGACGACTGCGGCAGAATCGGAATCGAACGCCGTTTTTTCGTACCCGTGGATTTGACCCTTGATTAATCCGTCGGCAACCAAATCGTAATCGTGCTGCACGGAAGCGGTTGCCACCACAAAATCACCTTGCTTGATGCCGGGCTTGACGCCACCGGCAACGCCGAGATTGATTATTAAGTCGATTTTGGGGAAACACCGAATCATAAGCGTCGCAGCGGTTGCCGCATGCACCTTGCCAATGCCACAGCGGCACACCGCAACGGAAGTTTTTGCGAGCTTTCCGGTCGTCACGGTGATTTTTCCGGCCGCAATTTCACGCGCGCCCGTCAATTTGCCTACAAGCCCCGCGATTTCTATTTCCATCGCGCCGATGATGCCTATCATAATAAAATACGCCTCCGGTTTACTTTTGTGGATTGCGGATTGTGGATTGTGAAAGAGGTGTCCTACAGAGGCGCTCTATTCTATATCGCTTAGGGAAAAAATTTGCGCGGCATATGCTTCCCATGCGGTTTTATATGCCTCCACCGCGGCGTCCGGCACATAAATAGGCGTTTGCGGCGGAAACGCTAATTCGCCGACGGCGGGCGGGTCTTCCCCTTGCATAATTATGGTTAAAATATCGGCGCACGCAAAAAATGCCATATCTCCGATTTCCGTCACCTCAGCCGGAATCTCAATGTAAGCCAGGCTTGTGCAACCAAAAAACGCAGCCTCACCGATGCGCGTTACCGCGGACGGAATTATGATGTCGGTTAAGTTCGTGCAAAGAACAAACGCGGCGCCGCCTATAAACCGTACGGAATCCGGGAGTATGATGCTCTCAAGCCCTTCTAACCCCGCGAACGCGCCCTCGCCGATGCCCGCAACGCCCTCCGGAATCACCGATGCCAAGCAGCCCGCAATCAGCACATCGTCATCGATGCGAATCAAGCACTCTCCGCCGCTCCGGAATACGGGGTTTTCCGGAGCGGCCGTGATACTTTGTAAAGCTTGGCACATGGAAAGCGCGGCGATCCCGATTTTTAGCACGCTTGCCGGAATCATTATGCTTTTAAGCCCCGAGCCGATAAATGCCATGTCGCCTATTTCCGTGATTCCGTCCGGAATCACGATGCTTTCCAAATTCGTGCAGTTGCCAAAGCCTTCCTGTGCGATTGCCGTCACCGGCTTGCCCTGATACTCGTTTGGAATAACCACATGCGCGGCATTCGTCGTACCCATAGCAGCCTCAAGTGCTGCGCCGTCCGCAATTTCTGAAAAATGCAGGCCGGGCGTTCCGGAGTGCACACCCTCGACGATGATTGTTACGGTGGCGCTGACAGCGGCGACGGTGTAAATGCCCGCCGTCGGCAAAAGCACCGTGCCGTTCGCTTTTACGACTAATGCGGAGTGGGTATAGCCCTCTAAAAGCGTTATGCGGAACTTAAACGTGCTACCGTGGGAGATGGGCGGCTCTGATCCGGCTTCCGCTGCCGCCGTATACCCCACACCGACGGGAAGCGTAACCGCGTAGACGTTTAGCGTAAGCCCCTCGGCCGTAACCGCCACATTTTGGTTGACGGACGCAATGGTGAACGTAAAGACTACAGGCGCAGAGACGGTTCCGGTTAACACCGCGCCGTTGGCTTTGACGGTGAGGACTGAATCGGTATAGCCCGCCAAAAGCGTGATTCTGAACCTAAACTCCCCGCCCTCTTTTACCGACAATGAGAATCCCAAAACCGGCAGAGCGGTAAACCCGGCGCCGGTGGGCAGCGTTACGGAATAGGTTTTTTCCGACTCCGCGACAGTATAATCCAATGCGTCGGACCATCCCGAATCGAGATAGCCCGAGCCGGGGGTACAGAGCGCATTTACCTTAATGCGATATGTTTTTGATTCGGTTAATGCGGACAAATCGTATCCGACGGCATTCGTGCCGTGCAAAGCCCCGTCAATCTCCACGCTGTAGCCGTTTGCATGCGGAACGGCATCCCACCACAAAATTTTTGTTTCGGCGTTGACGCGCAAATTCGTCGGGGCGTGAAGCTGTTGCGGCGCGGTTTCCTTTTGTGTATCGCAACCGCCGCACGCAGCGACCGAAAATGCGAAAAATAGCGTCAGGGAAGCGGCTACGATAATTTTGAATGCTTGCTTCATAACCATAAGTGTAATATAGTATTTGTTTTTTGTCAAACAGTTATCTAAGGGTGTTTACATGTTATGGTGACGGAAGTATGACAAGACTATGGTCAAGTACTACGTCCCCGTGACATGTAGATTAAAATCCGGCACGTAGGACTCGATGGCACTCGATAAATCTTGCGTGAAGCCGTTTTTAAGGCCGGCGGAAAGAAAGTAGGCGTATACGGCGTCGTATTCCGCTTGCGTGATGCGGCGGTCTAATTCGGGGAAGCGGGCTTCTACCCCGCCGGCCGGAAAATACTGCGCCATCAGGCTTACATAAAAACCGGGGTCAATTGCGGCGACGGCATCCAAAGCTTTGCAGGAATTCCCGACGCAGCCCGGCAAAATCAAATGCCTGACAATAACGCCTTTTTGCATCATCCGCTTGTAAAATACATCCTTGGGCTGCTGGCGGCGCATCTCGACAAGGTTTTGCTTTGCGACCTCGAAATAATCCGAAACGCCGGAATACCTGAGGGAAATTTCGGTATCCGCGTACTTAAAGTCGGGTAAGTAAATGTCGATTAGGCCGTCGAGATTTTTGAGGTTTTCGATGCTGTCATACCCGGCGCTGTTGTAGACGAGAGGAATCGAAAGCCGTGCACGCACTTTTTCCAATACGGGCGGCAAATGCTTTGCATAATGCGAAGGCGTAACCAGATTGATGTTGTGCGCGCCCTCGCCTTGTAATCGCAGCATGATATCGACAAGCTGCGGCTACGTCACCAAAACGCCTTTCCCGCCGCGTGAAATCTCGTAATTTTGACAATATGCGCATCTAAGGGCGCAACCGGAAAAGAAAACGGTTCCGCTCCCGTTTTTGCCGGAAAGCACAGGCTCCTCCCATAAATGCAAAGATGAGCGCGCGATTTTAAAGTTCATTTGACCCGTTTTCCAAATTGCGTATGTGGTTCCCGATTTTTGTGTCCTCGTTTTGGATATGGTTCGCCAGCCACCCGACCACATTTGAGCGGATTTCCTCGCAAAGCTCTTCCGTCGCGCCGGTTTCGTTAAATTTTTCTACAAGCTCCCCTACCGTAATTTTAAAGGCTTCATGAAGCTGCTTATGCGCAGAATATCCCGGATAGCCGGTTTCAATTTGCAGCGCTTCTTCGCTGTCAAAATGGGAAACGGTGTAGTCCGTCAAAAACGCCAGGGTTTGACGTACCGTTTCCGCTTTCCTTCCGGTTTCGCATTGACGAATCAGGTTATTCACCATCTCAAACAGGCCTTTATGCTGACGGTCTACCAAGCTGTTCCCTAATTCGTATTTCTTATCCCACACCAAGCCGCTGTATGCCCCCGCTGTCAAATAAGCCCTTAGCTTGTTTAAAACCTCGCTAAAATCCAGCGGTTTTGCCAAATGGCCGTTCATGCCCGCGTCTAAGCACTTAACGACGTCCTCGCGGAACGCGTTTGCCGTCATGGCGATAATCGGGACGGTTTTAGCGTTCGGATGGTCGAGCGCGCGGATTCGGCGGGTCGCCTCCAGCCCGTCCATCTCGGGCATTTGCATGTCCATGAATACCAGGTCGTATTTTTCGGGATCGGCCGTGAACATCCCTACCGCTTCGCGCCCGTTTTCTGCACAGTCTATCACAAGGAGCGTGGGTTCCAGCAGAGAAATCACGATTTCCCGGTTGATGTCCACATCCTCGCATAGCAGGACAGAGCGCCCGGGGAACCGTTCCGTGGCTTCTCCCGCGCCCGATTCTTCCGTCCGCTTCCCTTCGCCCTTTTTTAGACGCGCGGTGAAAGAAAAGACCGCTCCCTTCCCGAGCTCCGAGTCGACCCGGAGAGCGCCGCCCATCATTTCCACAATGCTTTTTGATATCGCGAGCCCCAATCCCGTCCCGCCGAACTTACGCGTTGTGCCTGCCTCCGCCTGCTGGAATGAGGAAAATATTTTACTCTGCTGCTCGGGGCTGATGCCGATGCCGGTATCCGTGACGGCAATCTCGACGGTGCAAACTTCGTCTTCCTCCGCCAAAAGCTTTGCCTCAAGCTTAATAATCCCGTATTCGGGCGTGAATTTTATCGCATTGCTTAAAAGGTTTGTGATGACCTGCGTCAGATGCAAATCGTCGCCGAACAAGTACGGCGGGATTGCACCGTCGATATGCATCGAAAAATTTTGGTTCTTTTCTTCGATACGGAATTTGTTCACATTCACAATCCGCTCCGTCATTCTGTGAAAATCAAAGTCGGATTCGAAAAGATTGAATTTTCCCGCTTCTATTTTAGAGATGTCCAGTACGTCGTTGATAATCCCCAACAGGTGCTTAGACGCGCCGTCAATTTTTAAAAAACAATCCTTCATGCGCTCATAATCTTCCGTGGTCAGCCCGATGGATGCCATGCCGATGATGGCATTCATCGGCGTACGGATTTCGTGGCTCATGTTTGCTAAAAATGTGCTCTTTGACGCGGACGCCGACGCCGCCTTATCTTTGGCTTCGGTGAGGTCCCTGAGCGTTTTAAGGCAGTACAGACAAAAGAAATAAGCTAAGACGTTCAAGCCCACCGA
>WQYM01000129.1 GCA_009781235.1 Bacillota bacterium
GGACATTTGCTCGACGTCGCAGGCGAGGATAACGCCGTTGGCGTTTATCTGTGGATTGTGAATTGTGGATTGTGGATTGTGAGTGGATTGATTAAATGAATGATACACAACGGATGTCGTCCGACAAGCAGCCGTAGCTGATTGATTCCGCACCGATTCTCCAACCTTATTACCATCCCCATTCCCTATTCCCCATTCCCCATCCCCCCAAAAAATACCCAACTCCCTCGCCACCGCGGCGGCCGTCGCCGCGTTGTCGCCCGTCAACATCTTAACCTCGATGCCCGCTTTTTTGCAGGCGGCCACCGCTCCGTACACGTCTTTTCGTATCGGGTCGGCAATCACGGCGTAACCGTCGAAGACGAGGTTACGCTCGACGTCCTCGCGGCGCATAAGGCGTGATTCGGGATTCGCGGTTCGTGGTTCGCGATTCGTGATTCGTGGTTCGTGGTTCGGGATTCGTAAGCAGACGGGATTGGTTTTTCGCTATCCAAGCTCTCATCCTCTTCACGAACCCCGAATCCCGAATCCCGAATCCCGAATCCCGGGTCTAACCCCCCGTGACTTTGCCGATCTCCTAAGCTCCGTCGCCGGGCTCCCGCACGAGACGGCGGTGTCCAAGGCCGTTTTGCGCGCCATGAGTAAGGCATGTTATTTGCCAGAAAATTTAGGGCACTTTGGCCTCGCGGCAAAAAATTACTGCCATTTTACCTCGCCGATAAGAAGGTATCCGGATTTATGGATACACCGGGTCATTAAGGGGTTAGGGGTTAGGGGACAGGGGCTAGGGGAGTTAGGAGTGAGGAATTCTTCCGCGATAGCGGACATCGCATTGCAGTCCTCAAGCCGTGAGCGCGAAGCGGAAAAGGCGGAACGCGACGCGGACGAGCTCAAAAAAGCCGAGTACATGTCGGATAAAATCGGGATGCGGTTTTTTGGCGTTATCGGCGGTGTGACGGAGCGCGGCATTTTTGTGGAGCTCGAAAACACCGTCGAGGGTATGGTTCGCGCCGAAAGCCTGCCCGGCACCGGTTTTTCTTTCAACGAGCGCCTAATGACGCTGCAAGCCGGCGCGCACACCTACCGCATCGGCGACACTGTTGAGATTGAAGTCTTAGCCGTCACCGGCAGCAAAATAGAGTTCGGGTTGGCGTAAAAAAAATAACAAATGGGGACGGGGGCACTTTGACGCTGTAACAAATGCCGGACGCGGGGGCACTTTGTTATTTTGGAATGATTTACCATTTTAACAAAGTGCCCCCGTCCACATTTGTTTTTTTTGCCCCTTGGGCGCGTAAGTTTTCCACAATATTGCACCAATTTTGGGCGAAATGTGGAAATGTGGATAACTCATGTGGATAAAAGTTATTAAAAAGTGCCAAAAAAATCGCATAATGTGGAGAAAAGTGGATGAAAATCGTTGACAACGATATTTTTGTCGTGCTATAATACGATAAATAATGGGCGAGAAGTCGGGTAACAAAAAGTTTTTCGGCGAGCATCGGTATCAAATCGACGAAAAGCAGCGCATCCGCCTCCCAAGCAAGTTTAAAGAATTGCTCGGGGAGGAACCGGTTTTTATTTGCGGCCCGGGTAAATGCATCTTGGTGTACCATCCGGACGCTGCCGACAAGGCCTTTGACGAAATGTTCGGCTCCGTAAAATTGGCCAACGACAAAAAGAATACCGCCATGCGCAAGTTCGGCTCCCTGGCCACCGAAATCGCGGAGGACAAGCAGGGCCGCTTCGTTTTGCCCGGTGCGCTGGTAAAACACGCCGAAATCAAAAGGAATTTGGTGGTCGTCGGCGCGATTTACCGCGCGGAGATTTGGAGCGAGGAGAATTGGGAGAAAGAGAGCGATATGAGCCCCGAGGCATTTGACGGGCTGTTCGACGCGTTGGACGAGCATAATGAAAAACGAATAGCGAATAACGAATAACGAATAGCTATCCTGCGGAACGAAAAACGAAAAACGAAAAACGTTGGATGGGATTTTTGAGAGCGACAACGCTTGAATTATACGCCAACCAAATCGTAGGGGCCGATGCCCTCATCGGCCCGCACTTTATGGAGACATTGGTTCCGGCGGGCCAGCGAGGATTGCGACCCCTACGGGAACAAAAGAAAGAATACTTTGAACATTAAATCACTTATCCCTCGTTTTTCATTTTTCATTTTTCGTTTTTCGTTATTAAAGGTGTAAGCATGGCAGACGACACCCAGCCCTACCACATCCCCGTACTACTTGGCGAGACAATCGACGCGCTCCGGGTGAAGCCCGACGGGCTGTACCTCGACGGAACCTTGGGCGGGGGCGGCCACGCGGAAGAAATTTTGGGGCGCGGCGGACGGCTTATCGGCGTCGACCGCGACCAAGACGCCATCGCTCACGTGCAAGACCGATTTTCACGCATTCCGGAATTCGCCGGGCGCTATGAATTAGTCCACGATAATTTTAAGAACATTCACTCCTCACTCCTCACTCCTAATTCCTCACTTACCTTCGACGGCGCCATATTAGACCTCGGCGTATCCTCCCACCAAATCGACCTTGCCGGGCGCGGGTTTTCCTACATGGCCGACGCGCCGCTCGATATGCGGATGAATCAGGGACAAGCCCTATCCGCCTATAACATCGTAAACGAATACCCCGAATCCGAGCTTTCCCGCATCCTCTATACCTTCGGCGAGGAACGCTCTGCCCGTCGTATTGCCAAAGCGATTGCGGCGGCGCGTGCCAAAAAGCCGATTGAAACGACGCTTGAGCTTTCTAAAATTGTGCTCTCGTGCTTCCCTCCGTTTATAAAAGGCGGGCATCCGGCAAAAAGGACGTTTCAAAGCTTGCGGATTGAGGTCAACGACGAATTATCCGGCCTTATGCAGGCGCTTAAGGATATCGTCGACTTGCTAGCCCCGGGCGCGCGGCTTGCCGTCATCTCGTTCCACTCGCTCGAAACTTCGGCGGTGCGCCGCGCCTTTCGGGAGCTTGCCAGCGATTGCATTTGCGACAAAAGCCAGCCTATCTGCGTATGCAACCACAAGGCAAGCGTCAAATTGATTGAGATAAAAGGAATCACGCCGACCCGGCAAGAGCAAGAGCTTAACAGCCGAAGCGCGAGCGCATCGCTGAGAGTAATAGAAAAACTGCCCCCTAGGAATTAAGAGTTAATAATGTAATTTAGCACCGCTTAAGCATTGTTTACGACCCGTTTACGGTTTACAATTTACAATTTACAAATTGCGGATGGTCGGCGAATAGGCAACGATATAAGTGCTTGGAGCAAAAGAACATATTAACGGAATTCTCAGACCCATATCTCTAATTTGTAAATTGTCAATTGTAAATTGTAAATAGGTTGCAATAAGTGCTTGGGTGGCGTCGAATAACGTTACACTCTAACCCCCTAACCCCTAACCCCTATTAAATACGTGAGGTGCATAAGATGGAACCCAAAGTAATTTCCAAAAGACGGCAAGTCGCCTCCGATCAGGATCGCTACGGCGGCTATCGGTCGGATATCACGGCCGGACGGCCGGACGCGCTGACGGACGACCTCTATGCGGAATTTAGGCTTTCGCGCGCCGAACGCGGACTGGTCGGGCCCGAATACGGTTCCGGCGTCGCCTACGGCTATACGGAAGCGCCTCAAACCGATTTTTTAAGGCCTGCGCAAAAGGACAAGGATACGCCTGATGCCGACCCCGTGGCGTTTTCAAAGCGCGAAAGGCCCACGGAATATGTCGGAATCGATATTCCCGCGCCGCCAAAGAGGCGCGGCGCGGACGAAGTTATGCCCGCCATTAAGCCGCGGCCTTTTGAGCCCAAGGCGGATAGGGCTTCGGCGTCCGGCTTGTCTCCCTCCGTAAAAACCATGCTTGCCGTTTATATCGCTGCGGTTGTCGTTTTGGCCGTCGTCGTCATCGCGACCGGGATTGCCATCACGTCCGCGCAAAGCCGTATAACGAACTTGGAACGTGATTTAGAGAACCGGTTGCAAACCGTGTCGGATTTAGAGGCAGGCTTATACCGGCTTTCCGACCCCGCCGAAATAGCGTCGCGGGCCGAGAGCAACGATATGGAGCGCATCGATTCGTACCGCGAGGTTTCGCTTATCGACGTATACGAGCCCCCGTCTTATAAGGCCGACACGAACGCGTTCGATAAATTTTGCGATTGGCTGAGCGGACTGTTTGGGTAGTGCAATAGTGCAGTAGTGAAGTAGTGCAGTAGTGAAGTAGTGAAGGATGAAACTTATAGCTTGTTTTTAGAATATTATCAAGAATTACCGACTATATATTATCAATAACTACTGCACTACTGCACTATTGCACTACTGCACTATTGCACTACTGCACTACTGCACTACTGCACTTAAATAATGTATAGCCCTCCTAACAACTTCATAACCACACGAAAGAGGTTATTGTTCTTTACTTTGGCAATAACCTTTTTATTTTGCGCGCTTTGCGGCAGGCTTGCCTACATTCAGATTTTTGAGGGAAAAGAGCTACAAATTAAGGCAAGCGAGCAGTGGTACCGCGATTTGCCCCTGCGCGCCCCGCGCGGCAAAATAAAGGACGCCGCGGGCAACATTTTGGTGGATAACAAGGACGTTTTTACCGTCTACGCCCGCCCCCGCGCCGTTACGGATAAGCCCTACACTGCGGCGGCGCTTGCCGGGGTTTTGGATTTAGACGAGCATAAGCTGTTAGAGCGCATCGGCTCGCGCGTCAGCGAGGTGACGGTGAAGCGCAAAATTGACGAGGCGCAGGCGCAAGTCTTGCGAAAACTCGCGCTTCCGGGCGTATACCTTACGCCGGATACGGAGCGCAATTACCCGTACGGCGCGTCGCTTTCTAAGGTACTCGGCTTTACCAACATCGACAACGTCGGGCAAAACGGCTTAGAGGGCTATTACGATACGTATTTAAAGGGGACGGACGGGTTTGCCTACACCAACACCGACCTTACGGGACGCGAGATTGATAGTACCCGCACGCGCTACGTGCCGGCAATTCCGGGCTGTTCCGTGACGCTCTCGGTCGATAAAAGCATCCAAAGCTTTGCGGACTTTGCCGTTGCGTCCGCTATCTACGAGTGGAAGGCAAAGGCGGCTTCGATGCTTATTATGGACGTAACGGACGGGGGGATTGTGGCGATGAGCGCGATGCCGTCGTTTGATTTAAACGAGCCGCCGCGCAGCGACATAGATTTACTGAACGCGCTCTCAAAAAACAGCATGATTGTCGACGTGTTCGAGCCCGGCTCCACCTTTAAGATTTTTACGACGGCGGCCGCGATTGAAAACAAGTGCGTCTCCGAGCGGGACTCGTTTTACTGCCGCGGCTACCATGTGGTGGACGGCCAGCGCATCCGCTGCTGGCGTTCCATCGGGCACGGCTCGCAAAACCTCACGGACGGCGTCAAAAACAGCTGCAACGTCGTTTTTATGAATTTGGCGTTGCGGCTCGGGGTGGAACGGTTTTATGACGGTTTAGAGGGATTTGGCTTTAACGCGAAGACGAATATCGATTTTTACGGGGAAAGCCGGGGGATTTTATTGGGGCGCGAAACCGTCAAAAACATCGACCTTGCGCGCATCGGCTTTGGGCAAGCCGTCGCCTGCACGCCGCTGCAGCTCATTACGGGCGTTTCGGCGGTGGTAAACGGCGGTACGCTGTATGAGCCGTATTTTGTAAAGCGCATCGAGGATTACCGGGGGACGAAGATTTTTGAGCGCGAAAAAAAGCCCGTGCGGCAAGTTATAAGCCCGCAAACAAGCGAGAAAATGAAGGAATTGCTCGAGAACGTCGTAGCGAACGGGAGCGGCAAAAAGTCCCAAGTCCCCGGCTTTAGGATCGGCGGGAAAACCGGCACCGCGCAAAAGTACGGCTCCGACGGTCACATTGCGGAAGGGAAGTACATCTCATCCTTTGTGGGCTTTGCGCCCGTCGAAAACCCAAAATACGCCATTTTAATGCTGGTCGACGAGCCCGGCCCCGGCGCATATTACGGCAGCCTGGTCGCCGCGCCGTTTGTGGGCGACGTGTTCTCCCGCATCTTTAATTACACGCTTCTGCCGCCCTCGGTTGTGCCCGAGCCCGTCCCGACAGTAACTATGCCGCTACTTATAGGCAAGTCCGCCACCGAGGCCGCCGCAATCCTCACCGCCCTAAAGCTCACCTTTGAGATGGCGGGCGACAATGCCGCCGGCATCGTCGAGTCCACCCTCCCGATTCCCGGCACCGTAATCCCCAATAACGATGTTGTGCTGGTTAGGCTGACGGAATAGCGGGCATTTGCTGTCACGGGGTCAGGCTTACTGTCACGGGGTCAGGCTTACTGACAGCGGACGGCGTTAATACTATTCTTTTCTTAACAGAAAGGAATTTTGCTGTCAGTAAGCCTGACCCCGTGACAGCGCTATATATGCTTATATGCTGTCAGTAAGCCTGACCCCGTGACAGTAATCGAAAAAACGGTTGACAATGCATAATAGATATGGTATGATATTTTTATGGCAAAGCAAATAAGAAGAAATTTAGACGGACAGTATTTTCATGTCATGGTGCAAGGCATTGGGAAGGAATACGTTTTTCCGGACGACAACAGTAAAGGGTATTATTTATCCTGTCTAAAAAACTACAAGGAAGAATATCCTGTGAAGATACTTGCGTTTTGCGTTATGGGAAATCATGCGCACGTCTTGTTGAGTGTCAATAACTCCGACGAGCTGTCGAAGTATATGAAGCGTGTGGGAGAAGATTATGCGCGATACTATAATAGAGCGCAAGATCGGGTAGGGTACGTATTTAGGAGCCGATTCAAAAGCGAGGTAATCCGAAGTGAAAAGCATCTGGTGTATTGCGTCGCTTACATACAAAACAATCCGTTAAAGGCTAGGCTTGTCGAGTGGGCGGAAGAATACCCTTATTCAAGTTACAGCAACTACTTATTAAGAACCGGCATAGTCGATTTTGCCGAGGCTGGAATCTTTTTTGATACGGCTCCCGACTATATGGCGGGGCTAATGGCGGAGCTGACCGATTCTAAGTGGTTAGAGCACGATGACAAGGAAGGTAAAGCGGAGGTTTTAGCCGAATTAATTGAAAGATACCGATTTACGCCGGGAGAATTAAAAGATAAGGACTTGGTAAGGGAGATTGCGATGGAACTTAGAGAGCGAACCGGCATAAGCATCCGGTCGGCCGCCGAATTGTTGTTCATAGATAGGGAGACTCTTAGAAGATTGCTGTCACGGGGTCAGGCTTACTGACAGCGAA
>WQYM01000130.1 GCA_009781235.1 Bacillota bacterium
ACGGAAATCGGGGTATCGGTGATTTCCCTCGTGAAGGCTTTTCGCGCCGTATTGGTTTTCACATTGATTTGAATCATGGTATGTTAGTACTCCTTAAAAAATTTGAGATGTAGGTTCCCCGCGGCGCCGGGATTCTGCCGTCGCCGCAGGGAGGGGAATGGAATCGGCTCTCTAGCCCGCGTCGTCGTCGCCGTCGCTGTCGTCTTCGTCCTCGTCGTCCGAGTCCTCGTCGGCATCGTCTTCGCCGTCCGAATCCTCGTCGCAATCGCCGTCTTCGTCGGCAAGGCCGGTTTCGCAACCGCGGCTCTCGTCGTCATCGCCGTCGAGAACGGTGATGTTGCCGAGCAGCGCGCTTCTCGCGTCCTTAACCGCCTTAACGGCTTCGGGAACCTGCGCCTCGATTTGCGCCAAGTAAGCCGCGCCCGCCGCGCCGAGCTTGTCCGCGACAAAATCCTTGGCCGCTTTCGCGCCCTCGACGCCTTTCGGAATGAAGCCGGTAAGCGTGGCGAAGCCGTTTGCGCAGCGCGTCTTGCCGCCGAAGGTAATGCCGAAGGGTGCGACGCTCGATTTGCCCTCGTTAAACGAAACAGCAAATTTTTGCTCGCCCTCTTTGTCAAATACCTTGAGCGCGTCGGGCTTATTTTTGGCAACGAGCCCGATGTCTTGGACGGTCAACGTAGAGGTGATGATATACGAATCACCAATGATGCTGATTTTCATAGTCCTGTTCTTTCTCCTTGAATATATTTATCCCGCTGTTTGCGTTGGATACAATTTTGTAATGCTCATTAGGCAATAATCTTCGGGAATGCCGAATTGCCCGCCAAGCAGTAAATAGGGGACTGCTACCCTGATGGAGTCGCCGGTGTACGCTTGAGTTTCCGGGTCGTATTCTTGCAGCGTTAAGGTATCGCTGACGGCGAAGCTCCGGTCGCCGCAGTAGCGGAACTCAAAAGTTTTAGCACCGCTTTTCACAGCCGCGAAAGGCTCCGGGTGCGTTTTTAAGTCGTGATTCATAGCCGCTCCTTATCCGCAGCATTTTTTTCGCCAATCGGCGATGATTGCTCTTACAGCGGCGGCGTTTTCCTTTGAGTTGAAATCAAAGTCGGGGAAGTAGTCGCTCGTAAGTTCCCACGCTTCGTCGTCGCCGTAATCGCCCTCGTGGTTGTGGTATTCTGAGTAAAAGATGCCGAGCGGCGTGCACTGCTGTTCAATACTTTTTATTACGCCCTCGAAATGCGCGTCGAACTCGTCAAGCCCCTTTCGGGTTCCGAATAAGCCGTGGGGACGTTTATAGATTTGTTCTTGGGATACGGCGTGGATTTTCTTTTCGCTCTCGTCGAACTTCTCTTGTGTGAATGCAAAGAAGTACTCGCCGGGAGGTGCTTGGTTGTCTTTTAGCCGCTCGTAGAGCCGCGCTTGCTTTTTGATTTCTTGCAGGTTCATTTCAACTCCTTTACATAGGACATGATATTGTTCCATAAGTCGTCCGCTCCACGCGGGCTTTTGTCATCAATATCCAGCCATGTGCTAAGCGGGATGTGAATTTTTTTGAGAACTTTTCTTCCGTTTTTTAGGTACAAGGTTTCGTTGGCGTTTCTATACCGCCAATTCGTTACTTCTTGTCCGTCAATCGTGTAATCGAAATACATGGTAGCTCCTGAAATTTATCGAAGTATTCCGGTGAGTTTTGCTTGAGTATCGGGTCTGTCGCAAACTAAATCGCAATACTTAACCAGCGTTGCGGTATAAGCGGCTTTACCGGACACGGGGCGCAGGATGCGTCCGTTTTCGTCCTCTAAATACCGCCAATCGCAAAGCCGGTGCAACTTAAACGCTTTTGTATTCAACAGGTACATCGACCCGCTTTCTACAAAGCGGTCGTAAACGAGAGGAATTCCGCTGAATGAGAGCGTCTTAAACCCGCCCTCTAACTCCATGACGTCGATGCTACGCTTTTGCAGAGCCATTTGCTCTTGGTAAGCGTATTTAACGTTCGCAGAACAGGCAATAAAGTCGACCGCGTTCCCCGTGGCTTCTATCGCTTGCTCGACGGCACCGTCGTTCCATTTTCCGTTGACTTGCTTTATGTAAGGCGTTAGAAACGAATGCGGACCCCGCTCCAATCCGTAAATGGGTTTCGCCGTATCGAAAAGCGCGGCGATGCCGGTGAGTTCTTTGTCCTTGCTGCGGCTCACATACAGCACGCAATTTTCGCCGATTGCCGTTATGGGATCTTCCTCAAACTTAATCGTGCTTTTATCACGATTGATGTGAGCGATACGGAGTCGCTGATGCGTGTTTTGCGAACCGTCGTAAACATCGACGAGAGAACCCTCGATAAGCCTTTGGGGCTGAGTAACGGGATATGCGCCGTTTGCTTTTGCACCGATATTGCCCAAACAGCCCGAGCCGTTACTGTATAGCATACGGCTCAAGTTAAAGCGTGCGGCGTCTAAGGGTTCGCGGATTTCGGCGTTTGCTAAATCAACGCCGGGTCCGACACCAAAAGCGCGGATAGTTTTATCTGAGAATTCGATTTGGCAATATAGATTTTTGAGCGTCGAAACGAATTGTACATACTTACCGCCGCAGGAAACCGCTTTGCGGATTTCCTTACCCCAAACATCCGACGACGTTTGTTCGATTTTGGTTAAGAGCGGATTGGTTCCGATATTCAACTCTTTCGCTATCGCGTCTAAATAGAGTGTTCTCATCGCGTTTTCCGCAGATTGCAGTGTTATCATTGCTTTATTGCTCCGTATTGATATTAGCCGCCGTTGGCTTTCATAATGTTGCGTAGCTTCGCTGCTAATTCATAAAAAATGTCGTCTTGTGAATCAAGGTTTTTCAACATTTCCTCCCGCAACTTAGCCATTGATGTTTTGCTCAGTTGCTTGGCGGTTTGTCCTTTTTCTACGCGCAGTACCATGCGCCTTGCTTCTACCGCATCGACGAGCAATGCGATTTCGCGGTTAGTTAAAGCGTCGGCTCCTTGCGCTCTCTTTTCGCGCCACCCAGCCCACTCTTCGGGCTTAGGCCTTTTACTCATGTTGCCTCCAAAATTGAATCAAAGGTTGGTTTTATTGTGTTTTGTCGAGTTTTTGTAAGAGTTTTTTTAGCTCGCAATATTCAAAGAGCGAGATGTCGGCAAAAATGAACGAACCGCATTCTGAACAACAGTCGCCTTTTAGAACGCCTTGCCATTTGCATTCTTGGCAAGCCCCGGTAAGGCTCCTAAAAATTCTGGATTAGACGATAATGTCTTGGCAGTCAAAGCAGTCGCCGCGACCGCAAGCGCATTGCGGTTTCTTCGGCAAGAATTTGCCGAAGAATCTCCGGATGTACTTAAAGAAGCTTGGTTTTTTGAAACAGCCGTACTTCTTAAAGTTCTTGTTCATTTCTTTTATATCCACGGTACACTCCTTTGCCCGTTAATCGGGCTTGATTATTTTGTTGATTAGAGCCCCTAATTCAGCGAGGCAACCTGCGCAAAAGTGAATCCGCGAGCGAATCCCAACTCTGGCGATATGTACCGTGTAGGCGGCGTGATTTTTGCACGCGCCAATTTCGCACATGACTTTTACCGTTGACTTTTCTAACTGCATGGTTTAGCTCCAAAAAATTATTCGAGGTCAATTTTGTCTAAAAAGAAATCGTACACCGGATACTCGCACCGGCCGCTCCGGACGAATTCGCCCGTAAAGATGCCGAGTTCGTTATCGCGGATGAACTTTTCCGCCCACGGGCAGTTGTTCGTATCGACGCATGCTTGGCTTCTGGAATCGAACTTGCGGTCGGTGTTGACCGTGAGGGAGGCGAACGGCTCGTAATCGTCCGTAACCAATCTAAGAGCCAAGTTGTCGTTACACGAATAGCGCTCTATATGTATCGTTACTTTGTTAATGCCGTAGCTGTGGACTTCGTAAACTTTCATAGCTTGGTTCCTTTTTTAGTAGGGCGGCGGGGGAGTTGAACCCCCGAAAACTCATGCCTTGAGCCGCCCAAATATTTGGCTTTCTTCCGCTACACCTTAGTCGGCTTTACCCGCAAGCCGTCCAAGGTACCGTTATGGTAGCTGTAACACTAGGAGGAGGAAAAAAGGAAGATGTATGTTTCCCCGACGTTCTCCGTCGCATGAGTCGCTTTTTTCTAAGGAAGCGCATAACCTCGAGCCGACTGCTCTTTTGGACGACGGACGGCGTATGCGGGTCTACGCATCGTCCGCTCTACCAATCCATCAGCGGAATCTTTCCGCATACATCAGGCACCTTGGTTTCCCTCGCACCAAGGTTTTGCGCGTCCGGATGTTTCCTAAGAGCCTTTCTGAGCGCGTCTCTTAAGTCGTCCGCTTTCACTAGGACGGAATGAGGTTTGCGCTTTAGTGTGTAAGTAACCGTGAAGATTTTCATGCTTTGCTCTCCGTTTGATATGCACAGATTAGTTAAAATAGACAAAATAATTTCCGTGCATTTGGGAAATCAACTCGCAAAAAATGCAGTCAGTATGCACGGATTAGTTAAACTATATCACACCTTTATAGGATTTGCAATTTTTTTTCGTGGTTGAAAATTATATTTTTGTAGATTTTTTTGTAGGATTTTGACAACAAAAAAAGCGCCCCATGATGACAGGACGCTTTCGCCGTTGTTTTTTCTGTTATTTATTGTTCGAGGGCGGCGCAAGGGAATAGGCGTTGTTGAACAAAAAACTCATGATGATTTTATTGCCTTTAAGGCGGTAAATCTCGAAGTTCGAGGCTTCCGACATTGCCGCTGCATATTCCTTGATGTTATGTACAATCACTTCGTTAGCCACGGCAATGAAGTACAGCGCGGTCGGGTCCATCTTGCCGTATCGGATTTCGAATCGGGCACTTGAATCAGACTCGTTGAAGAATCCCGTGATGGTGTTCATCGCTTTTTCAATCGCCGCATACTTCTCATTGTTTTTCACAAGGAAAACGGTGTCGGGCGTCTTTTTGGCGTACATCAACAGAAATTCGTCGAGCGTCTTAAATTCGTCTTTCTCTGGCATAAAAATTGCCTCCTTTGGTTGTCATACAACTTACCAAAAGAGGCAGCGTAGGGGACTGACAGTCTTGGCGATTAAGTTATATGTATGTGACTGTCAGTCAAGAAAACGCCATGAGGCATCTAAATATCGAGGGATGGCGGACTTGCGGCGCCGCCGACCGTCCCGTTCGGCAAAACGGAATACAAGGATACACCGCAAACAACGACCACCTTGCTGGCGCAATTATAATGCTTGCTTTGTCTTTTGTCAAATGTTTAGGCACTTGGTTGGTTATCCGTCCGCGCCACGGGGAGGCTTGCCTTTTGCGGACATTGCAACCGTCCGCCAAAACGGCAGGCGGTCGCGGCGGCATTACGCCGGCTTTCCCTTGTATTCGAGGTCGTATCTTTTGTCGCAGATAATGCGGTGCAAGACTTCCATAATAAGCTTGCGAATGGTATCGTGCTTGGACACCGCCACGCTGAGCGCGCTCTTGCCTTTTTTCGTGTAGCACATTAAGAGGAACGCGACGTCGTGGTTGTTGCACTTGTACGTGCGCTTGTCGGCGTCTTGGCTGAGCATACCGTCGATAACGGCTTGCAACGCCTTGCATACCGCGTTGTTGCTGGTCGGAGTGCCGCCCATTTGGATTTCCCTCGCGACCTTTTCGAGGTAGAACGATTTTTCGATGCGTTTGATTTCGACGGCGGTCATTCCCATCTCGGTCGCGGCGCGGAAGCATAAAAGCTGGTTGAACTTTTGCACCTTATACTGCCAATCGGTATCGAGGCTGCCGTGCTTGCAGAATTTCAGCGGGTCGATTTGCTTTTCCTTTTCGACGATTTCGATTGCTGTTATGGCTTTGCTTTCCTTATCGGTAACGACCTGATGCCGTTTGACCATAAAGGTAAGCTTTTTGACCGCCGCGATGAACGCCAAATCTTGCGTGAGCAATTCATCGAAAACGATTTTTGCCGCGGCTTCGGCGTATTTCGCCTCAAGAGCGGAAAAGCCGGACAGCATATCGGCAGGCAGGTTGCCCGCTTTAATCGCCGCATTGCACTTGTCCTTAAGCGCGACCAAATTCGAATCGTCCGCGCTTAACGCCTTGTCATTTTTTTTCATAGGGTATATACTCCTTGAAGTTTTTTACCCAATACCGCCGCTTGAGGCTCTCTCGGGCATAAAAACCGCCCGGCATATCGCTACACCGAGCGGCTTAAAGGAAAACGCCCTTGCGGGCGCGGAGTATATTCCGTTCACGCTGTTTACAATCCGTTTCCGCAGTCATCACGCAACAACATCGTCTATCGTTGATAGTTTCCGTATCTCAATTCCGGAGTTCACCGTCATTTTTTAACCGCCGTGCCACGCGGTTGCCGAACTTGTCGGGAACAGAGTATAGCAGGCAGGTGAGCAGCATTTTGACCGAGGTCGTAATTATAACATCACGCATAGACATCACTGCACAAGCCGTGTTTAGGTGTGATGCCACGCCTGCTACGGGTATTCACTAGCCCGAACCCCAAGCCTAACTCTTGGGCATAGCCGCCGCCTTTTTGTTGAAAGGTAACACCGTGCGAATTCTCAATCCGCGCACGGACAGCCATACCGTTATGCAAAAGCGCATAACGGACGGGATTCCAGCTTTCGGTTCACGCTTGCGCGCTTATCCACCCCAACCGCGAGGAGGCTCTGGATATGGGGCACACCATTGTGTACGGAACAGTGCCTAGGTTCACTGTGTCCGCACAATGTAAATTATTCTGGCTTGTGTCCGTGCCTTTGGGCGGTCATAGTTTTGACAACGCTATGCCGTTGGCGGTAAACCGCTTGCCGTTGAGCAGGCGTCACTCCATGAGTTGTAATCTCTCACGGTAGATATACAAGCGGAGAATGTAAGGCAAAGCCCTATGTATGTCCGCGTAGTACCGAAAAAAAACCGCTTGCCGTTAGTTGTCGGCGGTGTCCGTTCACCTAACAAGTAAGGGTGTGGGGGGTGTGCGGTTCGCGCCGTTGTCGGCGGTGTCCGTTCACTTAACAAGTAAGGGTGTGGGGGGTGTGCGGTTCGCGCCGTTGTTGGCGGTGTCCGTTCACCTAACAAGTAAAGGTGTGGGGGGTGTGCGGTTCGCGCCGTTGTCGGCGGTGTCCGTTCACCT
>WQYM01000131.1 GCA_009781235.1 Bacillota bacterium
ATTGCGGATGCTCTGACCGTCGAATTTGAGCGTGTAAATTTCCGTGATTTTTTCCTGCTCGCCCGGAATCTTTTTGACGTACCAGCCGCAAGCGATGTCCGCGTCCAACGCCAACAGCCGCTCGAGTAGCCCGTTCGGCAGCACGACGTCGCTGTCCACAAACAGCGTGTAGTCGTAACCGTCTTTGAGGCTTTTCTCAACGATGCGATTCCGCGCCTGCACGACCGTATAGCCCGTGATAAACACGAGCGACGTTTCGACATGGGGCGGGATCCGCAAATCATAGATGCTTTTCATCGTGTCCGGCTCGCAATGCGCATAGCACGGCACCGCGATCAGCACCCGTTTCGTTTCAACAACATTTTTTCCTTTCATTTTGTTTTTTTTCCTTATACAAACTCGCTTCCTGATTCGCCGGATCGGAATTTATGATCATGTGGCTTCCGGGGCGGATGTACACGTTGTATCGCGCTTGGTCGATGACCGAGCCGTTTCGTATGATGCGGAACAGCGGCATATCCGTTTCGGCCTCAATCCGCACCGTGCAATGCGTCGGGAGCCCACCTATGTTGTCGATATAAACGCCGACGTTGTTTTGACCCCCATATATATAAGGATATATATACGGATAGACGAGCGGCGTTCCGAACGGCGAAAGCTCAAGCGTAATCAACCGATCCTTTTTCCATCGCGAAACCGCTTGGAATTTTATATCGCAAATCAGCTTTCCGGACTTGAGGTCAATCTCGCCCTTTTTGAGTTCCTTAATGAGAACGAGCCGGTACCACTCGTCAATCGAATTGTAATCCGGCTTCTCCTCCGCCGTCGAATAGTACAGCCGGAGCGGCTCGGTAGTTTCGACGTAGCCGATGAACCCGGCAAAGGCCGTGAACTGCGCGTAGTCGTTAAAATACAGCTTGCCGCTGATTTCCGCGCTTTCGAGTTTGACGTTTTCGATGAAGGTCGCGCGCTCCACCTCGTAGCTGTCCACCTTGACCTTTACGCCTAAACCCGCCGGAGTCGCCATAAAGTTTGCGGCTGAAAGCGACAAGTCGCCGGACGATAAATCCCAAACCGTGCTGCCTTTTTTGAGCCAAAAGCGTCTCATCCGACCCTCCCTATATTTTTCCACCCAGCGATGCGTTTATCTTAGCGGCTAAATCGTCGGCAATCATCTCGGCGGCCTCCTGCGAAATAGGCGTGTCTCCTTGCGCGTTGATGTTTACATCGTAATTGACGGTATTCGTGCTGCTGTTTTGGCTGGTCATCGCGACGGTGCCGCCCATATCCGACGACATCGAATCGTATTGCTGCTGCATCGACCCGAACGCCTGTTCCTGCTTGTTAAGCTGGCTTGTAACATCCTCGGACTTTCCGCACAGCATCGCGAAAAGCAATATGAGGATTAAAACCGCCGCCGAAATCGCTAAAATAATCGCCCAGAGCGGCGCGCCCGCCGTACTCACCGCGCCCACGCCCCCTGCCGCCGAATAGCTTGCAACGGTGATCGCCTTAACCACGCCGATGATCGCCGTTATGATTGAGATGACTTTCGGCAAAATAATGACCAGCATTAAGAGGAAAAACAGAAATTGCAGCTGCTGCGGGCTCATGGCGGAAAACCACTTCGCTATCGTGTTGAGAATCGGGATTATCGTTACCTGCGCGATGTCTATCAACTGTAAGATGACCGGCATAAGCGCGACCATCAGCTCGGCGCTCGCCGCTTGAAGCTGCTGCTTTACACCGTCCATCGCGTTGGAAACCTCGCGCGCCTTTGCCGCCGCGTCGGAGGAGATGAGGCCGTTTTCGATGAGATTTTCGTTATATGCACTTATTTCGGCGTTGTTTAATTGCGCGACCTCCGCAACATACATTCCGGTGCTGCCGAACAGAATATTGGCCAGCGTCGCCTGCTCATTCTCATCGGTTACCCCGCGTAAAGCACCCATGGTCTCCGCGTAAACCTGCGCCAACGATTTCTGCTTTCCCGCGCCGTCGGTCGTCGAAACACCGAGCTTTTCCAACACCTCCGTGTACGCTTTGCCGCCACCCTTAGCGATGGAAGTCATTACCTTGTTGAGTTGCAGCATCGCCGCATCGTAATTGTCCGCGCTGCCCGTCGCTTTCTGATAAAGATTCCGTTGAAGCTGCAACTCCTCGGCCGAAATCTTGAATTGCTTAGAGGTTTTGTCCAACTCCGCGCCAGTCACCGCGAACGCCGTCGCCGCCGCGCCCAACGCTACAACCAATCCGAGCGCAACCTTTGAGAACGACTTCGCCACCCCCTCGGCTTTTTTGAGGTTCCCAGAGAGATTATCGAACCCGGCGGCGGTTTGGTCGACGCGCATCTTTTGCGTTTTGCTCATTTCGTTATTCAGCGCCTTTAGCTCGTTTTCCGCCTTAATCACCGCGACCTCTATTTTCTTAAACTCCGCCGCCGAAATGTCGCCCCGTTGAAACGCCCGATTCGCCTCGTCCTGTTTTTGCCGAAGCAATGCGACCTTCTGCGTCGCCGTCCCGACTGCCGATTGCAAGGCGGCCATCTTTTTTTCCGATGCCTCGATGTTCTTAGGGTCGAGTTTTAACGCCTTATCCAGCTCCCGCGTTTCATCCCCCGACGCCTTCAGCGTTTTAGTGAGGGCTTTGACTTTACCGTCGATTTCCTCTAAACTGCGCGCGATTTCTACCGCCATAATTTCACCTCCTGGTTCTATCGGCTATTTTTGTGTAATTCCACGCCGAAATACGGCAAATAATGTGTAAAATGACTGCCGTTTTAGCGGAAAAAGTGTGTAAAACCATTTTACAATAATTTTGTTTTGTGCTATAATCCCGAGCAAAGGAGAATTTCGCATGGAACGTTTTATACTGAGCCAACTGATTGCTTGGAAAGATTCCAAGAAGCGCAAGCCGCTTGTTTTACGCGGAGCAAGGCAAACGGGCAAGACTTGGATTATGAAAGAGTTCGGTCGCCTTCATTTTGAGAACTTCGTATGCTTCAACTTCGATGAAAACGAAGAACTAAAGCAGCTATTTGAAACCACAAAAGATGTCGGACGGCTTATCGAACAGCTCAGCCTGATTGCGGACGCGCCAATAAAGCCGCAAAGCACTCTCATCATTTTTGACGAAGTGCAGGAGTGCTCTCACGCGCTTAATTCATTAAAATACTTCAAAGAGAACGCGCCGGAATACGCCGTCATTGCCGCAGGAAGCCTTTTAGGCATCTTACTTGCCAAACCCCACTCTTACCCCGTCGGGCAAGTCAATTTTTTAGATTTAGCCCCGCTATCCTTTGACGAATTTTTACTCGCAACCAACGAATCGCTGTACAAGTTTTTTATCACCATTACAAAGGACAGCGTGATAAACGATATTTTTCACAACCGGCTCATGGAAGCCTACCGAATATACCTGACTATCGGCGGTTTACCGGAAGCCGTGCAATCTTGGATTGACGACAAAAATCCGCAGGAGGTTGCTCGAATCCACTCCGAAGTCGTCAGCCTTTATGAGTATGACTTTGGCAAGCACAACGGCAAGGTCAACGCGGGGCGGATTCTTATGATTTTCCGCAACCTCGTAAGCCAGCTGTCAAAGGAAAACAGGAAGTTTATTTACGGCGTTGTGAAAACCGGTGCGCGGGCGCGGGAATTCGAGGAAGCGGTGGAATGGCTGGTTTCGGCGGGAATGGTGAACCGCGTATATTGCTCAAGCAACAATGAATATTCGCTTGTGACCTTTGACGACCTTTCCGCCTTTAAGCTGTATCTGCTTGATACGGGACTTCTTAAACACATGGCCCGCTTGACAAACGAAAGCGTTATTTTGGATGCCGACTTTCAATTCAAGGGTGCTTTGGCGGAAAACTACGTTGTGCAGCAACTCTTAGGGCAATTTGAAACAAGCCCGAGATACTTCCCCTTCGGAAAGCATGAAGTCGATTTTTTAATCCAAGTCGGGATGCGCGTAATTCCCATAGAAGTAAAATCGTCCAAAAACATAGCATCTCCAAGTTCTAAAGCCTACAAGGAAAAATACAATCCGCCGCTCTACATCCGTTTTTCCGCGCTCAACTTGAAGCATGACGGCACAACCTTGAATATTCCGTTCTACCTTGCGGGTAAAACGAAAGACTTGATTTACCTTTCTCCATAACTTCTTCCTTTCGGTTGTTATCGCGGTTCCGGCCGCGTAAAGGCTTTTTGATATGCTTACAGCGCATACCGGCTTAATCAAAACTGCTTTTGATAGTCACATCATAACACAGGTTTTGTGATTTGTATCGGTCGATTTTTTCCCGATGTGAGTATGAAACCTCTTTTTTCTAATCGAAACAACGCAAACGAATCAAATCTTAGCCGATATGTATAAAGCGTTTTTTGGTCGATACCGACTTCGGCGGAGACAAAATCAATTTTGCCTGCCCTTCTCTTTTTGCCTCGACTCTTTTTTTCGCTCGCTCCCTCGGTTTCCTCAAGATACAGTAATCTGAATGCCTTTGAGTAAAACTTGCCATCCAAATAATCTTCGGCCTCGAAAAAATCTAAGGCCTCAAATAATAAGTCCTCGTACACCTTAAAAGTGGCAGAATCAATCTCAATTCCATTGTTTTTTGCCGTTCTGTAGTAGCTAAAGAAATCCTCGCGCTCTTTCATAATGTAAGTACTCCGGCGCACTTCCGCCGCGCAGTGGCAGGGCTTAATCATACCATGCGCTTGATGATTTGTATCGGGCGATTTTTTCCCGATACTGCTTCGTAGCCTCTACTTTCCAGTTTGATGCGTGCGAAAGCGTCAAATCGTAATCGGTATTTGTACAGCGTCTTTTGATCGATGCCGACTTCGGCTGAAACGGCATCGATCCTGCCTGGCTGTCTCCCTTGCCGGCCATTGTCCGCTTCAATCGATCCTGACTTAAGGTACAGCAACCGAAATGCCTTGGAATAGAACTTCCCGTCCAAGCGATCCTCTGTTTCAAAAAAATCCAACGCCTCATACAACAAGGCCTCATAAACCTTGAACGTGAGCTCGTCAATCTCGATTTCTCCGTTTTTCGCCGATATGTAAAAGCCGAAAAAATCCTGTCGTGTTTTCATAGTGGTTTTTCCTCCGTTTTTTGTTGAAGTGCCTAAAAAAAGCAAAATGCGGCCCTTCGTTCCATGACAAAAGACCGCATTTTATGACGCTGTAAATGAACCCCCTCTGCGGCGTAGCGCAACGGGGAATCCGCCCCGGCCTTACCAACGCTGGGCAAAAAGCCAAGGAGCAGGACGCGGAGGGATTCATGTGTTCGACGTCGTTTTTGTAACATTGCTTTACCTGCCCTGAATTTTTTAGCTGCTATCAAAAATGGCCATAAAATCGCGCCTCCTTTAACCAAAAAACGGGCTATGAACGGTAAAACAGTCGTGGCATACAACTTACCCCGACATGACAATTTTCGCCCCGTTTACTATATGGACGGCAAAATTCGGCATAGTGTGACAAAAAACCTTTTTGAGAACGCAAAATCGGCGCTTAAATAAAAAAAAGCCCCTGCGCCAAAACAAATCGGCGCAGGGGCAATCAATTTTAATGACTTCAAAAATAGCCATCGTTGCGGAGGTCGCGAAAGTCGAACCAAAGGCAGTCGGGGTAGGTTCCGTCCGCCGGGTTCGGGCGAAATTTGAGTATCGCGATTATAAAATCCGCGCGCAAAACCTTGCTTATCGTCCTAAAAACCGGGGCGAAATCTTTTTCCATCAGCATACTGTAATGACGATCGCTCGTGAGGATGATGCAGTCGATAAGAATCATACGCATGAATATTAGGGTTATCGAAAGAAATAGAATCAGATTCCTATGCCCGTCAAAAAGCTTCGGAGCGCCGGAGGAATAGTAGTGCGCGACAATCGCTTGCGTCGAATTGTTGCGGCAAGCAATTTCAGCAACTTTTCGCCGCAAACGGGACGCAGTGAACCACTTCTCCTTGGCAAAAAACACGGCCGCCTCAATCACCTTCCCCGCGCTACTTAGGCACAAAATACAAAACTGTTCGCAGCCGCCCTTTTTACAAAGTCTGCGAATAAAATGAACCGCCGAAGCGACGTCGCGAATTACAACATTCTTCGGATGAATGATGCGCGGCGTTTGAAAATAGTCTGCCGTCTTAATGCCGACACCTCCAACGATGTGGCTTTGTAATATAGACGGCGAAAATCGGCAAAGTGTGACAAAATAAATCAAAAGCCCGCGACTTGGTTTGTTGCGGGCTTCTTGAATTATATTACTTGAAACGTTTGGGAGAAGAAGTTAAAGAAGTTGCTTTCTTCATCCAGCGAGAGTTGCTCGTACTCGATGTAAATAGTGACGCCACTGTACTCTGTAATTGCATGATAGGTTAGAACAAAAGCCCAGTCATCATTAATAATTTTTTTAAAATAAGTTATTTCAAACTTCCCTAGCGATATTGTTTCTGTAGCGTCCTCCAATCCCACAGGAATTTTGTAGTCTGGATTGACATACACATATATTTTAAATGCCTCAAGTGAATCCTGATTCTCAAATATCAAGCTGTAATATAATATATCGCCAGAAACCGAGTCGAACCACTGTCTTACTTCGCCTTCACATGCGGCATCTAGCTCCAAAAGGAAGTTCTTCGCATCCGCGTTTAAAGCCGCTAGATTTGAAGCGGTTGACTCCTCGTTTTCTAACAAGTAATGCTTGCCCGGCGGATCGTCCGATATGGGAAACATCAGCGGCCACAATAGCACCAAGCTTACAACGATAGCAACCGCAGCCATCGAGGAGCTTAACGAAATCCAAGTCAGCCGCAGCCTGTGTTTACGGATTTTTTTTTGCTTTTGCTGTTCCTTGTAACCGGGGTAGTGCTCTTCCATCACGTCTTCAAACCATGGGCGGTTTTTTTCGGTGACGTAATCTCCGGCTTCTTTGGATAGTTTTTCTAACGGGTGCATAGTGACTCCTTAAGAGATAGTAATTGCGAAACATTCGTCAATCTGGGTATTGTAATAAATGTTGTAGTAGCCTTTTGTTTTGCTTCCCAGCCCCGTCGCAACCTGTATGTACGTATCTGTTCTGGTCGTGCCGTTTGTTAAAGTATATGTTACCTCGTTGTATCCAAACCCCGCCATCGCGTGGCAAGC
>WQYM01000132.1 GCA_009781235.1 Bacillota bacterium
AAAAAACGTCGAGGGGCTACTGGTAAAAATCACGACCGAAATTTACGAATTAAAACTTTCCATTCAAAGCTTGTCGGCGCGGGTGGATAAAAACGATATCGGCGTCATTAGCCTTGGTGTGCGCGTCGCCGAGCCCGGCCAGATTGACCAGTTGATGGAAAAGATTCGCAGTGTCCCCGAGGTGGAGAAGGTGTTTCGGGGAACGTCGTAGCGCTTTGCGCTACGGGTTTAATTACGACTTACAACTTACAATTTACAAATTTCGGATGAGCGTTTGTAAATTTAATGGCAGAATCCTTTTGTTCAAAGCGTGTTGATTTGTTTTCTGCTCATCATCCCTCCTTAATTTGTAAATTGTAAATTGTCAGTTGTAAATTGGTTCACAGGGAGTAGATTTAATGCAGCTATCGATTGTTCAAACAGGCCTAATCGGCACCAATACCTACATCTTTGACTGCGGCGATGCGTTGGCCGTTGTCGACCCGGGCGCGAACTCGGAGAGAATCCTAAAGGCTGCCGAGCCCTTTAATAAGCCGATTCGGCATGTTTTATTGACGCACGCGCACTGGGATCACGTCGGCGCGGTTCGTTTTTTTCAACAATCCGGCGCGCGTGTGTACCTGCACGAGGCAGATCAAAAAATTCTAAAGTCCGATTTTGCGCCCGACGTGCTGCTAAAAGGCGGGGAGGAGTTGGGGATTTGCTGTCACGGGGTCAGGCTTATTGACAGCGATACTGTCAGTAAGCCTGACCCTGCGAGAGCAGTCTCAGTTCTCCATACTCCCGGTCACTCCGCCGGCAGCGTGTGCTATCTAGTCAACGATGTTATGTTTTCCGGCGACACTCTGTTCCGGCTTGAAATCGGCCGCTGCGATTTGGCGACCGGCAGCTTCGCGCAAATGAAAAATTCGCTTAAAACTCTGTTTGCGCTTAAAAAAGACTATTGCGTCCTGCCCGGTCACGGCGAAGAGACGTCGCTGTTTTTTGAAAAAGCAAACAATCCATACAGATAAATATCATATGTTTACGTTAAAAACCGACGCAATAGAGATTCATGCGGAATTATGCGACGTAATCCGTCTTTTTACCGACGACTACGACCTTGCACACTACGAGATAGAATTTTGGATTGACAAGGACTCTCGCAGGGTCAGGCTTACTGACAGCGCTGTCAGTAAGCCTGACCCTGCGAGAGCATCCGCATTTAAGCGCACCGCAAAAAACGCGCTGTATCGGGCGCTAAGGGCGCACTTTGGCCGCGAGATGCCGTGGGGGAGTTTGACGGGGATACGACCGTCGAAGTTGGTGTATGATTACTTGAATGGGTTGAGAGCCGGAAATTATGAGGCGGGATGTACGGATGATGAAGGAATCGTAGGGGTCGCACTCCCGTGCGACCCGCACCTTATCAGCCGCGTTGATGGCGCCGGGGCGCACAGGAGTACGCCCCCTACGGGAAAAGACGTAGCCGAATTAAACAGCTCCGAATACAGTTCACAAATGCTTAAAGGCATTCCCGAAAAACTTGCTCGGGACTACTTCGTATCGCCCCTTAAAGCCGCGCTGATTGCGCAAATCGTGCAAAACCAACGGGGTTACTATACCCGCGACCCGAATTTTGTCAATTTGTACGTCCATATCCCGTTTTGCCCGTCGCGCTGTAATTATTGCTCGTTCGTTTCGGTGCCTGTAGATAAGCAGCGAAAACTTGTCGAACCCTACGTCGAAAAGCTGTGCGCCGAGATTGCCGCTGCGAAAGAATTGATTCAAAAAACGAACCGTAAAGTCTACTCCGTCTACATTGGCGGCGGAACGCCGACGGTGCTCGGCGACGAACTGTTTTCGCGTGTTTTAGAAGCGACGGAGGGCATAACGAAAAATTTCGGTAGGGACAAGGCGTACCTTGCCCTATGTTTGCAGCTTGAACAGGATGTTTTTGGGCAAGGCACGCCTTGCCCCTACAAAAAATCGAGTATCCAAACGGTTCAGAACCCGGAATCCCGAAAACCAAATCCCTCCGCTTCCCAATCACCAATCACCATCCACCATCCACCAAATTCCCCGCTTCGCGGGGAATTTACCTGCGAGGCGGGCCGCCCCGAAACCATCACGCCCGAGAAGCTTGCCATCATGAAGCGTTGCGGCGTCACGCGGGTCAGCGTTAACCCGCAAAGCCTCAACGACGCGACGCTGCTGTCCATCGGGCGCGAGCATACCGAAAAGGATTTTTACGGGGCTTTCGGGCGGGTGAGGGAAGCGGGCTTTATCATCAATGTCGACCTCATCGCGGGGCTCGCCGCGGAAACGCCCGCCGATTTTGCCCGCACGCTGCAAAAAATTGCTGCGTTGCGCCCCGAAAACATCACCGTCCACACGCTTTCCCGCAAACGCGGCTCGGCGTTAAAAGAGCAAGCCATTCAAGAATTTGCCGGCGGAATTACCGAAATGACGGATTGTGCGCGTGATTTCTTGACCGGACAAGGCTACCTACCGTATTACCTATACCGCCAAAAACAAATGCTGGAGAACTTAGAGAACGTCGGCTACAGCCTGCCCGGCTTTCAATGCGTCAACAACATCACCGTAATGGAAGAAATGCTGTCGGTCGTTGCAATCGGCGCGGGCGCGATTTCAAAGCTCGTTCTCCCGCGGGAGAACCGTATCGAGCGGCTCGCCAACCCCAAAGACGTAAAGCTATACCTCGAGCGCTTTGACGAGATTTTAGACAAGAAAGGGCGATTCTTCTTAAGTTTCCCCAAAACAGATTTCATCCCTGCGGGCGGATTACCATCCGCCCCTACGAGGTTGGTTTTAATCTAAAAGTATCGGTTTTAAGCGCCTTTGTAGGGGCGGATGGCAATCCACCCGCAATGCAATGTTCGTGTTTTCACGTTTTGGGGAACTTAAGGCGATTCTTCTCTTGACAATCACAAAGTTATATGGTAAAATGCCATCAATGTACCATAGACATTGGAGGAAAAAAATCATGACAAAACAAAAAAGAGCCGGTAAAATTGCGGCCTTTTGCTTTGCGTTCGCGTTGTCGGTTGCGCTCTGCGTGTCCGCATTCTCGATTTTTGGCGGAGCAAAGGACGTGGCGCAGGTCAGCGCGGCGGGCGAGGTTTGGACGCTCGACAACCCCTATGCGGGCGTAAATTGGAATTCCTTTGGCCAATACCGCGCCAACCTGCATACGCACACGACGCTCTCTGACGGCGGCTACGGCGGCGCGGGCGACCGCACCGGAACGCCCGAAAAAATGGCTACGCTCTATAGCGAATGGCAGTACGGCAAGTATCAATACGTAGCGATTACCGACCACCACGGTTACGCGGGCGCGGTTCCGGTCACAGATCCATGGACAAAGAATCCCGCGTTTTCTACGCCCGGTACGGTGGGTCTCATCGGCAACGAGATCAGTGCGATACAAAAAGACGGCCCGGGCGGTGATTCCGACATTCAAAGCTTGTTTACAGACTTTTCTAAAGCGGGCACGGGCTACGGTGTTGACGCGTTGCTGGCGGAAGCGACCGTATATAAGGACGGGATCGGCCGATTTGTTTTTAACCACCCGGGTCGGACTACCAATAACTCGAGCCCGACGATCTTAAACAGCGCTACCGGCATAGGTTCGTATACTTACTTCCATAACCTTTTTAAAAAATACCCGACATTGCTGGGGCTTGAGGTAGTCAATCAGGCCGATCGCCACCCGAACGACCGCGGTTTTTGGGACGAGGTGCTCTCACAAAGGCCCGCAGATATGACGCGCAACGTTTTCGGGTTTGCGAACGACGATACGCACGGTTATGTGGACAATAACAGCTACCCGTACAATGCGCCGGGAATGGGTTATTCGTGGAATACGTTTTTAGTGCTCCAAGCGGCATTTGAGGCGGGCGGCACTCAAGCGCGCGACGGCTTAAAAAAATCGATGGATGACGGCGCGTTTTTCTTCTCGTCATATTCTACGGTCGGCAAGTTTGCAAACACCGTCCCAAAAGGCTCAAATTGGCAGAATGTCGTAAACCAAAAGCACTCTAACGCCGCGGCGAACCGTTCCGGCGCCGTCCCGCTCGTCACCTCGCTGATTGCGGACGGGGTAACCGGCTTAATCACGCTCACCGCCGAAAATGCCGACAAGGTGGAATGGATTAGTGCCGGCGGCGCAGTGGTCGAGACCGATTTGCTTGCGGGCAAGGGCGGCGCTGCGACGCTTTCTTTGGCAAAAACCGGCGTTGATAAATACGTCCGCGCGGTATTGACGATAGACGAAGCGGGCGACAGCCCGTGCCAGACCTTTACCCAAGCCATATTAATCAACGGTGTGGACGCGGCGGGTGCGGCGGCGAGGGCGGAAATCAACGCCGCAATCAACTCGGTAGTCGAGAAAATCGCCGAACTGCCATTTCCGGTGACGGCTTCCGACGAGGCAAAGGTTACGGAGGCAGGAACGGCCTTCGACGCGCTTACCGCCGACCAGCAAATGTTGGTCGCCAATCTTGCCAAGCTCGTCGCGGCCGAGGCGGCGCTGGACCGCTTGGAGCCGGAGCCGGATCCCGATCCGGGCGACGGCGAGTTGACGGTGACCGGCATTGCGGTCACCCCGCCGACCAAAAAGACGTACAAGGTGGGGGACACGGCGCTGGATTTAACCGGTTTTTCGGTTACCGCCACGATGTCGGACGGCTCAAAAATGGTGCTGACGGCAGACGATTACACCATGTCTTCCTTTAGCTCCTCGACCGCCGGCGACAAAGTAATAACAATACTGTACGAGGGTAAAACCGACTCCTTTACGGTAACGGTGGAAGCGGAGAAAAAATCCCGCACCTCCACTTGCGGCGGCTGTGGAACCGTTTCTTTTTATGATGGCGGCGGGTTTTTCCTACTGCTCGGAGGGTTGGGGATTTTGACAGCGACAGTGCAGTTTTTTAGAAGGCGGAAGATAAAAGATAACGCATAGAAGCTTTCCGTAGGGCGTCTTTGTCTTCATTGCGCCGGAATTTGGATGCTCAGATGTTCGGCGTCGCGATGAGGACAAAGTTGCCCTACAAAAAATCGGTTGATTCCGGTCGTTGCAAAAACCGCGCGTAAGCCTATTGCTTGCGCGCGGTTTTTGTAGAATCCTGTCATAAATCCGCGCCTGCCCTCATAGAGTATAATACTACGGAGCGAGGTAACAGGATGAAACAACACATCGTTTTACGAAGTTTTAAGCTTGCCGAATACGTCCTTAAAACAAAGGCGACCGTGCGCGAGGCAGGAATAGTATTCGGGTACAGCAAAAGCACCGTACATTCGGTTTTGCCAAAATGAGCGGTCATATTTAGGTCAAAAATCCAAAACTCATCGTAGATATTTTTTTCAAAAACAAGCTTAAAGGGCTTGTTTTTTTTATAGACAAATGTTATAATATATTATAATTTGTATTGTGAGGTTTATCCGTAATGAAATTTAGCGAAAAGGTTTCCGAGGTCAGAGGCAGGCTGCTTATCAGTCAAGAGCAATTGGCGGGGGAGTTAGGCGTTTCGTTTGCAACCATCAACCGGTGGGAGCAGGGACGCAACGCGCCGAGTTTTTTGACCCAATGGAAGTTTAATGATTTTTGCAAAAAGCATGACATTAGATTCGATGATGATGAGGAACGGTGACAATAATGAGTAGTTTTGACGAATACAAGCGCCTCGGCGAGCCCGGGAAACAAGAAAAAGCCGAAAATTGGGAGATCGCCATAGGTTTACAGCAGGTGGACGGTTTAACGCCGTCCGAATACCTCATTGGTCTTGCAAAAAAGCATATCGAGGGTGAGTTGACCATAGCGGAGGTCAAGGAATCCTTACGCAGTTATTACGAGGCTAAACCAGAAGCAAAGGGTGGTGCCGAGAGAAAAGACGAGGCCGACACGGTTTCCGCGCACATCACCGAAATCTTGTCCGAAAAAACGTTCACATTCAGCCCTGCGGAGTACGTCGGAATTCACAAGCGGCTTTTTGAGGGTGTGTTTTCGCACGCCGGAATGATGCGCGGGTACAATATCACCAAGGGAGAATGGGTGCTTGACGGCGACACCGTGCATTACGCAAGCGCCGCAATTTTAAGAAACGCCCTTGATTATGATTTTGATAAGGAAAAAAAGTTTAGTTATAAGGGCTTAACCAAAAAGCAAATGGCGGAGCATATTGCGGAATTTACCATCGGCATTTGGCAGATTCACCCTTTTGGCGAGGGCAATACCCGGACAACCGCCGTGTTTATTATTAAATATTTGCGCGTCCTCGGCTTTAGGGGTGTAACTAACGATTTTTTTGCCACGCATTCATGGTATTTTAGAAACGCGCTTGTTCGCGCCGCCGCCTCGAACGTAGCGGAAGGCGTATTTGCGGACCGGATTTTCATTGACCGCTTTTTCGGCAACCTCTTGCTTGGTGAAAAGAATATCTTAAAAAACCGTGAGATGCACATTCGCTACAAGAGTGATACTGTAAATGATACTGTAAATGCGAAAAACGCCACTGTAAAACCTAAAAACGCTACTGTAAAATCCGAAAACGCTACTGTAAAATTGTCGGCCACGCAACAGGCAATACTGGAACTTTTTTGCGGAAACGGCAGACTGACCGCAGAAGAAATATCAAACGACATAGGGAAAGAAATCGGCACAATCAAACGCGCGATTAAAGTGTTGCGGGATAGGGGGCTATTGACGCGCGTCGGCTCCGATAAGTCTGGATTTTGGAAGGTGCTTAAAGGCGGTGGCGAGTGATTTGCCAGCTTTCAAAAGTAGCAACGGAGGGTCGCATAATGACAGCACCTAAAAACATATTCAACGGCAAGCCCATAAGGGCGGCGTACAGCGCTTCGAGTGCAGAATGGCTATATGCTGCGATTGATGTGCTGTCGGCTTTGACCGAGCAGGCATCGTACAATCAAGCGCGGAAGAACTGGAGCACGCTAAAAGCGCGGCACAGTCAGTTGACTTCAAATTGCAGTCAACTGAAATTGATTGCCGCCGATGGCAAAGGTTACATGACGGACGTTTTGAATCTCTCCGGGTTTTATTCCCCGACGTCTTGCGTCGGTCTGCTTATTGCGAACGCAGTGAGCTGAGGGGGATACCCCGAGGTCTTGCCTCGGGGAGATTCAT
>WQYM01000133.1 GCA_009781235.1 Bacillota bacterium
ATGAAACCTTTTATAACGAAGCGTTTGACGCGGCCGCGCGCGGCAAGATTGCGTCCGTGGCGGTTCCGAACAACACGACGGCGGGAACAGTCAACACCGTAGGCGACGGGATAGCGACGACGGACAAGGTATATTTACCGTCGTATTACGAGGTATTTAACGCAAGCGGAACGTATAATAAAATATTTGATACGAACGCGAAGCGTCAAGGAGTATTGACGGATTTCGCGATAGCGAATAACGCTTATATGGGTTCAACCTCAAACACTGCCTCTGATTACAGAATGGGCGATTGGTGGTTGCGCTCGGCATCCTCGTTGAATGGTATGTATAGTGCGGGCATCGGCGGCAACGGTTCCGGCGGCCTTCTCCCGAACAATCTGCTCAACGGCTTGCGCCCCGCTTGCGCGCTCGCTTTATCCTAAGAATCTTCTAATCTGTAATCAGCCGCCCATGGCGGCGTGGGTTCGACTTATGAGGGGGTGGAGGGGGAAACTTCCCCCTCCGTTGACCTGGGAAGCGGTCGAAAAATATTTTTTTGGGTTTATGCCGTAAGGCACAAATTAAGATAAGGTTATATAGCGGCGGCCTGTGGGCTATTGGTGGTTGCGCTCGGCTTACTCGTCGTCTAACGTGCGAAACGTGAACAACGACGGCAACGACAACAACGACAACCCGAACAATCTGAACAACGGCTTGTGGCCTGCCGTGTCCGTGCCGCTTGGCGTGCCGTATTGATATGCCGATGCCAACATTGCCTTTCGTAGGGGACGCCGCCCTCGGCGTCCCGTGCCGCTGAAAAACACAAATATGGTTCGGAACGCTGAGGGCGGCGTCCCCTACGAAAGGAAAATGTAAAACACCATGAAACTAAAACCTAACGCACAGCACAATTTAGCCATCCTCACCAGCATGGGATTAAGGATGACGCCCGCTAACCGCCAGCCGGCGTATGCGGAAAACCTGTTTAAATTGCAGGGAACCAGCGCGGAGAGTAACGTCGCCACAATTTCCGCGACGCTCGGAAAAAACGTGCTCGCACTCACGAAGTTCGTGCAAGGAAGCCCGATGGCGGAGTTCATCAAGCGCGATTTGCGCGCCCGCAACATCCAATTTGTGGGCAGGGAAGTGCCGCAGGGTGGGCCGTGGGGATATCGCCACCAGTTTAATATTGCCGACGCAGGTTACGGCGCGCGCGGCCCGGTGGTCTGCAATGACCGCGCGGGCGAGGTCGGCGCTACCATTGCGGCGGAGGATTTTGACCTAGCGCAGATTTTTGATGCCGACGGCGTGCAAATTCTGCACCTGTCCGGGCTTATCGCCGCATTGTCCGAGAGCACCGGCAAGGCGTGCTTGGCGGTCGCCGAGTACGCAAAAAAAAGCGGTACGCTCATTTCCTTCGACTTAAACTACCGCGCCAGCTTTTGGAAGGGAAGGGAGAAAGAACTGGCAAAGCTGTTCTCCTCCGTCGCCTCGCTCTCGGATATCCTAATCGGCAACGAGGAGGACTTCCAGCTGTGCCTCGGGGTCAAAGGCCCGGAGGCGGGCGGAAAGGGCATCGAAACCGCGCATTTTATAAAGCTCATCGAGGCGACGCAAAAAGCGTATCCGAACGTGTCCGTGTTCGCGACCACCCTGCGCGAGGTTATTTCCGCCAACACTCACCTTTGGGGCGCGATTGGGTGTATGAACGGCGTGTGGACGCAAGTGCCGTTGCGCGAGATTACCGTTCTCGACCGCATCGGCGGGGGAGACGGCTTTGTCGGCGGCCTGTTGTACGGCATTTTACAGGGCTGGGACATCGAAAAAGCCACGCAGTTTGCGTGGGCATCCGGCGCGCTCGCCACCACCTTTGAAACCGATTATGCGCACGTTTTATCCGAGCAACAGGTTTTTAGCATCTACAACGCCGACGCACGGGTTAAAAGATAAAATATTGTCACGGGGACGGTGGTGTTTGACAACTTTGTTCAATGCGACACATTTCTACACTAAAGTTAAAGTTGTCAAACACCACCGTCCCCGTGCGACACATTTCTACACTAAAGTTAAAGTTGTCAAACACCACCGTCCCCGTGACAACTTTAGGCACTAAAATTATGCGGCGACTTTCGTTTTTGCAACATATAACCCATACCAAACGCCTGGTCTTTACGGCGATGTTTACGGCCTTGGGCGTTTTGCTGCCGTACTTTACCGCGCATGTGTTCGGACCGCAGTTGGGTCCGATTATTTTGCCGATGCACATCCCCGTATTGCTGTGCGGCCTTATTTGCGGCCCTTTTTACGGCGCGATGTGCGGCATCCTCTCCCCAAGCCTCTCGAGCCTTTTGACGGGAATGCCGCTACCGTACCCCATGCTGCCGATTATGTTGGTCGAGCTCCCGATCTACGGCGCGGTTTCCGGCCTGCTGTTTAATAAACTGAAAGCGCCGCTCTTTGTCGCGCTGCCCGTCGCGATGATTGCCGGCAGAGCCGGTTACGGAATGATGTTTGCGTTATTGTTTGCGCTAAACCCGGGCTTAAAGGCGTTGTCGGTATACGCCGCCGTACTCACAGGTTTGCCCGGCATTTTGGCGCAAGCAATCATTATCCCCCTCATCATCCGCGCCGTATCACAAAGACGCGCCGAAGAACTGAGTCCATAAGTCTACTTTGACACTGGTGGCGTTCCCGGGGCGACTCGAACGCCCGGCCCACAGCTTAGAAGGCTGTTGCTCTATCCGACTGAGCTACGGGAACACGGTTGTGGGATAGGTCAAAGCCGCCTAAAGGCGGCTTTGACAGAATGGAGCGGGTGATGGGAATCGGACCCACGCGGCCAGCTTGGAAGGCTGGAATTCTACCATTGAACTACACCCGCAAAGTGAATCAGGAATTAGGAATTAGGAATTAGGAATTGGTGATGGGAATACTACGCTTCGCTTCGTGGCGTTCGCTGCGGGCTTCGCCCTTGCTCGGCTTCTGTCCCCACGCGGCCAGCTTGAGGCTTCCATTCTACCATTGAACTACAACCGCAAGGTGAATTAGGAGTTAGGAATTAGGAATTGGTGATGGGAATACTCCGCTCACAAACGCAACATAAAAGATATTAGCACAACTTGAAAGGGAAGTCAAATATTTTTTGCAACTTCATAAAAAATCCGAATTACGCATGTACGCGGCCAAGCCGTATTTAGTTTCAAAATTTTGTGAAAATATCTGTGCTCATACCTTGTAATATTTTAAAAAATATGTTATGATAAAGTAAATAGGTATGCGTAAGCAAAAATGCGACGCAGAGGTACACGGCATATGAAACAAAAGAATGATTTTGCAGAGCGGTTTTATAACGGCGAGGGATACTCCGCGCACGAATACTTCGGTTGTCATTTTAACCGGGAGGAGGCATCGGCGGAATTTTGCGTATGGGCGCCCAGGGCCAAAAGCGTTTCCGTAGTCGGTGACTTTAACGGCTGGGACATAAAAGCAAATCCCATGGAGCCGTACGGCGACATTTGGCTCGCGGATGTATCCCCCGTTAAGGAATTCGACGGCTATAAGTACTATATCGTAACGAAAGACGGGCGCGGCTTGTATAAGGCAGACCCGTACGCGTTCCACGCCGAGGCCTTCGGCGGGGGCAACTCCAAGGTGTACGCCATGCCGGACTTTGCTTGGACCGACGAGGCGTGGCAATCGGATAAGCGCGTGCCGTTTGAGCGGCCTATGAATGTGTATGAGGCGCACATCGGCTCGTGGCGGAAGTATCCCGACGGCAACTTTTTCTCTTACCGCAAGTTTGCCGACGAAATCGCGCCGTACCTCAAAAAAATGAAATACACGCACCTCGAGCTTATCGGCGTCGCGGAACACCCGTTTGACGGGAGCTGGGGCTATCAGGTGACGGGCTATTTTGCCCCGACCTCGCGCTATGGCACGCCGGCGGATTTTTGCTACCTGGTCAACAAATTGCACCATGCCGGTATCGGCGTAATTTTGGATTGGGTGCCCGGGCACTTTCCTAAAGACGAAAGCGGTTTATACGAATTTGACGGGGCGCCGCTGTACGAGCCCGAAGATCCTTTGCGGCGCGAGCATAAGGAGTGGGGGACGCGCTGCTTCGATTACGAGTGCCCCGAGGTAAAAAGCTTTTTAATCTCTAATGCGCTTTTTTGGCTGGACGTATATCATGCGGACGGATTGAGGGTGGACGCGGTGGCAAGTATGCTGTACCACGACTACGGGCGCAAGGAGTTCCGCTTAAACCGCTACGGAGGCAAGGAAAACATCGGCGGCATCGACTTCTTTCAGGAGCTTAACACGGCGGTTTTTGCTAAATTTCCGAATGCCTTGATGATTGCCGAGGAATCTACCGCCTGGCCGTTGGTCACGCGCCCCGTAAACGTCGGGGGGCTTGGGTTTAATTTTAAGTGGAACATGGGATGGATGAACGATACGCTCTCGTACGCAAAAACCGATCCGTATTTCCGCTCTTACGCGCACGACAAACTGACGTTTGCCATGACTTATGCCTATTCGGAGAATTACATCCTGCCCGTTTCGCACGACGAGGTCGTGCACGGCAAGGGCTCGCTCATAAACAAGATGCCGGGCGACTACGCGTTGAAATTTGCTGGCTGGCGCAACTATCTTATGTATATGTTTTCGCACCCCGGCAAAAAACTAACGATGATGGGCACGGAATTTGCCTCTTTTTCCGAATGGGACTATAAAAAAGAACTCGACTGGATGCTGCTGGAGTTTCCGGCGCATGCGGACGCGCAAAAATTCACGGCTGCGCTCAATGCCGCGTACCAAAAGTATCCGGCGTTTTGGCAAATTGAGGACGGCTGGGACGGCTTTGCCTGGCGCGTCGTGGACGACAATACACAAAACGTTTTGGTGTACGAGCGCGCCGATAAAGCGGGCGGGCGGATGCTGTGCGTGTTTAATTTTGCGGGCGTCGAATGGCCGGCTTATCGCTTTGGCGCCGCCAAGGGCGCTTACACGACGGTTTTGTATTCCGATGCGCACCGGTGGGGTCTGGGTAAAACCGTTTATAAAACCGAAGGCGTCGAAAGTCATGGCCAGGAAAACAGCCTTGTCCTTGATATTAAACCCATGAGCGGAATATTTTTGAGGAGGAATAGCCTATGAAAGACACTTCAATACAAAAAGAACGCCGGACAGGCGTTGACCGACGAAAAGAGGTGAACGAGCGGGCGCGCCTCCTGTTGGACGCTACGCCTTTCGGCACTCTTTTTTGGAACAAAAATCATAAAATGGTTGATTGCAACAAGACGGCGCTCAATCTTTTTGAACTGACTGAAAAGCGGGAGCTTTTGGATAACTTTCAGGCGATTTCACCAAAAATTCAACCGGACGGTCGGCTGTCGCAGAAAGCGGCGCGCGAGCTCCTTCAACATGCCTTTAGTGAAGGCTATGCTAAAGCCGAATGGATGCTCCAAACGATAGACGGTAAGCCGATACCGTGCGAAATTATCGTTGTGCGCATAGATTACCCCGGCGAGAGTGTTGCGGTGTCGTATATCGTAGACTTAAGTGAACGTAAAAGGATGCTGAAAGATATCGAGCGGCGGGACAATGTCTTAGATGTTATCAACCGCGTCGCGTCGGTGCTGCTCGCAGAATCCAAAGAAGACAGCTTTGAAAAAACATTGCTGGACGGTATGGAAATCATCGGAAAAAGCCTGAACGCGGATTGCGTGCAGATTTGGCCGAATGAAATGCATAACGGCGCGCTGTGCTTTACGTTGCGGTACAATTGGCTGTCGGAAGCCGGCAAAAAGGTACCGGATGTCCCATTGGGGACGCCGGTTCCGTACTCTAAGCGATGGATGGAATTGTTTCTGCGCGGTGAAAACGTAAACGGGCCCGTTAAAAGCCTTCCGCAGGAGGATCAGGATTTGCTGCGCCCGCTTGGGCTGCTCTCTACCATCACCATCCCGCTTTTTTATCAAGAAAAGTTTTGGGGCGTTTTTTGTGTGGACGACGTCGTAGTGGAGCGGTTCTTTAGCCAGGATGAGATAGACATGCTGCGTTCGACCTCGTTGATGCTGGTTAACGCCATCAACCGCAATGATCAGGAAACCCAAATCCGCAACACGGCGGCAAAATTAAATCTGGCGATTCAAGTGTCGAAAATAGGCCCATGGGAAATGGAAATCGTAGGCGGCAACCCTGAAAACCCCAACAACGCCTTTATATGGTCGAACGAACTCCGGCACTTGCTGGGCTTTAGAGACGAAACCGATTTCCCTAATGTGCTCGAAAGCTTAAGCGATCGGTTGCATCCGGACGAATGGAAGAGGGTGAATGACGCGTTTTTGGCACATTTACTCGATACGACGGGAAAAGCCACCTACGACATAGAATTCCGGATTCTAAAAAAGAACGGTGAATATTCCTATTTTCATGACACGGGAGTTTCGGTCCGGGATAAAAACGGGCGTCTTATACGCGTGGTCGGTACCATGGTGGACATCACCGAAACCAAAAATATCATCCTGGATTCCGAGCGGCAAAGGATACAGGCCGAGGCCGCCAATAAAGCAAAAAGCGCCTTTTTATCTACGATGAGCCACGAGATACGTACGCCGATGAACGCCATTATCGGCATGACCGCCATCGGCAAGCTCTCAAACGACCTTCATAAAAAGGACGACGCGCTCCAAAAAATTGACGTAGCGTCCAAGCATCTTTTGGGCATCATAAACGACATCCTTGATATGTCTAAAATTGAGGCGGAGAAGTTTGAATTGTCTGTGGCAAGCTTTAACTTTGAGAAAATGCTGCAAAAGGTTGCCGACGTCATTAATTTGCGCGTAGACGGGCGGCGGCAAAGGTTTTATATCCACATCGACCAAAACATGCCGCAAATGCTGGTAGGCGACGACCAAAGGCTGGCTCAGGTCGTCACCAACCTCCTTTCTAACGCCGTAAAATTCACGCCGGAAGAAGGCTCAATACGTCTCGACTGCAGGCTTTTGTCGGAAGAAAATTGCATGTGCCTCCTGCAAATCAGCGTCGAGGACACGGGCATCGGCATCTCGGCAGAGCAAAAAGCACGCTTGTTTACCTCTTTTGAACAGGCGGAA
>WQYM01000134.1 GCA_009781235.1 Bacillota bacterium
AAACGCGACTTCAAGAGGTTGAGATCCTTCGACTCGGCCACAATATTCGAGGCATGCATGAATAACGGAGGCCTCGCTCAGGACGACGGAATGAGGAAGTCATGCTTTCTTCCTTTCAGAATACGCTCGGTAATTAACCATCCTGAAGCAAAATAGTATCATTTATCATTTATCATTTATCACTAACTCCTAGCTGACAACTACCAGCTCAATGTCGCCGCAGATGACGTCCGAATAGCTGCAGGACAGCATGTTGATGTTTTGGTCATCGGAAATTTGCAGGGTAAACACCGACGGGTATACGTCCGCAATTTGCCCGACGTAACGTATCACTTTTTTTCTTCCCTTATTGACGGAAATTTTGAGCGGGGCGCCCTGTAGGGCTTGGATATGGCGCTTGGCCTCTTCGATACTCATGGTATTTTTACGCATGAGAGAATGATAACCAAAAACCCGGAAAGTATTCCGACGGAATTAATGATGAATGATCATTTATCATTTATCTTTTATCTTTTATCATTAAATACACCGCCTTTTTAAACCCGCCCTCGTCGCACCCGTCCGTCACATAGCCTGCGATACGCTTTAGGCTGTCCGGCGCACCTGCCATAGCAATCCCCAAACCCGCCGCGGCAATCATCGACGCGTCGTTGCCCGCGTCCCCGATGGCGGCAACCGCTTCGATCGGAATCCCCTTAAACTCCGCCAGCCACCTTACGGCGGCACCCTTTCCGGCGCGGGGCGAGACGCATTCGGTCAGCGCACCCGCAGCGCGGCTAAACACGGCCTCGCCTGCAAAATGCGCGTTGATGCGGCGCTCCGATTCCTCAATGTTTTCCGGCTCGTCGATAATCAAAACCTTACTGATCGGCAGCTCGGGGTGGCTGTCAAGGTAGCTTTCCAACTCCCCGACCGCATAAGTGCATTCGACAACGTTGACGTACTCCGCGTACGCCCGCGCCTTGCCGCTGTATTCATTCACATACAGCGCGTCGAACGAATATATTTGGCAATGGAGCCCTTCCGCCTTGCAATACCTTAAAATTCTGCGCACAACGGAGGGATCCATCGGCACCGAATGCAGCCGCTCCCCCGTCGCGATGTCGGTTATCAGCGCGCCTTGGTAGCTAATCAGCGGAATGCTTTGCCCGCTAAGCCCAAGTGTACCCAGCTTTTTCTCGATGGATTGGCGCATCCTGCCGGTGGAGAGCGTAAAAATACCGCCCGCCTTGCAAAAAGCGCGGATAGCGTCAATGTTTTCTTTGGGAACGTTGCCGCGCGAGTCGGTCAGCGTCCCGTCAAAATCCGAAACCAAAAGCTTGTACTTCATAGGGGGTAGTATACTCTATTAACGGCTCTTTTGTCAATGATATCGTCATACAACGAATAGCGAATAGTGAATAACGAATAGCGATGGATAAGTGCGGTAGTGAACAAAGTGATTCTTTCTTTTGTTCCAAGCGATTTGATTGTACTCATCAGACAATCATCCACCGCTATTCGCTATTAGCTATTCGCTATTCGCTTTATCTGACAAAACCTCCGTCATACGCTATTCGCTTTGTCCCTAAAAAACGCAGCAACGGCCTCTGCCGTCCTTCTATCAATCCCCTCCACCGCCGAAAGCGTTTCAAGGCCGGCGGACTCGACAGCGCGCACGGAGCCAAACGCCTTTAAAAGGATTTGCCGCTTTTTAGGGCCGACGCCGGGAATTTTTTCTAAACTTGAGCCCACCCGCCTTTGCCGCAGGGTACGGTTGTAGGTTATGGCAAAGCGGTGCGCCTCGTCGCGGATGCGCTGCAGGAGTTTTAACGCAGGGTCGTCCTTTTTGAGCCGGATGGGCTCGGGGCTGCCAAGCGTGTAAATTTCCTCGTCGCGCTCGGCCAAAGCTATCATGGGGATAGCAAAGCCCGCCTCTTTCATCGCCGCGTGGGCGCTGGCAAGCTGCCCCTTGCCCCCGTCGATAACGATGAGGTCGGGAAGATTAGGGATTAAGGGGTAGAGGTTGTCAAGTGGACGGGGCAAAGAGACTGCCCTTGCGTTGCCGGGGGGAGGTGTCGGGGGGACAGGGACGTTGATTTCGGAAAGCAAGTTTCCGAAACCCCTTCGGGGCACTTCGCGCTGCACGCTCGTGTCACCGTACCCGTCCCCGGCAGAGCCGTAACCCGTGCCGCCGCACCCGTCCCCGGCAGAGCCGTAACCCGTGTCACCGTACCCGTCCCCGGCAGAGCCGTAACCCGTGTCACCGTACCCGTCCCCGGCAGAGTCGTAACCCGTGTCGCCGTACCCGTCCCCGGGCAGAGCCGTATCCCGCGTCAGATTGGCGGGGATGTCGGACAAGGATGATTCGCAATCTCCATCCAAGTTTGTAATTTGTAATTTGTAATTTGTAATTTCACGCTCTTCCCATCCTTCGCTATTCGCTATTCGCTCTTCGCTATTCGCTAATTCCTGACCCCTGACCCCTAATCCCTGCCCCCTAAACCGTCTCCCTATCACCTCGGCCAAGCACCGGTAATCGTCCGCGCCCGTAACGGTCTTTATCTTATAACGGCGGTATTCGGACTTTTCCGGGCGCCCCGCGATAAAGGTGACGCCGCTTGCCACCTGGTCGGTGCCGGAAAGGTGCGAGATGTCGTAACACTCGATGCGCCGCAGCTTAGGGGGTAGGGGGTAGGGGGTAGGGATTAGGGGATGGGAGATGGGGGATACTGGCGTGGCGTTCGCTCTAGCTTCGTCTCGCTCGGCTGAGGGGGGATGGGGGATGGTGAGCAAATTTTTTGGGGTGTCGGACAAGGTTGATTCGTAATTTCCATCCGAATTTGTAATTTGAAATTTGTAATTTGTAATCTCACGCTCCTCCCATCCTTCGCTATTCGCTATTCGCTCTTCGCTATTCGCTAATTCCTGACCCCTAATCCCTAATATCGCCGCCAATCGCTCGCACGCCCCCTCGCACATCTCGTGTTCAAGACGGTTTTTATCGAGTGATTTATCTAAAAAGTCGCGCGCGTTTTCCTCCGCCATGTCCAAAATCTTTTTCTTGATGCCGATTTTAGGAAAAACGACGCTCGTTTTTTTGCCCGTAAGGCTTAAAAGGTACTCCTCTAAGGCGGACGCGTCGAACTCCCCCGCAAGCAATATCTCCGGCGGGACCGTCGCGTTGGACCCGGCGTAATACTGCGATAAAAATTGCGTTGCGCCGTCCGGGCCAAACACCGACGCCTCGTCCAAATTAAATTTGAGCGCCCCCATGAGCTTTCCGCCGCGCACGATGACGACGGCCGCCGCGCCCCGGGCGCCGTCTAAAACAAACGACACCGCGTCTAAATCCCGGTCGTGGCGCAGCTCGCTCAGCGCGCGGCTTTTAAAGGTTTTTAGCATTTGGAGCTGCTGACGGTAGCGGATGGCACGCTCGAATTCCTCCGTCTCGGCAGCAACCGCCATCTTTTGGGCAATCAACTTTTCGGCGTCGCCGTCCTTGCCCGACAAAAACGCCACGGCCTTTTGCACCGCCTCGCGGTATTCGTCCTCGCTCACCTTGTTTTGGCATGGCGCCAAGCACAAATTGATGTGATAATTTAAGCATTCGCGCTTGTTGCGGGAGAGCCGCCGCTCGCAGCAGCGCACGCGGTAGGCGGACTTTAACACGTCGACGACCTCCGCGACGCGCACCCCGAAAAAGTACGGCCCGAAATACCGCGCGCCGTCGCTGCGGATGCGGCGCGTAATCTCGATGCACGGGAATTTTTCTTTTAAATCAATGCGGATGTAAGGGTTATGGCGGTCGTCCTTTAAGAGGATGTTGTAGCGCGGCTTGTGCTTGCGTACTAAATTTGCCTCAAGCGAGAGCGCGTCCTTTTCGGAAAGCGTGATCACGTAGTCAAAATCCGCGACCGACGCCACCATCGCGCGCACCTTTTCGTCTTTTTGGGTATTAAAAAAGTATTGGCGCACACGGTTTTTAAGCACCACGGCCTTGCCGATATAGATAATCTCCCCGGACACCCCGCGCATAATATACACCCCCGGCTTGTCCGGCAGGTCTTTTAGCTTATGATGCAGTTTTTCGGTGAGCTCCAACTTTGCATTACCCTACCCCCATAATAATGCAAAGCGCCGCGCCGTGTCAAGCGATAGATTACTACCTTTTATTTCCCTTGTCATCTTTGTAAAATAAATGTATAATAGGAGGCAGGCAGTCAAGATTTTCGTAAAAAGTTTACGTTGATTTTAGATTCGCCTGTTACAATTCCCCCATAGAGGTACGGATATGGCAATCATTTTAATCGTCGAGGACGACGAAAGCATGCGAGAGCTTATGAGTGCAAAGCTTGAAAAAAAGTTTACCGTCATAGGCGCCCCCAATAGCAAAGCGGCTTTAAACATCATCGAAACCGTGCAGGTCGATTTGATTGTTTCGGATATCATGATGCCGGGCGGCAGCGGCTATGACTTTGTGCGTACTCTTCGCAACTTAGGCCTGCAAATGCCCGTAATCATGGCGACGGCAAAACAAGGCTTTGACGATAAAAAGGACGGGTTCTCGGTCGGCGCGGATGATTATATGGTAAAGCCTATCAACTTTGACGAGCTTACCTGGCGCATCGACGCGCTGCTGCGGCGGTCAAAAATCGCGGCGGACAAGGAAATCAAATTGGGCAAATTCCGTTTAAACGCCACCACCTTTGAGGCGGCCTACGACGGGAATCCGATAGAGCTGACGCGCAAGGAATTTGATTTGACGTTCAAATTGTTGTCGTACCCCAATAAATTGTTTTCGCACGATAAGCTGTTAAACGATATTTGGGGCTACGATTGCCCGAGCGGCGAAACGACCATCCGCTCGCACGTCAACCGGCTTAGGAATAAATTTGAGCACATAAGCGAATTTGAAATCGTGACAATTCGCGGCTTGGGGTACAAAGCCGTATTGCATACGGCTTTGTAACGAAAAATGAAAAATGAAAAACGAAGGATAAGTGTATATAAGTTCAAAATATTCTTTCTTTTGTTCCAAACGGCTATTTTTGTATTCGAATACGCCGTTTCACCCGACGTTTTTCGTTTTTCGTTTTTCGTTTTTCGTTAAAAACATGGAGAGCATATGAAGCAAAAAAATACAGTTAAGCGAAAAACAAACAGCGCAGCGGCAAAGCGCATTAACGTTTGGCTTGCAATTTTAGCCGGCATTATCGCCGTCGGCGGCGTTTTTGCGTTCGGGCTGATCGCATATATCGCCAATGCCGCGGGCGAAAGCAGCGATACCTATAATCCCCTGTGGATGGTCTACATGATCCCCGTCATGGGCGTGATTGCCGTTCCCGTGACGATTTTGATTGCAAAGTTTGTGTACAAGCATTTTAACGCGTTATCCGATGCCATCAACGCGGTGGCAAACGGCCAAACCGGCGTACACATCCCTACCGCCGGCGCAGGGGCTTTTGCGGGGATTTATTCCGACTTTAATAAAATGGCCGACGAAATCGCGGGAATGCAACGCTTGCGGACCGAAATCGTGGACGGCTTCTCACACGAATTAAAGACGCCCGTAGCCAGCATCAGCGGCTTTGCGCGGCTGCTGCTCGACGAGGAATTGCCCGAGGATAAGCGCAGAAAATATTTAGAAATTATCGTTAGTGAGTCCGAGCGGCTGGCAAGGCTCTCGCAAGACAATTTAACGCTAAGCAAAATCGACGCGCAGGAAATCATCCACGACCGCCAACCGTATAATATCGGGCGCCAAATACAAGAAATCGCTATCGCCATGGAAACGGCGTGGTCGGATAAAAACATCAATCTTTCGGCCGAATTGGCCGATGTTATTTATAACGGCAACGCGAATTTGATGGAAAGCCTGTGGCAAAACCTGCTCTCTAACGCCATAAAGTTTACGCCTAAAAACGGCGACATTCACATTGCGCTTGCGGATGCCGAAGACTGTGTGATAATAACCTTCGCGGACACGGGCATCGGCATGAGTAAGGAAGTACGGGCGCATGTTTTTGAGCGGTATTATCAAGGCGACACTTCCCACACCGGAGAAGGGCACGGCTTGGGCTTATCTATTGCAGCGCGCATTGTAAAATTATGCGGCGGCACCATTACGGTAGAGAGTTCGATCGGCGAGGGCAGCACGTTTACCGTTACGTTGCCAAAGTAGTTTTCCCGTTGGGATGGCCTGCATCAGCCTGCGTCCCCCTTGACAACCAAGACCAAATGTAGCGTATCGTGTCGGGCGATTTTTGAATGAGCTCTAGCAGGCGGTTGGATGACCCGCTAGGGGTATTTTTGCCGCGCTCCCACTCCTCGACCGTTCTACCGGAAACGCCCAAAGTGCTTGCAAAAACAGCTTGGCTGAAGCCAAGGCTTTGGCGCAATTCTTTAATCTCGCCGGATGTAAATACTTTAACGTCGGGGATCTCTAACGTCCTGGTGCGAAGTCGGGTTTTCCTTTCTGCGTGCGCCAGCGCCTCGTTAAGAGATTCGATAAGTTCCTGTCCCATTTTACTCATTTCTTGTCGCCTCCCCGCTGCTATTGAACACGCAGGGACGAACAAGCGGAGACGGCAGACTGCGCAAAAACCAGTTTGCAACAAATATTTATGCGTAATATCGTATCAAGACTATGAATTAATTAAAATAGCTTTTTCCCCAATTTATCAATGTAATAGAGTGCTTTACCGGATTCCTTGACCAACGCCGTGTTATCGCTATACGGCGACACTTTAGTTTCCGTCAGTTCGGCTATAATTTTACCGGACGCGTCCATGATGACGGAGGAATTATCCGTATCTTTATAGCTTACCATCATGCCGCAGTTAATCTCGGTAATACCTATATCCGCTTTCGGTTCGAACATCACCTTTCCGGTCTTGTCGATTACCGTATAGAATAGGGATCCTTGCGGGTTAGTTAACTTAAGCAGGCAATAGCCGTCCGAAAAAAAAGGAGTATCCCGAATATCATATTCGAATAATACTATTCCGTTGCTAATTTAAAAATTTTGTGTTATACTTGAGTTATGTTAAGATATACGGTTGAACAAATTGAAGAAGTAAGTGTTGCATTGGCGACTGAGCGCGAGAACGTGGAGA
>WQYM01000135.1 GCA_009781235.1 Bacillota bacterium
GCATAGCAGTTTGAAATCGTGCCCGCATTTTGCTGGCAGATTGCGCCCGACCAGCTTTGGTACGTAACGGTTCCCGACCCTTTTACCGCCAGATTCTTGACGACGGCGCCCGGAAGAACGTTTCTAAAAATACCGCAATTGCCGTAAATCGTCGTGGACGCAATCGGCTCGGGGAGCAGCTGAGTGCGCATAATCGTAATCGAATAGCCGCGCCCGTCAAACGTGCCCGCCAAATCCCCTAAGGTTTCCCACTGGGCGGATGTGGCGTTGATATCGGCGGTAAGATGGTAGCTGCCGGTAATCGCGCTTGACTTATTGACGGAAAGTGCGCGCAAGCCCGCCAGCGTGGAGATTGCCGTCGAGGGAATCGGCGCGGGCGCCGTAACGGTAACAATACAGTTGGCGGCGACGGTAAAATTGTTCGAAAGCGCGGCACTAACGACTGCGGTGCCGGCTTTTATGCCCGTAACGATACCCGAGGCAACGCCCGAGGCGGAAAACGTCGCGACGGTTGCGTCGCTCGATATCCACGTGATTTGCCCCGCCGCTGCGGTGGCGGTCGTGCCGTCTTGGCGATGCAATGTCGCCGTGAGCGTAAAAGTATGGCCGACGGTAAGCGACTGTACGACCGTGCTCAAGCTTACGGAAACGACCGGCGAGACGGAGGTATCCGGCGGCTGCGTATCAGACCCGCCGCTTTCGTACTCAAAAACAAACCCGGTACCGGCTTGAGAGACCCCGAACGAAAACACGCCGCCGGCAAGCCTAGCCTCGTTAAAAACGGCCGAAACCGCCGCGCTCTCAAATACGACGTTTACGCCGATTAACGCATACTTTGCCGGGTTATACAGCGCCGTCACCGTGCCCGAAAACTCAATCGTATCGGGTTTTACGGTTACTTTACCCCCGTACATTGTAATCACGCTGTCGTATAATGCCTTATCCGCGGCGGACATGTCGGCAACGGTGATTGCCGTATCGCCCAAAACGCTTTTGACCACCAAGCGTTTTAAGGCGTACTCCTCCGCGCTTTGTCCCACGGACGGATCGCCAAACGCCTCCAGCGCGGCGAGCCGGGCCGTCAACACGGCGAGCTTCGTATAGGCTTTAGCCACGTAGTCGTCGCCTCTATCCTTTACGCTCAACGCGTCGTACAGCGCTTTGGCGGCTTGAACGGACGACTTGTGTGCTAAAGTGACGTTCGATTCCGACGGCAGGGAGTCCACGGCATCAATAAACGCTTGCGCCGCCGCAGAGCGCGCAGGGCTTTCGATGTCGGAAGGCTGTTTGGTGCCGGACGACCGCGACGAACGCGTAAGGCATCCGGAAAACGAGAGTACCAGCGCTAAGGCAAGCGCAATAACGATGCATTTGCATAAAATCTTTTTCATATATGATAATTATACACCCAATCCCTCCGTTCTGTCAATTTTTTTTGCATCTTTTTTATTTTTCCCCTATGCATTTCATTGTCGAGGCAGAGTTAATCTGTTATACTACGATTAAGCTGCTACAATAAAAATATAAAATATAAATTATGAAATATAAAAGGTATTAAACCGGAGGTTTCCCCATGTTAAACGCGAAAGGATTACGGTACTTTGAGCTGTTCGAGGCCTTTTTGAGAATCGACATCGAAAGCGATAAAATAGGGTGCGCCAAGGCCGTGCGGAATTTACTCGACCTAGATTACGCGGCTGCCGTCGACATTTGGGAATATATGGCGACAACGCGCGAGGAAAAGTTCGCAAACAACGAAAAGCTTGCCGATGCCGTTTGCTTTGACTTTTTTAACCAATTTTACGCCCGCGCAAGCTCCAAGTGCATCAAGGCGGCCACCGAAATCCCGGTTTTGCGCCGCGCCGTTTTACAGCACAGCAAAAAAGCCTGCACGGAAAATTCGCTGACGATGCTATCGGACCTATTAATTTCGCTAAAATTACTTCCTTCGGAGGATATTTTAAAGTGCGTCCTAAAGAACGAAAAAACGCACTACGGCAAGACCTTAAAAAGCATCGTGGAACGCGTTTTTGCCGACCTGTTAAAGAAAAATCCCGCCCGCATTCAGATGCCAAAGCCTTTGGCGGAGTTATTATTAACCTACATACGCAAAATCAAAACCGACGAGCGCGCGCTGCTGGAGCAACGGATTAAAGAAATTATGCCCGTGGTTAGGGGGTAGGTTCGGGATTCGCGGTTCGGGATTCGGGATTCGGGGTTCGGGATTCGGGATTCGGGATTCGGGATGGTTACATACACTCCCGTAGGGGTCGATGCCCACATCGACGCGCATCCACTATGTTTTTTGAAGGAGACGAAGAATTATGACAAACACGTTTTCCATCGAAGATATTCATAAGATTCGATATGACAATTACGAGAAAACAAAGAATTTTTCTCATAAAGAGTTGATTGAATACACCAAGAAAGAAGCGGCGGAAGCAAGGGAACTCCTGTCGAAGTTGAAAAGAGAGAGCCTTAAATAAGAGCCTTCCGGGGTCAAACTGCCCACCTGACACTGTCCGCTGCCCAGGGTTTCGGCATTGCATTTGTTGCTACCAAGCCCATCCGCCACCGGCTTGTTCCATAAAAGTAACTTTGACCGTTCCCGAAACAGAAACTGAAGTTCCCCGTGGAAATAACGCGCTTGGCGTGATGTCCGTATGTGTAAATTGATGGGAAACACCACCACCGGTCATGGTCACATTTATTACGAAAACCCGTATGACATAGGCACTTTTTGTTGATCCCATTTTTCTTAAAGCATCATGTGTTCCGCCATCCCATGGAATTATATATTGCGTCTTGGTACCGTCTTGGTCGACAGAATATATAAAATCCTTCCAATTGCTACTTGTGAGAACTATATCCTTAGTTTGTTGCCACCTTGCATACAAAGTCCGATTCTGCGATAGGCTTTGTTTCGCGTAAGTGTTCTCGGTAATTTTAGTTTTCCATTGTGTACTGGTATACCAGCCCTCACAATAAAAGTCACTATGCATCGCATAGGGCAATTTAAGAGATTCATTCCCCCGTGTTTTTATACTTGTGGTCGAAACGATTCCGCCTCTTGCATCAAAAGTGATTGTGGATCTTTTGGGAGGCAGCGTGGCCACCAACACAATTGAAATAAATATTACTGCACAAATTGCCACAATGCCAATCTTTTTACCGAATTGTCGCTTGTTGATTATTGTTTGAAACGCTTCTTGCTGATACTTTTGAAGGCTTTCCCCATATCGAGAATAAGCCCGTTCAATCGCTACAAGTCCTTCTGAATCGGCTATTTTTTTTGGCTTTGTCTAAACCTGCTAAGTAAAGTCAAGCAAAATTAAGTGGGTATCAAAAAGTTTTTTTAGGTTTATCGCATTGGTTTTCCAAAGGGTGACTAAATCAAAAAAAGAGCAACGACAAAAGTCGTCACCCTTTGCAAAATACCGGCGGGCGCTCGGGTCGCTCCTCAGCGTTGCCCTATCCTCCCGACGGTCAAAAGCAAAGATAGTATAGCATGGTGGATGCGTTTTGGCAAGTAAAAGCGTGTAAGGCAATAGAAAAGCATGGCGGGCTGTCGCACGTCGAAATCGCACATTTAGAGGTTAAGTTTAGCGGGATATTAAGCGGTTTTGTTTTGGGTGTCGAGCAATTGCTTTACGCGCGCATAGTAGATTCGCAGGAGTTTTGCCGAACCGGCGCACATGTAGCTGTAATAGTTCTTTCCCTCGGCGCGTTTTTTATCAAGAAATTGAAAAATCGGGTTGTCGGCGGGCGCGTGCTTTAGCAAACCGTCCATGATTTGAAACAATGTTTTGCGCAAATGCGGTGAGCCTTGTTTCGAGATTTTTTCCTTGCCGATGAATTTTCCGGATTTGCGCTCTTCCGGTTCCAAGCCCGCAAAGCGTACCAGTGAAGATTTTTTTGGAAAGCGGGAAACATCGCCGATTTCAGCGATGAGTTGCGGGCCGAGAATTTCCCCGACGCTGTAAAACCCCATTGCCACTTGGTATTCCGGTAGCGAGGCGGCAAGCCGTTTCATCTCTGCCGCAACCGCCGCGAGAGTTTCGGAAACCGCCGAAATTTGAGTGACGGCTTGCTTGATAAGCGCTTTTGAAGCATCGTTGAACGGCATAATGCCGCTATGCTCGAGCGCGTGAGCATAGACTGTTTTTGCCTTTGCCGCGCCGAAGTTATAGCCGTGTTTGGCGCACCATTTCCGATAGGCGGTTGTAAAAGCCTTTTCGGACAGGCCGGAAACACACTTCCCGTGCCAAAAACTGCCCGTAAAGTCAATCCATTTCTCGTGTCCGTCGCTTTTTCGAGCCGAAGAGCTGAACAATTCGTTCACACCCGGGAAGGCTTGGTCTAACAGAGCGATGAGATTGTTTTTGAGCATGGTCTTGATTTTGTTGTACTTGTTGTACTGGCGGCTGAAGGCTTTGAGCGTTTGCCTGACTTCGCCATCCGGAACAAATTCGGGCAATTCCAACCAGTTGGAAAGCCCGTAGGCCGCGATTTTAAGCGCATCCTTTTTGTCAGTTTTGGTTTTGCGGATGGTATTGTTCCCGAATCCGTGAACCAGTTGAGCGTGAACCGCGCAAACGGTTAACCCCGCGTCTCGGAGCGCACGGGCGACAGGTAAATGATAACTGCCTGTGCACTCCATAATTGCCTTAGTCTCACCCTTTAGGCTTTTAAGGCGCATTGCCAACGCCTCCAGTTCGCTGTCGGTGTGAGCGACCTCGTAGGGAGAAACGACGATTACTCCGAAAGGCTGCATGACCACGATCATGCTCTTGCCCTTGGATATGTCGATACCCACAGCATTCATGTTGATTCCTCCGATAAATTGAATTTTTGCAATCGGTGCCCCATCGGTTCCTTATTGCCGATTCAATTTGCTTGGTTACAAGAACGCTTTGGCTCAACCTGCTAAAAACGAACGCTACAATAAGAGGATGGCTGACAGTTTAGATTACGGACGCGAGTCCAAAAGGATAAGACGTCAGACCAATTCGCCCTCTTATTGTAGCTTAGGCAACAAGACGAAGCAAATCACAGTTGGCTACGGTGATTCGCCCGCAAAACTATAGTAGCAAAGGATAAGTGCCTTTTGTCCTTTGTGTCCGTCAAGTTTTTTGTGTGAACTTTTACAAGACCAAACCAACAATGCCAATCTTGTGGATTTGTTTCAATTGCACTATTGAATGCTTTCTCTGCTTTTTCCCACTCTTCCAACTTCAAAAAAGTTTCGCCGTTGCTAATATAATCCATATGTCATCCCCATTTATTCTTAACAGGATTAAGTTTTCGTGACTTTTTTTGTTCCGGTTCTTTTTTTCTGCCTCACTTTGCCAAGCCCGGTTTTGGCAGAGCCAACTCCCCGCAGGTTTGTATACTTATTGCCATAAATGCGTGATACTCCTTTTCCCATATGCTTATACCCCGCTTCCCTTTCTCTTATGAATTCTAATTAACTCTCTTTCATCAAATTTGTCGAGTTCAAAATATCCGATATACTTACATTTATACTTATTGCCAGTTCCGTCGGGGTCGCGCTGAAAACAAAACCTTTTGCGAAAAATCCCTTGCAGGGAGACAACCTTTTCTCTAGCATTATCAAAATCATTTCCAACATACTCCTCGATAATCGTGCTTTCGTCTTTTGACAGTGCATTCGCCCACTGCCAATCTTTTTTTGGACCTCGGGCTTTGCCGTCTATAAAGGCAAACCATGCGACGACGCCCGGCTCCGAAGTCGGTACGGTAGCCTTAGGATAGCCTTCCCCATAACTTATGTCCATCACTTTGTTAATCATATCGGCATAAGTTTTACCTTGCCAAGTTTGACCAACCTTAAATTCCTTCATTTTTTGCATACTCCTTTACTCATTGCATTTTTAGCAATCAGTCAATTATCAGTATACTTTTGTATTTTATTGCTGTCAAGTATTTTGATATACTTGTATAGTAATAATTGACGCGAGGTATTTATGGTTGGCGACAAAATAAAAGAGTTGCGGACGGCATACGGCATAAGCCAAGTCGTATTAGCCGAAAAAGTCAGCGTGAGTAAGCAATGCGTTTCCAACTGGGAAAACGGCTATATCTTGCCCTCTATTGACATGCTGATAAAGTTAGCAAAACTTTTTTCCGTGAGTACGGATTATTTGCTGGAACTTGCCGACAAACGTACGCTCGACATAACCGGACTGACAGATAGCCAAATCGCCCGTATTCAAGGCGTCATAGACGATATTAGAAACTAGAAAACGCGGGTCGCCGAAGACGGCGACCCCTACGGGAAAGCGGCAACATCTGCCGCTTATGTGATCCGGTCAAGGCGAGTCGCATGGTGTGCGACCCCTACGGAAAATCGACAATCACGCTATCGCTCTTTAATAAACCCGCAATCAAAAAACCTTCCCGAGAAATCCGGGAAGGTTTTTTGATTGCTCACACATAAATGCCGCATACCAATTTTTGAGAAACGGAAAACGCTCCGTTATTTATTTGTCTTATGGTTGTATCGTGTTTTTAAGACTGGCCGACTTTTGCGCTAACCTGCGGGTCGCACGGAGTGCGACCCCTACGGGTTTTGCAAAATCAGCGTTTTTTAAGGGTCATTTTATCGTCTTTTGATGCGACTAAGCCCTCGACTTATTAGTACCGGTCAGCTGAACGCATTGCTGCGCTTACACCTCCGGCCTATCAACCTGATGGTCTCTCAGGAGTCTTACTATCTTTCGATATGGGATATCTTATCTTGAGGAAGGTTTCACGCTTAGATGCTTTCAGCGTTTATCCCGTCCGCACGCCGCTACCCTGCCATGCCGCTGGCGCGACAACAGGTGCACGGTAGGTGCGTTCACTCCGGTCCTCTCGTACTAGGAGCAAAGCCTCTCAAATATCCTACGCCCACGATGGATAGGGACCGAACTGTCTCGCGACGTTCTGAACCCAGCTCGCGTGCCACTTTAATCGGCGAACAGCCGAACCCTTGGGACCTGCTACAGCCCCAGGATGTGACGAGCCGACATCGAGGTGCCAAAC
>WQYM01000136.1 GCA_009781235.1 Bacillota bacterium
CAAGTAATCGCATTGTCCGCCACTACCGCCAATCGCGCACCGTGGGCAACACGCGGCGCATTTTAACCAAAAAATCATCAGGTACACTAACGGTCGCAAGGCCGAAAAAAAGGAGACAAAAATTTATGAACACGTTTGACTTTGTAGTCGTTCCCGTCATTGTGACGGTCGTCTACACGCTCATCTCGCTCTTAAAGCGAGAGACGAAGGGCAACGAAAAGGTGCTGACCCGCCTGCCGCTGATTGCCGCGATTTTAGGTGCGATCTTGGCCGTCATCGGGTTTTACGCCGTGCCGGACATCGTGCCGACGGAGAACCTTTTCACCGCCCTACTTATAGGCACCGGCAGCGGACTCGCTGCTACCGGCACCCACCAAGTATTTAAGCAAATGGGTGCGCCGAAGGATCCGCGCGGAAAGGGGGAAGACCATGGTCAGGATGCGCACGATCAATGAGGCGTATAGGCACTTCAAAAAAGAGGATCCGGAGACGGCTATTACAATTTTTTATATCCGATCGCTTTGTAAACAAAACCTGATTCGGAATTTTTGCACCGGTAATCGGTTTTTAGTCGACCTCGATTCGCTGATAAATTTTTTAAGCGGCAAAACTTCTTGCGAAAATCACTTGACTTAGCGCGAAAAATAGTTATCATGTGTCTGTCAATGGCGAAGAGGGAGATTTAGCTTATGGCGACAATCATTAAAAACGTACTAAAAGGCGGTGTTTCATATCGCATTCAGGTGCCGATAACCCAGCTTTCGGGTAAGCAAAAGACTTATTCGACGACTTGGCGGCCGCCCGGCGGAATGACGGATGCGCAGGCGAAAAAAGAGGTGCTTCAGGTTGCGCTGGACTTTGAAAAAAAGCTGCGGGTTTCCGATAATTTAGACGATCGCAATATTCGTTTTTCAGAATATTCGCAGCGTTGGCTGGAAACATGCGCGGAAAATAATTCGCTCGCACACCTTGTTCGGTCAAAAAGAAGCCTTACGGAGATAAACGCTGTCATCGGTCACTATACGTTGACCGAATTGACGCCGTCGATTATCCAGAGGTACTTGGATTCGCTCAAAAAGCGCAAGCGGCAAACCATGCGCGCAAAGCCTACGGGCTTGGCAGAGTTCATGACTGAAAATAAAATCTCTGCGGTCAGGCTTGGCAAGCGAAGCGGCATCTCGAGCAGAACAGCGTTAAGTGCAAGGAACGGAAGCAACATCACATTAAAAAACGCGGAGCTTATAGCAAAGGCCGTCGGAAAAAGGTTCTCGGAGCTATTCGAAAAGGTAATCGATGACCGCCCGCTGGCCAAAGAGACGATTTCAAAGTACCGCCAGACGATTCGCACGATTCTGGGTATGGCAAAGCGGCAGCGGCTGGTCGACGATAATTACGCTTCGTCGGATTATATTTTGCCGGTTAAGTCTGAAGAAACTGAGATTGACTGCTTCGACAATGACAAGGCGAGACACTTCTTTGATTTTTTGATTGACGAACCGGATATTCGCAAGAAAACGGCGCTTTTGATACTGCTGTTTATGGGACTTCGCCGAAGCGAGCTTTGCGGCCTTGAATGGCGCGATATAGACTTTAACCGGAATCGCATGATGATTGTTCGGGCTTCGCTGTATTTTGCCGACTATGGGATTATAACGAAAAAAACGAAAAGCAGAGCATCAAAGCGCAACTTGGCGATACCCAGCAGTTTGACGGAGGTTCTCAAGGAGTACAGGGAGTGGATGCTAACGCAACAGGAGCAGTATGGCGATAGGTGGGTTTCTTCCGACAGGCTGTTCTGCCAAGAAAACGGCAGCCCGATAAATCCCAGTACCATTGGCAGATGGTTTCGTAAAATTTTGGATAAGGCCGGTCTTGAACACTACACGCTGCATTCGCTGCGTCATACGAACATCACGCTTCAGCTTATCGCCGGGGTTCCGCTCAAGACTGTCTCCGCGCGCGCCGGTCATAGCCGTTCGACGCAGACCCTCAATCGCTATTCGCACTTCATCCAAGAGAGCGATGAGCAGGCCGCAGAAATCCTTAACAACCTTTTAACAAAAAACACAATTTAATAAAAGAGCCTCGCTGTTCGGAAAGGAATCCGGCCAGCGGGGCTTTTTGCTTTAGTGCAGGGAGTTTTTGTGCGTTTTATCCTGCAGTTTATCCTGCAGTAAAATTGCAGTTCTCGGCTGCAAAAAGTTGTGAGGACACTGATTTTACAAAAGAGCATGTGGTGCTTGCACTTTTGAGAATGTATGCACGCATTAATGCCATTACTGCCAAAATTGGCAGTAATAAGGAACTGTTGTGCTTTGAGTGAAATTTCTGCAGAATCGTTCTGCAGAAATTGGTAGATGAGATTGACGGAACAAAATAAGAGCATTGCCTGTTAGGCGAAACGCTTTACAAACAGAGTTGTTAGTGCTATTATGTATACAAATAAGGGATTTGTTTTCATTAGTGATAGGAGTGTTGCGCTCCTAGCGACTTAACGGTCGTTACCGCGTAAGCGGTATAATGAAAGCTGTACGAGCAACAGCGTTTTTACGCGCTATTTTTCGACCGCTTTCATTGCTAATGAGAGCGGTTTTTTATTTGAATCTTAAGAGGAGGTGCCTTATCAATGGGGAAAGGAGTTAGCAGTTATACTCATACGCAGGAACAGCTGGACGATTATGCAAACCAACACAATCCTAATAACGACGCTTATCAGGACGATTTGGATAATCACGCAAACCAGTTGAATCCCAATAACGATGAGTATCAAGGCAAAGACGAAGACAAGGAATAGCACTGGTAGTCTTACAGCTTACGGTTAGGCTGGTACCGCTTGCGCGGTATTTGACGTGTTCCGGACTATTTGGGCTTTTGACCGTTAAATACAGTAAAAAGCGCACATAGTGCTATGCAACGCGGGGCGGGTTTGTCCCGTCCCGCGTTGTTTCGAATTTTGAATCAATGGAGGACTTACACTATGAGGATTTTTCGTGCGCTAAAAACCGTCAATTTCAGGTTATGGGGCGCGATTGCGGCAATGATGCTGTTGCCGACCATTTACACCACCGTCCGCATATTCTTTATAGGCGATATGCCCGGAGATTGGGGTTTTAATATCGCAAGCCAATTATCATGGGTAAATCTGTTTTATGAGATTATCCAAGAGGCGTTAATTCTGCCGTTGTTTTTCATTTTAGGAAAATCACTTAAAGACAAAAAGGAATTAGAGAACAAAGCAAAAAGCGGTTTGATTATTACCGGCTCGGTCTATTTAGTGATGGCGGTTTTGATTGTTTCACTTGCCAGGCCGTTGGTATTAGCGATGGCGCAAGACGATGCTTTAGTTGATGCAACAGTAAGCTACATAAGGTTGGAAACGGTCGCAGCACTGTTCTCGACGCTTTGGCGCTTTATGGTGCTTATACTTATCACGATAAAAAAAGACAAGTATATGTACTTAGCCTTGGGGATTCAAATGGTTCTATCCATTCTGTTGGACACTTTTCTAATCAGCGGATTGCCCTTTTCCGCAAAAATGGGCGTTAACGGTATAGCTATTACCAACATCACGGTTAATCTGATTTTGGTCGTTGTTGCAATTCTGCTGCTCAAAAGAGAAGGCATCAGAATTTTGAATAAAGAAAGATTGTCGTTTAGGTGGATGAAAGAGTGGTTTCACATCGGCAAGTATTCTGGGATAGAATCCTTTTTGCGAAACTTTGCTTTTATGATAATGATTATCCGCATGGTTAATGTGGTCGCGGAGCAGGGTAACTATTGGGTCGCCAACAATTTTATATGGGGCTGGCTGTTGCTGCCCGGACTTGCGCTTGCCGACCTTGTTAAAAAAGAAATCGGTGAAAACGAAAACAATATAAGGGATAAGACATTCGGCTACATTACACTAACGGCAATTTTTGCGGTTGCTTGGTTGGCGACGATTCCGCTATGGAAGCCGTTTTTGCAGTATGTTATGAATGTGGACGAATATAACACGGTGTTTTTTATTGTGCTGATTCAGACGGGTTTCTATCTGACGTTTTTATTTAACAGTTGCATACTTGACAGCACTTTTTATGGTTTAGGAAAAACAAAGTACATGCTGATTCAGTCCATCTGTATCGACGTATGCTATTACGGGTTGATGTTTATTTTATATATGACCGGCGTATTTGTGCCCACTTTGCTCAGCATTTCTATGATGTTTGGCATCGGAATGACGCTGGACTTTATCCCGACGCTGATAATTTACATCTGGATGCTGAAAAAAAAGAAGATTAAGATCGATTTTGCATTAAGGCGTGAGTTAGAGTAAAGCGCGAAAAATCATCTATTGGGGCTGTACATATGTTGGTGCAGTTTCGGCAGACAGAAAAAATTATTATTTTTTCTTAGAAATATGCAAAAAAATCCTTGACAATTGAGCCGGAAAGGTGTAAATCATACACCCGAGCACCAAAAAGTGTGTGGTGTGGCGAATCGTCAAATTTTCAAACCGCCATTTGGCGTTTGAGCGGCGGTTTTGGTGGCGGTTTGAAAACTGTTGCAAAAAAGACAATAAAACATACACTATTGCTGAATAGTTGCCAACAGAATCAGCGATAAAATATCTGTGTATGCCAAAATGGAGGACGCAAAAGTGGCGTTAGAAGTTAAAGCAAATATAGACGATCTCGCATTCGTGTTCTGCGCAGCTCTGCGATATGGGCTTGGACGACAGACGTATGCCACGACGTTAATCCCCAGGGTAATTATGGCCAATTTCGCACTACTAGACGAGAGATGGACGATCGTTCTTTTGCGTGATTTGATTGAGTACGAGAGAAACAGAATGACTTGGCTGTCCAAGGACGGTGCCTGCGATTACGAAAGTTGGATGGATCTAAAGCAACGGCTTATGAATCTATATACGGAGCGCGGGTATACGCGTCGTATAGAGTAGCAACACAAAAACCGAGGAGAACAACACAAAATGAGAACAAATTATTACGCAGTATTGAAACAGCCGAAGGCTCATGAACGAATGGAGCATTTAGATAAGGCGAGCGGGGGATGGCGCTTTTTATTTCAAGAAACAAGCGGCATAAAATCCTATCCTCAAGTTGCTCGGTGGCTTGGTACAAACAGTACTGAAACGAGAGATTATGTATGGATGAACGAGTATGACGAAGAAGCTACGGCAAAATACTTGCTGGAGCTGACTCAAAAGATGCAAGGTGAAGACAGCCCGCGCAACTTTTCAAATGGCCGAGATGTCGATGGCTGCAGTTCTTCTAATCGGGAGTTTAGGTGAAAATTATGGGGAAGGCAACGTTGAATATTAAGTTAGAGCAGACTCTTCATGGTAAAATAAAAGCCGAAGCGGCAAAGCAAGGCATGACTATGGCACAATACGCCTGTCTTGCGTTCCAACGCAAATTAAGAGCTGACGAAAAAATTGGCGGAGATGCGGAGCCAAAGGAAGTAGAACCGCAGGTTAAGGCGGCGGTAGACAAATTTGTTTTGGCACTGTTTCCGCTCGTCGGGGAGTTTTATAGAACACCGACTAAGGTAGACATATTGCCGGAATTCCACATCTACACGGAAGGTAATCTAATCGGAATATGGCCGATTTTTCCCGACAGTCCGCATTTTCAGTTTCCTAAGAAACTTGAAGATGAGGGATAGAAGGGGATAGAAGGCAGATTTTATGATTTAAAGCGTGGACATTGGAAAAAAAATGTGATAAAATATAATCCGTCGAGGACGAGTAATAAAATGCCAAAAGTTATTAGTTCAAATAACCTATTCAACGGAAAGCCCATAAGGGCGGAATTCCACCAAGGATTCAGGGAGTGGTTCTTTTCCGTAGTTGACGTTGTGGCTGCGCTTGCCGATCCGGCTGATCCGCGCAAGTATTGGAGCGTATTGAAAGCACGTCTAAAAGCTGAGTCAAGTGAGTTGACTACAAATTGTAGTCAACTGAAAATGCGTTCCGCCGACGGCAAGTTGTACAACACCGATGTTCTGAGCGGGAAATGGTTGATTGAATTAGCCAAAAGGATAAAGTCACCGCAATCGGCGGCGTTTATCGAATGGATCGGGGATTTCAGCGAAACAAGCAAAAAGTTTGTTTTAAGGCATAAGGATGTTGACGTAATCGAAGTAGAGCTCGACAGCACGGGCGTTATCAGGGCGTTCGGAAAGCTGTATAGCGAGGCGCATTTGCCCGTGGGCACGGTCGGAAGGAATGGCGTGGATTACACCTCCATCAAGGATTGGTGGAAGGGCAGAGCCATCCCGGCAAGCCGCGACGGACTGCGGGACTTGCTTGACCCGCTCGATATTGCGTTCTCGCAGCAGTTGCTGGATAAAAGCTTCGGGCTCAGCCTTTCAGACCAATATTGGATTTGTCCGACGAATGCGGATCTAAAGTGGGCGAATATCAACTTTTTCCATCATCCGTTTTCCGAGGATGTCGGGGATCTACTATTCCGGAAGTTGGATTGGGAGGGTTTAGATATCAATGCGATCAGTTTATTCTCGCCCGACAACACTTCGGACGGCGTATTGAAAAAGAAATGGAAGATTATTAACGGTAAGCGCTGTTCAATCAAAGGCGGAAGCAACTCCTACAACCAAGAGGTTGCAAACGAGGTGTTGGCTTCGCGAATTTGTAAGAGGCTTGGCATTCCGTTCGTGAACTACGAAATTATTGAGCTTGACGGCAAGCGTTATAGCGTTTGCGAGGATTTTATTACCGGCGATACGGAGCTCGTCACCGCATGGCATATAAAGCAGCTCGTCAAAAAGGATAATAACACCTCCGATTACGAAAGTTTGATCGCTAAAGCTGAGGAGCTCGGAATACAGAGCGTTCGCCGTAGCATCGACATGATGCTTACGCTCGATTTTATTATTGTCAACGTTGATCGCCATTACAATAATTTCGGATTTATCCGAGACGCGAATACCCTCGAGTGGCAGTCGGCCGCCCCGATTTACGATTGCGGCACATCTATGTGGTGTAGGGAATTACTGATAAGCGCAATCAGCCCA
>WQYM01000137.1 GCA_009781235.1 Bacillota bacterium
GTTTAAGGTAGTGTTCATGCCGTCGCCCACATAGGTACAAGGGTATTCGCCCAACTCGACGTAGTTAATCCCCTCGCGCACCTTGTTGGACGCATTGTATGTAGCGTTTCCACCGTCCCAATTCCCCACGCCGTAGGTAAGGTAGAGCAACGGGTATACGGTTCTATGTAGCGCGTCCAACTCCGATTGCAATGCGTCAATATCTGCAAGAGCGTCGTCCAAATCCGATTGCAACGCGTCTATGTCCTCTTGCGCGGCGGTACCGTCGGCAAGCAGTTTATTTATTTGCGTTTGCTTTGCCGTCAAATCGGATTGCAGCGCGTCGATTTTAGACTGCTTATCCGCGATGGCGGCGTTTAATTCCGTTTTGGCGGTGTTTAACTCGGTTTGCAAAGCGTCATGCTTCGTTTGCAAGCCGTCGTGCTTTGTTTGCAGTTCGCCGTATTTGCCTTTTAACTCGTTCAATTCGTTTTGAAGTTCCGTCGGGTCGAAACTGTCCCCGAAGCAAGCGGCGAACACGAAAGCGAACGAAATACAAAGAATGATAGCGGTTAAAAATGTACACAGTTTTTTCATTTTGAAAAAGTCTCCTGTAAGTTAGTTTGCATAAATTATACGCCTCTTTTTGCTAATGCGCAACCGTTTTAACCTAATCCGTAGAAAAAAAACCAGGGCGAAAGCATGAACGAAAATTTTGACAAAAATAGCCGTTTTTGTCGTAGGGGACGCCGTCGCCTCGCGCGTCCCGAACCATAGAAAAATACATTTTTTGAGTAGTGCGGGACGCGCGAGGCGACGGCGTCCCCTACGAATTGTTATGCTCGGCATAAGATGATTTCTCATTTAATTACCTTATTTCCCCAATTCATGCTTTTGTCCTGGAAAAAACAGCGTGCCATGCGGCTTCATGCGGCTGAATATGATTATTTCGGGATAAAAACCGATTTTGGGACACAAGGGGACGTCAGACCGGGGAAAGTTTTTCCCCGGTCTGACGTCAGACTGTGTCACACCAAAAAATGCCACTGTTGCACTTACTTTGAGAATTTACTCCCGCAAAATCCCGCAAAATCCCGCAAAATTTTGTTAATCCCGCAAAAAACCTGCGCAATTTGTTTGACGCGGGGTTGAATTTATTATATAATGATTTAGCGTGCCGAAGTGGGCACGCATCTTTTGTGTTGTCCGCAAAAGAGATTCCTTGCTTGAATGACGGTTTTGCGGGCGGATGCCATCCGCCCTTACGAGATTCGGCAGGAGCAATACTACTAAAATAAGGAGGTAGAGTAATAATGCCGACGATGAACCAGTTAATCCGCAATGCGCGCCAGGAACGGTCGTACAAGTCCAAGTCGCCGATTTTAGACGAAAACCCGCAAAAACGCGGGGTGTGTCTATCGGTCACCACGACGACGCCCAAAAAGCCTAATTCCGCGCTGCGTAAAATTGCGAGAGTCCGTCTTGTCAACAAGTCGGAAGGCACCGTTTATATCCCGGGAATCGGGCACAATCTGCAGGAACATAGCGTCGTGTTGATTCGTGGCGGCAGAGTGAAGGATTTGCCCGGTGTGCGTTATCACATTATTCGCGGGACGTTGGATACAGCCGGCGTCGCCAAGCGTAAGCAAGCCCGCTCGAAGTATGGCGCGAAGCGCCCTAAATAAGCGAATAGCTTTGGACAAACTTTGTAACTTCCCGAGTGCAGTAGTGCAATAGTGCAGTAGTGCAGTAGTGAAGGATAATGAGTTGCAATCAAGGTTTGTCATAGTAACACCCTCATCCATAACCACTGCACTACTGCACTATTGCACTACTGCACTAGTATGGTTGCTGTTCGTTAAATTCAAACCTCAAACTAAATTCAAGGAGTAACCAAAAATGCCCAGAAGAAGCGGGGTACCTAAACGCGACGTTCTGCCCGACCCTTTATATAACAGCAAGATTATCACAAAACTCATCAATCAAATCATGCTGGACGGAAAAAAGGGGACGGCGCAAGGAATCGTATACGACGCGTTTACCTTTATAAAAGAAAAGACTTCCAAAGAACCCATGGAAATCTTTACGCAGGCAATCAATAACATTAAACCGGTCGTGGAGGTCAAGGCGCGCAGAGTCGGCGGCTCGACCTACCAAGTGCCGTGTGAGATTCGTCAGGATCGGCGCCAAACGCTGGCCATCCGCTGGCTCGTAAACTATGCACGGGCACGCAGCGAAAAGACGATGAAAGAGAAGCTGGCCGGCGAGCTGTTAGACGCGTCTAATAATGCGGGCGCATCGGTCAAAAAGAAAGAAGAAATGCACAGGATGGCGGAGGCTAACAGAGCCTTTGCGCATTACCGGTGGTAGGAGGAGTAGTGCAATAGTGCAATAGTGCAATAGTGCAATAGTGAAGGATAGAGAAATAAGAATCATCCATAACTACTGCACTACTGCACTACTGCACTACTGCACTCAAACAAAAATGAGACAATTTACATTAGAAAACACACGCAACATAGGTATCATGGCGCACATTGACGCGGGCAAAACCACGACGAGCGAGCGAATTTTGTATTATTCCGGCAAATCGCATAAAATCGGCGAGGTGCACGAGGGCGCCGCCACCATGGACTGGATGGTCCAAGAGCAAGAACGCGGCATCACCATCACGAGCGCCGCCACCACCACGCAATGGCGCGTCGCGCCCGACAAACCCTTCATGCGCATTAACCTCATCGACACGCCCGGCCACGTAGACTTTACGGTCGAGGTGGAACGCTCGCTTAAGGTGCTCGACGGCACCGTGGCGACGTTTTGCGCGCGCGGCGGCGTCCAGCCCCAGTCCGAAACCGTTTGGCGCCAGGCGATGCGTTACGGTGTCCCGTGCATCGCGTACGTCAACAAGATGGACATCAACGGCGCAAACTTTTTCAACGTCATCGACATGATGAAAAAGCGCTTAAACGCCAACCCCGTCGCGCTGCAGCTTCCGATCGGCAAAGAGGAAACCTTTAAAGGAATCGTCGATTTGGTGACGATGAAGGCGACGATTTACACCAACGAGCTCGGTACCGACATGCAGGAGGTCGATATTCCGGCCGACTTAAAAGCTTTGGCGGCCGAATACCACGAAAAGCTCATCGAGGCCGTCATCGACGCAGATGATGCGTATATGGAAAAGGTGCTCGAGGGCGAAACGTTGACGGTGGACGAAATCCGCACCGGTATCCGAAAATTAACCATCGGCATGAAAATGAACCCCGTGATTTGCGGCTCGTCCTATAAAAACAAGGGCGTGCAAAAGCTGCTCGACGCGGTAATCTATTATCTGCCGAGCCCGCTGGACATCAAGGCCATTAAGGGCTTGACGCCCAAAGGGGAGGAACAGGAGCGCCATTCGTCCGACTCCGAGCCCTTTTCGGGGCTCGCCTTTAAGGTCATGGCGGATCCGTTTGTCGGAAAATTGACGTTCTTTAGGTGCTACAGCGGCAGGCTGCCCGCGGGAAGCTACGTGCTGAACAGCACCAAGGACCGAAAAGAGCGCGTCGGGCGCATCTTACTGATGCACGCCAACAACCGTACGGAAATCGACGAGATTTGTGCGGGCGACATTTGCGCGATTGTAGGGCTCAAAGATACGACGACGGGCGATACGCTGTGCGCCGACGACAAGCCGATTGTGCTGGAGAGCATGATATTCCCCGACCCCGTTATCAGCGTGGCGATCGAGCCGAAAACCAAGCAAGATCAAGAACGCATGACGATGGCGTTGGTAAAATTGGCCGAGGAAGACCCGACCTTTAAGACCTACACCAATCAGGAAACGGGCCAAACCATCATCGCCGGCATGGGCGAGCTGCATCTAGAGATCATCGTAGACCGGTTAAGGCGCGAATTCAAGGTGGAGGCTAATACGGGTAAGCCACAGGTAGCGTATCGCGAAACGATTCGCACGCGGGTGGACGTCGAGGGCAAATATATCCGTCAGTCCGGCGGAAAAGGCCAGTACGGGCACTGCAAAATCTACATGGAGCCGCTTGAGCCCGCTTCGGGTTACGTATTCGAAGACAAGACCGTCGGCGGATCCATCCCCAAAGAGTACGTTCCGGCGATTGACAAGGGTATCGCGGAGGCCAAGCAGAGCGGCGTGTTGGCGGGCTACGAGTGCGTAGACTTCAAGGTCACCGTGTACGACGGATCCTACCACGACGTCGACTCGTCCGAGATGGCGTTTAAGATTGCCGGCAGCATGGCGTTTAAAGAGGGTATGCGCAAGGCAAACCCGGTATTGCTCGAACCGATTATGAAGGTCGATATTACGCTGCCCGACGAATATTTAGGCTCCGTTATGGGCGACGTCAGTTCGCGGCGCGGCCAGCTCATGGGCACCGAAAACGTCAACGGCTTTATGGAAATCCATTCGGAAATCCCTTTATCTGAGATGTTTGGGTATGCGACGGATTTGCGTTCGGCGACCCAAGGCCGCGGCAGCTACACGATGACCTTTGACCACTATTACGAGGTTCCGCGCAACATCGGCGAGAAGATTATCGGCGACCGGGCGAGGAAGGACTAAAGTCCTAATGGAAAGTGAAAACTTAAAAGTGAAAAGTGTCGGAAGGATTTATTTTTGGAATCAAAAGTTGTTTTCCCGATTATAATAACATCAATAATTTTTCACTTTTCACTTTTCAATTTTCACCGTTAAATTGCTTGCAATTTAACCTATGATACGTTATAATAATCTCAAAATAACATTTTAAGCAAAATTCGGAGGAATTAAAAAAAAATGGCTAAAGCTAAATTTGACAGAAGCAAACCTCACGTAAACGTAGGAACCATCGGACACGTCGACCACGGCAAAACCACGCTGACGGCGGCAATCACGATGACGTTGGCGGCGAAAGGACTTTCGCAAAAAATGAGGTACGAGGATATCGACAAAGCGCCCGAAGAAAAGGCGCGCGGTATCACGATTAACACGGCACACGTCGAGTACGAGACGGCTAAGCGCCACTACGCGCACGTAGACTGCCCGGGGCACGCCGACTATGTTAAAAACATGATCACCGGCGCCGCGCAGATGGACGGCGCGGTCTTGGTTGTCGCGGCGACCGACGGCCCGATGCCGCAAACCCGCGAGCACATTCTTTTGGCGCGCCAAGTCGGCGTCCCTAAGATTGCCGTCTTTATGAACAAGGTTGACCTTGTAGACGATGACGAGCTCTTAGATTTGGTCGAGCTTGAAATTCGCGAACTCCTAAGCTCCTATAGCTTCCCGGGCGACGACACCCCGATCATCCGTGGTTCCGCCACCAAAGCCTTAGAGGCCGCGATGGCAGGCAAAGTGGACGGCCCCGAGTGCAAGTGCGTTTTTGAGTTGATGGATGCCATCGACGCCTATATCCCGGCGCCTGTCCGCGACGTTGATAAGCCCTTCTTAATGCCGGTCGAGGACGTGTTCACCATTACGGGCCGCGGCACCGTCGCCACCGGCAGGGTGGAGCGCGGCGCCATCAAGGTGCAGGAGCCGGTCGAAATCGTCGGTATCAAAACCACCCGTTCTTCGGTTGTTACGGGCGTCGAGATGTTCCGTAAGTCCCTAGACGCGGCGCAAGCGGGCGACAACGCGGGTATTTTGCTGCGCGGCGTAGACCGCAAGGACATCGAGCGCGGCCAAGTTCTTGCCAAGCCCGGCTCGATTACCCCGCACACCGAGTTCACGGCGGAGATTTACGTTTTAAAGAAGGAAGAGGGCGGCCGCCACACCCCGTTCTTCAACGGCTACCGTCCGCAGTTCTACTTTAGGACGACCGACGTTACGGGAACCATCGACCTGCCCGCGGGCGTTGAGATGGTTATGCCGGGCGACAACGTGTCGATTACCGTAAAGTTAATCGCCCCGATTGCCGCCGAGCAAGGCCTCCGCTTCGCCATCCGCGAGGGCGGCCGCACGGTAGGCTCCGGCGTTGTTGCTAAGATTTTAAAGTAATACTACCTTTTTATCCACTGCTATCTGGGGCTAAAACGGCATCAAAATGTGCAGAAGAGCGATTTTTGAGGGCAAAATGTGGCTTTCACTCACGTTTTCACTCATAAATTCACACATATTGCTTTGCAAGTGTGGTGAAAAATTAAAAAGGAGTTTGAAAACTTAATCGCTGTTGTCAAGTTAAGTGTCGGGCATAAAATTGCTCGGCACTTGCTTTTTGTTAGTATACTGCAAATTGCGGGTTGTTGTCAACACAAAACGGTGTTCATTTTTCGTTGGCGCAAGTTTGCCCCGCTTTTTGTTCTGCTGTGAAAGTCGGGCGGCGCCTGTCGGGGGCTGCTGCGGCGGAGCCGCAACGCCACGCTCCCCGAACACGGCTGCCGCCCGTAGAGGCTTCACCGACTAATTCACGGTAAGCAGAGTTATACACAAAAAATTTCGGGGTTGCAATTTTTCTGTTCCGAACAACACTATGCGGCGTATTTTGACGCGCTTGCCTTTTCCGTAAACCGCTTGCGTTATTTTGCGGCTATCGTTTTTGCGGGCGCGTCTTTACAAAATCGGCTTTTTATCCCGAAATAATCATATACAGCCGCATAAAACGCTGTTTTTTTCTGCGGATTAGGTTAAAACGGTTGCGTATTACAAGAATGGGGTGTATAATTTATGCAAACTAACTTACAGGAGATTCCATTATGAAAAAACTGTGCAAAGCCTTAACCGCCGTAATTTTGGTTGCTTCGTTCGCTTTCGTGTTCGCCGCTTGCGGCGGAGAGAATTTTGATGCGGCGGACTTGCAAAAGGAATTAGACGACCTCAAAGGCAAATACGGCGAGTTGCAAACCGAGTTAAACACCGCCAAGACGGAACTAAACGGCACGATTGCGGATAAGCAATCTAAAATCGACGCGCTGCAAAGCGACCTCGACGACGCGCTTGCCGACCTTGACGCGCTGCA
>WQYM01000138.1 GCA_009781235.1 Bacillota bacterium
ATTTTTTGTTCTTTGTTTGTAGGCATAGAGAAATCCTTGCTCAAAAACAAAATCTGTACCCTGCGATACAGATTTTGAATAGCGATTGAAAGCAGTATGTTTACCGCTTCATGTTTCCGGGGGGAACGGGCTTATTTCCCATTTTACCGCCGGGCGGAATCATGCCTTGTGGAAAATCGAAATCTTGCGCGAAACGCTCTTCCGGTTCGGGCCTTTGCCCATCGGTCAATTCCGGCCTTTCCGGTTTTTCTCCCTTAAAGCATTCGGGATTCGGCATAAACGGAACGCCGCCAAACTTCGGCATTTCGCCGTTTAGTATGGCATCGTATTGTTCCTGCGTGATTTTACCGTTTTCCAAGTCTTGCAATAAAAGCTCTTGCATTTCGGCTTTTTGCTCATCGGTCAACTCAAATCTTTCGCCTTTGGGGGCGCCGGGCTTCGGCATAAACGGCATACCGCCGAATCTCGGCATTTCACCGCTTAAAATGGCGTCGAACTGTTCTTGCGTGATTTTGCCATCGGCTAAATCTTGCGTTTAACGATCTTCCATTTCTGCCTGAAATTCGGCTAGTTGTTCCTCTGTCCACGGGGCTTTGTCGGAATCCCTAGCGTTACTTGCCGCAAACGCCGTCGTTATGCCAATGGTGCCAAATACGGCAACCACAGACACTAACGCCAAAACGGACATTACAACCAACAACTTTTTTTTCATAGAAATCTCCTTTTTTGTTTTGAAATCGTGTTTGTATCCTTGATTCTTGCGTTGATTAACAAGTTTTTTTTATAAACACCTCCTTTCAAGTTGATAGCATTTTATTTTTGCATAGAAAACGCCACTTAAAAGCGCAATTCTATGATAGTTTTAATATAAGGCGGAAACCTTGAAATAACATTGAAGCCGAGAAAAAATTATATTGGATTGAAACTATTGGTAAGCGTTATCTCTATCGTAATAATTGCTCCGCTGCGTTCGACTTCTAGTTTCAATATATCGTTTGGACGCGCTTTGTACAGAAAATCCGACAAATAAAACAAGCGTGTGAGCATAAGGCTTTCGCCGTCGTTCAAAGATGCCGAAATCAGTTTATCATTTTTTTGCAATTTCCCATCCGCTAACGAGCCGGAAGTGATATTTTCAACCGTAACGGTTTCGACAATTTCAACCCTGCTTTGTGCAATATCATATTGCGTGGAAGCCGAGGCAGCTTTTACTTCTATCCCAAGCACACATTTTTTTGAGTCATTCTCAATCACACAATCGGCAATGCCCACGGCTACATTTACGGGAATCGCATAGCCCATGTTCTCGACGCCCGATTGAATCGTTTTTGCGTTGACAATGCCAATCAACTCTCCGCGCCCATTAAATAAGCCGCCGCCGGAGTTTCCTTGATTGATTGGGGCGTCCGTCCGTATTACCCGTAAAACAATGCTTTTGGACGCGGAATCCAACGCTTCCATTTGTATTTCTTCCGAATCGACGCTTACAATGCCCGAAGTTGCGGAAATTCCCGCAGCCGTCGGATTACCGATTGCAATTACCTTTTCGCCTAGCGAAAGTCCATTGGAATCCGCAATCGAAACAGCTTTAACGGCACTTGCAAAATCGGAAACGGACACTTTAATAACGGCAATGTCTTTTGTCATTGAACCGCCTAAAAATTCGGCTGTGATTGAATTTTCCGTATTTTCATGCCCGAAAGAGTAAACTTCTATGGTTTTTGCGATCCCGTTTGTCGTGGTGCTGTCGCGGTCGTAAATCATGTGATAGTTGGTGATTATGTAAGCGTCGTTCCCTTGTATTTTATAAACGACGCCGGCGCCGCCTGCCGAATATTCCGAAGATTGTCCCGGTCTGGTGGTTCGCCTTGTAAACGTACTATAAACGCTGATCGCGGATTGAATACCTTTGAATACTGCGTATTCGGCATCCGTTAAATTCGTTTCCGCATAATTTACAACGGTGAATTTATCTAAAAATTCCTCAAAAGTTAAGTTTGGATAAATGGAAAGATATGCGTTATAAATTTGCTCGATGTCGAGAGCTTCCGCATTTTGACCATTTTGACCGTTTTGGCCGTTTTGCCCGTCATTACCGTTTGCGCCGTCGCTACCTTGCAGCCAATTCAGAAAATCGACCTCGGAACCGGAAAAACCGTTGTCTAGCCAAATTTGATACGCGCTTTTGCCGTCTGCTCCGTCTATGCCGATTATGTCGCTTTGGTTGTCTAACCCAAAAAACGAACACGCGGCAAGCGATAGACAGAGGATAACTGCTAACATCATTACAGCTGTTTTTATGATTCTTTTATTCACAATAATAGTTCTCCATTATTTTTGTTTTCTTAATTTGATAACATTTTTTCTTACAATGTATTTACAATTTATTGCCAATTCCATATAGATTTCACCCGCTTCCGGTTCGACATCTTCATATTCGCCAAGTTGAACAAATCCCGTTTTTTTCATGGCGACCCTAATTTGGTTGATTTTTTCTTCTAACGAGCTATAATCGTAGCTGCGCACGACAACCTTAAAATTCACGATTTCGATTTTGTTATCATCAAAGATACGGACGCTTTTATCATTTTTGAGCTTATCGGTTCCAAAAAAAATAACTTTTACGCCCGAATCCCACATCGACGGATATTGCCCTACGCCAACCGTGAATCCTTCTTTTTGTAATGCGTTAATTATGTTTTCCTGTATGCTCATTTTTCTTTTGCTGTGTCCTTCCACCAATATTTGTTGACTCATCATATTAGAGCCATGCTGATATAGTACGAGAGAAAGATTGAACGAACCTTGAAATCTATCAAAAAATAATCCCCCGAATGGAATAAACGGGGGATTATACCAAAAACATAAGTGCGCCTATATATTGTTTTAGAGGGGGTCAGGAGTTCCTAATTGACGAATTTTTTTATGGCGCGGCTTATGAAAAAGGCCAATGTTTTTCTGCTTACTCCTCGATTTATTCTTCGCCCTCGCCGGTTAGAGCGTCGATTGCCACAAGAAGATCGGAAACTGCTTCGTCAACCTCTGCTTGGGTCGCTTCGTCGTTTTCAAATACTTCTACCGCCGCCGCTAACGCCAACTCAAAGGCTTCACGGTCGGCTTCGGCATAATCGGTTCCGTAGTTCTCGCCATCGATAATTGCTTGTGCATCCGATATGGCGGCTTCAAGCTCGGCTTTGTCTACCTCGGCAACTTCTTCGCCGCCGTCGTTGGTTAGAGCGTCGATTGCCGCAAGAAGATCGGAAACCGCTTCGTCAACCTCTGCTTGGGTCGCTTCGTCGTTTTCAAACACTTCTACCGCCGCCGCCAACGCTAATTCAAAGGTTTCGCGGTCAGTTTCGGCATAATCGGTTTCGTAATCTTCGCCGTCGATTATCGCTTGCGCGTCGTCAATCGCGGCGGCAAGCTCGGCTTTATTTACCTCGGCAACTTCTTCGCCGCCGTTGTCGGTTAGAAGTTCTATTGCCGCGAGAAGCGAAGTTGTCGCGCCGTCAACCTGCGCTTGGGTTGCATTGGCGTTATCGTATACTTCTACCGACGCGGACAAAACCAACTCGAAAGCTCCACGGGCAAGCTCGCCGTAATCATTCTCATAATCCTCGTCGTCGATTATCGCTTGTGCGGACGATATAGCGGCGGCAAGGTCGGTTTTGTCTACCGCGACGGGGGTTTGGTCTTTAACCAATGCGTTTTGCGCGGTGGTGAGATTGTTCTTAGCGGTGTCAATTTCGGATTGCGTCGCATTTGACTTATTGTTTACCGTTTGGGCGGCGTCCAAAGCGTTCTCGAACGCTGTGCGCGATGCTTGTGTATACTCGCTATATGTAGTCGCGGATTTTATAGCCTCGGCACTTGTGATGGCGGATTGCAACGCGGTTTTGTCGGGTGATTCCGATGCGCTGATACAAGCCGACAGTGTGGCGGCGATCATAGCAACCGCCAATGCAAAGACGAATAACTTTGCAAATGACTTCTTGGTTTTTGTAAACATGGTATAAACTCCTTGTAAAATGTGATATTAGCATAATACGGTAGAAAGATTGAAGAAACCTTGAAGCTCGGCATTTTTTCTTTTTTTGATAAATTTGTTGCTCATAGATAGCATGGAAAAACTCCCATACGATTTTGTATAATCATACGGGAGTAAGATTGAAAGAGCCTTTAAGATAACATCTTAAAAGATAATTGAAAAAGTGATTATATTTTGATTCATGGCAACGTCCGTTTTCCAACCGTTTTGCTCGGCAAGCCTTTTTAATATGGCAAGCCCCAATCCCGCGCCGCCAATATCAGCGCGGGATTCGCTCCCTCTGAAAAAACGCTCAAATAATAACGGGATTTCCTCTTTTTTGACCGCGTTACTCTCGTTCGATACGGTAAAAACGAGTTTTGAAGATTGCTTTCTTAACCATGCTTCTATTCTTCCGTTCGGAACGGAATACTTAATTGCATTATCGCACAATATTCCGACCGCTTGGCGAACCGCTAGACAGTTCCCCTTATATATTAAATCATTATCGGTTTCGCAAATAAATGTTTTGCCGCTTTCAAAGGCGACGCTTTCAAAGGCCAAGCATTCACTTAAAACGATTTGCGACAAGTCAAATTCTGTTTTTGCTATCTGCTCCGTTTCGTCTATTTTTGAAAGAGCCAAAAGCTGCGATGTCATTGCGTTCATCTTGGCGGCTTGGTCTTTAATATTTTTTATCCATTTTTCATCGTCGGTTCCGTCAAAATTCCTTTGCAACAACTCCAAACTTGCCGAAATCACGGTCAACGGCGTTTTTAATTCATGCCCGGCTTCCGAGATAAATCGCTTTTGCTTTGAAAATGCGGCCGCTGTCGGTTTAATTATCCAATATGATAAAAACCAAACCAAAACTAATAAAATAATCAAACCACCGCCGCCCGCTAAAAGTACCGTGATAAGCAGTTCTCGAAACAAAGCGTTTTCCACGCTCGTATCTAAGCAGACTAGAATTTTTCCGTTTTGCGTGTCTTTAATAAGAAATTTTATATTGTCAACTTCGCCGTCCGATCTCTCTGTTTTATGGATTCGCTTGACATATTCCGATATTTCGGCTTCGGTAAAGACAGCCGTGCTAAAACGTGCTTCCACAATAGAAAAATCGGGATTTAATTTTACCGTAAAACCGCGCATATCGTTAAAACGGTCGCCCGGAATTTGAGTATTCGGCGGATTTGGCCTATCGTTAGGGAAACTTGGTAAATTCGTTGAACCGGGACGGTCGGGAACATTGGAACTTAATATCATTTGCTCTAATGCCGTATATGCTGTATTAGCGTTTTTTGAATAAGTGGAAATCAAAATACTTGCGCAAAAAGCCGTAATTATCGTAAAAATTATTACCGCCATAACCGCAAACAGTTTTAATCTCGTCCGCTTAATTATCGTCATTTTCTGCCTCCGCCGATGACAGGCGATAGCCTATGCCGCGCACGGCCTTAATTTGTACGCACGATTTTATCGCCGCAAGTTTTTTTCGTAAAAAAGAAATATAAACCTCGGCGTTGTTGTATTCTGCTTCGTTATCCCATCCCCACACCTTTTCCACGAGTCTTTCCTTATTCACGACCGTTTTGGGGTTTGACATAAGTATTTCCATGATTCTATATTCGGTGCTTCCAAGTTTAATATCGCCGCCCACGCTACGCAAAACAAATGCGTCCCTGTCAAGCGTTAAGTCTGCAACTGTGATTTCGTTGCCTTTATACTCCGCTTGGCGGCGCGTTAATGCTTTGACACGCGCAATAAATTCTACCGCTGCAAAGGGTTTTGTCAAATAATCGTCGCCTCCGAGGTTCAACCCGTCTACTTTGTCGCCAACTTCCGATTTTGCCGATAAAAACAAAATCGGGGTGGATATTTTTTTTCGACGCAACTCTTTAATTGCTTCAAACCCGGTCATTTTCGGCATCATTATATCGAGTACGATAAGATCATACTGCCCAGCGATTGCATAGTCAACCGCTTCTGCTCCGTTATATACTACATCTGAATCAATGTTTTCTCTTTTCAAAATTTCTTTCAGTAATTCGACTAATTTTTTTTCATCGTCGGCAATCAACACTTTCATTGGCACACCTCCACAATTAGTATAAACTTACAAGACTATTATTGAAAAAAGATTGAAAGCGATAGGATAAAGGAAAAAACATCCGCATTTTTTAATTATACTTTATATAAGTAAAAAAATCAAGCGGCAGATACCAAGCAAAAAATATAAAAATCTCAAAAAACTTCATTCACCGTCGTTTCTCATACGGTGTAGCGGTTGCAAAGGCACAGGGAATATGATATTCTATGCAAACGATACAAAGCGTATCGAATAACGCAAAGCGAGGACAAGCTATGTCGGTTATGAATGAAAGCACGATTTTACGGGTGTTAGAGTGCATACAAAAGCGGCAAATGGCTGCGGGGCGGTCGCCCTCGTACCGTGAAATTATGCGCCTTTGCCGTCTGCCGTCTATCGGGCAAGTGCAACGGTGCATACGGGTATTAAAGGAGCGCGGCGAATTAGAGAGCGGGCGCAACGGCAAAATCGCATTGGACTTCCGGCTTTCGGGTCGGAGCGTCGGCGTTCCGCTAATCGGTCAAATCGCTTGCGGACAGCCCGTTTTCGCCGTCGAAAACTACGAGGGCGTTTATCGGCTGCCGGAGGAATGGGTTGGAGTTGGCGAACATTTTATGCTTCGGGCTGACGGCAACAGTATGACGGGCGCGGGCATCAAGAGCGGGGATATGCTAATATTAAGGCATCAAGATTGCGCCGAGTACGGCCAAATCGTGGCCGCCGTAATTAACGACGACGCGACGGTAAAAACATACCGTTCCGAAAAGGATAAAATCGTACTCCACGC
>WQYM01000139.1 GCA_009781235.1 Bacillota bacterium
AATTCGTTGAGCTCCATAACGGTCATTTGTTTTACTTCTTCTAACATTTTAGCAAGGTCTGCCATTTTTTTGATTCTCCTATTTTTTAATTAATGATAATTGATAAATGATGAATTTTGGTGTTTTATGTCTGCCTGTCCCGGGGTTACGCGGCTGCTTACCCCGGGTTACCCACGTATAACGCCTTCCAGCGTATGAAGGGATGGATTTAGCGGAGTCCGCGTTTGTAATTTGTACATTGTAATTTGTAATTTGCAAAACGCACCGGCGTTTTGCATTACGCTTTTTTCTTGGCGACTTCCGCTAGTGCCACAGCGAGCGAGCGCATGGGGCTCGTCAGCATGCCGAGCAATTGGCCGACTAAGACGGGCTTTGGCGGCATTTTTGCCAAATTCATAACGTCCGCGACCGATAGCTTTCTGCCCTCGGCGACGCCGCCCTTGACTGCCATTTTGTTGAGCTTTTTGGCGGTTTCCGTCAGGATTTTTGCCGGAGCGACCGCGTCGGCATAACCGAATGCAACCGCCGTGGGGCCTTCCAGCGTCTTGTCAAACCCCGCATATCCCGTGGCATTAAACGCGCGCAGCATGATGCGGTTTTTGATGACCTTGTATTCGATTTTTTCGGCTCTGAGCGCATTTCGCATACGCGTGTCGTCGAACACCGTGATGCCGCGGTAGTCAATTAAGATGACGGATTTAGCGCGCTTAATTTTACCGACGATTTCAGCGACCTCTTTTTCTTTTAACGCGATACTTTCTTTGGACATGGTGTGTACCTCCTTTTTTATCAAATTAAAAATGAAAAGTGAAAAATGAAAAATTATTGACTTTTTTAAAAAAGAGGAATGCCAACTATAGAAAGACACAAAAACATCCGACATTTTTAAGTTTTAAGTTTTCACTTTTCATTACAAACAAACCCCACCCAAGACTGGACGGGGTTTGCAAAGTGACTCGATAAACAGCAGATAATTTCCAGCCAAAAGCTGAAAACTGAAAACTGAAAACTGAAAACTTTACTAAATCCGCCTCGGCAAGGCTCGCAAAAGCGAATGAAAGGGGGAATCCCCTGCTTGCTGTCTAGGGCTGTATGGGAGTTGTCAGTTTTCAGTTATCAATTTTCAGTTGATAAGGATTATAATTGATTCCTTTAACCAAAAAACATCTTCTTAACTGATAGCTGACAACTGATAACTGAACACTTTCTTAAACTCTATGCACTATCTTAAGCCCCGGGCCCATCGTGGCGGACGTGTAAATCGATCTGACATACATGCCCTTTGCCGCGGCGGGTTTGGCTTTGATGATGGCATCCATCAGCGTTTGGTAATTTTCGAGCAGTTTTTCCGCGCCAAACGACTTTTTGCCGATCGGGCAGTGGATAATCGCGGTTTTGTCTACGCGGTATTCCACCTTGCCGGCTTTCGTCTCGCGGATGGCCTTGGCGATATCCATCGTGACGGTTCCGGACTTAGGGGAGGGCATCAAGCCCTTCGGGCCTAAAATCTTGGCAACCTTACCCATTTGCCCCATCATGTCGGGGCTGGTGATACAGACGTCAAAGCCCAAAAACCCTTCGTTTTGAATCTTGGCGATGATGTCTTCCGCGCCGACGATGTCCGCGCCCTCTTTTTCGGCAATGTCCGCTTTTTCGCCCTTGGCGATCACCAACACGCGCACCGTTTTACCGGTTCCGTTCGGGAGCACTACCGTGCCGCGCACCTGCTGGTCGGCTTGGCGCGGGTCGATGCCGAGACGAACGTGCAATTCAATCGTTTCGTCGAATTTGGCTTTGGCCGTCTCCACCACCGTTTTCATCGCCTCGGCGGCATCGTAGGTTTTTGTTAAATCAAACTCTTTTGCGCTTGTTTGATATTTCTTTCCGTGTTTCATAATTCCGCCCCCCCTACTCCGTCACCACGACGCCCATCGAGCGCGCGGTGCCTTCGACCATGCGGGTCGCCGCCTCAAGCGAGGCTGCATTCAGGTCGGGCATCTTCTGCTTTGCGATTTCTTCACATTTTGCCTTAGAAATCTTTGCCACCTTGTCCTTGTTCGGCTTTTTGGAGCCGCTCTCGATTCCGCACGCCTTTTTGATTAATACGGCGGCGGGAGGCGTTTTAAGCTCGAAGGTGAAGCTGCGATCCGCAAAGACGCTGACAACGACCGGGATGACGAGGCCGATGTCGTTTTTGGTGCGTTCGTTGAACTCCTTGACGAACATCGGAATGTTGACGCCGTGGGGGCCTAAAGAGCTTCCGACGGGCGGCCCGGGGGTCGCTTTTCCGGCGTTTAGCTGCAGCTTAACGACTGCGTTTAACTTTTTTGCCATGTGTGTTTACTCCTTGTAAAAAAATATTTACAATCGCGGTACGAACGAGAAGTATTGGGTAATGAACTTCTCTCCCGATATTGACTTTTCTAGTGCAATAGTGCAGTAGTGCAATAGTGCAGTAGTTATTGATTTTTTTGTGAGTTGAATACGTTCTTAGAAGTAATTTCTGTTTATCCTTCACTACTGCACTATTGCACTACTGCACTATTGCACTGCCTAGTCTACTTTCTCCACCTGGTACATCTCTAAATCTACCGGCGTATCTCTGCCGAACATGCTGACGATTACCTTGCACTTTTGGTTCACGGCGTCTACCGAGTCCACCGTGCCGATAAAGCCCTCCAAGGGTCCCGTGATAATTTTAACCTGACGGCCGACTATGAGGTTAGACTCGACGACGACTTTTTCTAAATGCATCCGCTTAATCTCGTCTTCGGTGAGCGGCATGGGCCTTCCTTGCGGGCCGACAAAGCCGGTTACCCCGCGCGTGTTGGTTACCATGTGCCACATCGAGTTATTGTATTCCATTTTTACGATGACATAACAGGGGAATTTTTTGCGCTGGACAATTTTGCGCTTGCCGTTCTTTTCTTCTACCACGTCCTCTAAGGGAATCGTGATCTCATAAAGCCGGTCTTCCATGTTATTCTTTTTAAAAACCATAGACAGGTTGTCTTTCACCATACTCTCGTACCCGGAGTACGTGTGAAGCACATACCATTTGGCGTTTTCGATACTCATTTTTTGATAAACTCCAATAAAATAGTCCGCTGTTAGATAGCGCTTCAGTATACTATGTCGTATCATTGCCCTCGGGGTTTCAAATACGCCGATACCAGGTGAGAAGCCTAGATGCCAAAAAACCTTGCGCGCCTTCATCGCCCGAACAATTCTGTCGGCGTGACGGGCTCGCGGATTCCCGTGGTCAGCGGCTTATAAAAAGCGTTCTGAAGCAACAGATCCATTGCCATCAATACCACAAAGAACATAGCCACGACCATCAAAACGATGCCCAGCTTTTTTAGCACGGCTTTCGGTTCGGGCCATGTGGTTTTTCTAAGCTCCATCGCGGCGCTCTTAAACCAGCGCCCGATGCGGAAAATAATATTCGGTCTTTTGACGTTTTCGGCGCCGGATTCGGTAGCCATGTGTTTTTACTCCTTATTTGGTCTCTTTATGCGGCGTATGCTTTTTGCAAAACGGGCAATATTTACTAAGCTCAATCCGGTCGGGATCGTTCTTTTTGTTCTTGTAATTGTCGTAGTTGCGCTGCTTGCATTCATTGCAAGCCAAGGTTATGCGGACTCTCACGGCTGGTATCTCCTAAAAGTAATCTAAAAAGTTTCTTTACACGTTGAAAAAAACACCTCTGCGGTGTTTTGCCTGTATATACTACCATCTTGTTAACAGCTTGTCAAGCGTTTTAAGAAAAATTTTTCTGTTTTTATTCGTTTCAACACGATTCCCCGAAGTTTTTTTGTCCGACAAAGATAAAACACTTGAGGTTTATGTAATAATACGGTATAATGGCCGCATGGCATTGATTTCGTTACGGTGCGGCCAATGCGGCGGTTACATTGAATTTGATTCAGATTTAATAACGGGTCGCGAAGAAGGGTTTTGCGTTCATTGCGGAACCAAATTTTTGTATAAAGACGAGATAGTCAATCAAAACGTTTATTTTCAAACCACCATTATCAAAAATGTCGCGGGAGCCGATAAGACAGACGCCGAGGAAATGATTGCGAGCGCCGAGACCCTGATGAACTTAGGGGAATGGAAAAAGGCGAAAAACGTTTTAGACAAGGCGATAGAGTCATACCCGGCGGACTGGCGCGTTTGGTTCACCTTTGTTCGATTCTATACGGCGGGCTTTACCAACCTTGCCGATACGCACCATTTCTATTATTTGGATCGGGCGAAAACGGTGGCGGACGCCGAAGCGGGCGCGCAAATCGACGCTTTCTACGCGCCGTTTGCCAAAAAAGCGGCCGCACACAGAGCAACCGCCGAGGCAAACCGGCTCGCATGGCAAAGACAAAACGCGCAAAATCACGCGCGCGTAAATGCGTGGAAGATTAAATGGGTGGCAATTTCCGTTCCGATCGCCGTCGTTTTGCTTGTCACCATAATTTTGCTTGCTACACTATTACCGGGCGGCGGACGCAACGGGCGCGGCAGAAACGGAAGAGAACCCGAAGCGAAAACTCCGGCGGAAACTCCGGCGGAAACTCCCGGTATGCTCACAACGCTTTCATCGGGATCCTCCAACACATTCGCCCTCGACGAAAACGGAGCGTTATGGGAGGTGAAAAAGGACGGGTTCACCCAAAAAAAATCCGATGCGCCCTTTATTGCGGTTTCTTCGGGAGAGGATTCTTCGTTTGCAATCGACACGGGCGGAGGATTATGGGCGTGGACAACCGGCTATTCCGGCAACACGTTCGGCCAAATCGGCGACGGAACCACGTCCTCAACAAAGGCGCCGGTCCGCATAAAACCCGATACAACAATTATGGCGGTTTCCGCGGGCGGCAGTCATACGTTAGCCCTCGACTCAGACGGCGGCCTTTGGGCGTGGGGATATAACGCCAGCGGCCAAATCGGCGACGGCACGACGGTGAACCGCAGCCTTCCGGTCCGCATACAGTCCGGCACACGCTTCCAAGCGGTTGCGGCGGGCAGTTATTGCAGCTTTGCCATCGACCAAAGCGGCAATCTATGGGGATGGGGCAGCAGCGTGGCGGTAAGCGACAATTATTTGGACGTCCTCACACCCATGCAAAAAAGCTCCGGAATACGGTTTAAAACCGTTATTGCCGGGAACTATCATGCGCTTATCATCGATGAACAAGATAATTTGTGGGCGCTCGGCTATGACAGTCACGGTGCGCTTGGAGACGGCACGACATCGTCGCGTAAAACACCCGTGCAAATCAAAACGGGTACAAAATTCAAAGCCGCCGACGCGGGACGCTGTTCTATGGGCGGGCATAGCTTAGCGCTCGATGAATCCGGCGGCCTATGGGCGTGGGGATATAACCAAGACGGGCAGCTTGGGACCGGGATAGAAATCAACCAATCAAGCCCGGTTGCCATCATGCCGGGAACGAAATTTACGGCGGTCAGCGCCGGCGAGGATTTTAGCGTTTTTATTGACGTGTCGGGGCAGCTTTGGGCCTGCGGCAAGGGCTACGGTGCGACGCCCGTTAAGATTGCGAAGTAGAAGCCGCCTTTTTTGCAAAAACGCTGATAAAAACTCCGCCGGTTTGCGGAGTTTTTTAATTTTATGGTATATTTCACCCGATTTTAGTTGACAATTTTTATTCCGATGGTATAATTTATCAATAATGGTTTGAGAATCAAACTATCTTCCAAAGATAAAAAATAACAGATAACAGAAGTGAGGATCTAATTGAAAATGAACATCAAACTCACCCTCGATTCCACCTGCGACATGCCGGCCGAGCTCTTAGAGCGGTTCGGTATCGTCGGCGTCGTCCCGCTCGGCGTAGTGATGGGCGACACGGTTCGCCCGGACGGGTCTTTTCATCCCTCCGAAATTTACGCCTACGACGAAAAATACAAAAAGCTCCCGTCAACCTCCGCCGTCAACGTCGCCGAGTTTACCGACTTTTTTAAGAAGCACACGGAGGACGGGTCGGCCGTCGTCCACATTTCGATATCGTCGGGAATTTCGGCAAGCTATCAAAGTGGCATCACGGCGGCGAAAGATTTTAAAAATGTGTACGTGGTGGACGGGAAGCAGCTCTCCACCGGAACGTCGCTGCTGGCGTTGCACGCGCGGGACATCTTGAATGTAAACCCGGGTATCCCTCCCGCCGAGCTTGCCAAAACGCTGAGCGCTTTGGGCGAGCAAAAGGTGCAATGCAGCTTTTGCATCGACACCATCCGCTACCTTTACAAAAACGGCCGGTGCAGCGCGCTCTCTTTACTCGGCGCCAATCTGTTACGGCTGCACCCCAGCATCCACATGAAAAGCGGCGTCAATAAGGTCGGCGCCAAATACCGCGGCAAAATGCCGAGCGTGATTTCAAAATACATTGAGGATTTAAAAAAGGATAACCCCGATTACGACAACACGCGCTGCTTTATCACCTACAGCTTCGGCACCCCGCAAGAGGTAATCGACGCGGCGTACGCAAAAACCCGGGAGCTGTTTGATTTTAAAGAAATTTTAGAGACGACCGCCGGCTCCACCATCACCTGCCACTGCGGCAAAGGGACGCTGGGGCTGTTGTTTTTGAATAAGTAGAAAGCCATCTGCCCCCGAACCGCATTACGGTTCGGGGGCATAGTATTTTAGCGGATGGGGAATGATGGTTTAAAAAGCAAATCATTTTTACGCAACCGGGAAAAACATTGCCTCTATTTACGTTATATTACGTTTCCGCCTAGATGTCCGTAAATAATTTGACAAGTCGGCTTTTTTATGTTATACTTATTGGTATGGAAGAGAATTTGAAACGCTCAAGCGTTGCCGAATTGAAAGCGGCATGGAAA
>WQYM01000140.1 GCA_009781235.1 Bacillota bacterium
ATTGACATAAAAGTTGTCAAAATACCTCCGTCCCCCTGACCACCCCTGACCACCGGAACGGCATCAGCCCATTAGATTTATGGTATTATTATGACGAAGGAGGTCTTTGCATGGTCGAGTGCAATAACACACGATACAATGTTAAAAAGAATTTGCAAGGCGACATAGTGATGCTTGTAGAAGACAACGGTAATATAGCTGTGCGATATGTATATGACGCTTGGGGCAACCACAAAGCATTTGAAGGCGATAGTTCTTTGACTATTTATGACTCTTTGAACGGCGTAATCGCTGGTTATGAATCGCATATCGGAAATCTAAATCCTTTTCGTTATCGTGGATATTATTTCGACGTTGAGACTGGGTTGTATTATTTACTATCTAGATATTATGACCCACAAGTGGGTAGGTTTATCAACGCAGACGCAGTAGACTATGCCAATCCGGGAATATTAAGTGGGTTGAATTTATATGCGTACTGCGGTAACAACCCGGTGATGAGAACCGACCCTAAAGGAAAACATTGGTATTTTCTTTGGATTGATAATTTGTTTGAAAATATAGGTAAAGGCATAGTGGATACTATAGATTTTCTATTTGATGTTTCTGTTGCTGTTGTTGATAAGAAAATGGACGATGCGGGAATTCCTCCCATCCAAAAACAGAAGATTAAAGAAGAAAACCCTATATTATTAAAACCGACTTCTCCGGAGGCAAATTTTGTTGCAGAGATTGTTAAAGACGTTACTTTCTATTATGATATATCCGTAGGTATAACTCTACATAGCGAAGGACCTGTTTCTTTGGATGCTCAAGCAGGTTATACAAAAGTAATAGGAGGTCCTTCTTATTTCCATATTGGAAGCGGATTGTCTTCCTCGTATTCACCTCTTCCTATCAATTTCTCCTTTTCGATGGGAATAGCAACGAACTATCGAGATCCGCAAGATCTTGCAGGATGGGGATATGGAGTTGGCGGCGGATATGGTTATGGATTTGAATACGGAAGTTGGGTCGTCGGAGATACAGATACATATGCAATTACCCTTTCGACGAGTTATGGAATATACTTTAATATTGATTATTATTTTCTTATAGGAGGATAAAATGGATAAATTACAACTTATAATCGGATGCGTTTTCATAATTTTCGGCATAATCAATCTTATCCTATCAATTGTATTAAGGAGCAAAAAATTGCCAGAATATTTTGAAAATCGCAAATTGTTTTCAAATCGAACAGCCAACATGGTATTAGGAATAATTATGTCAAGTATTGCTATAATTTTGGGGGCGATAATGTTATACTTATTCTTATCAATTTCGATATAATATGAGAGGGGGAGATAGGGCGCTTCGGCGTCTTATCTTTCCTCTATTCATAAAAAATTAATTCTACAATAATCATAAGAAAACCTACGGATGTATTTTAACACCCGCATAGGATTTTTTATTGCAAAAAACAAACCAAGTAAAAATAGGAGGCATTTGTATGGATATTCTAATTGTCGGTTATGGCAATATAGGCAAGCATATCTATGACGAATTTAGAACTTTAAAGCCAGATATTTACGATCCGTATATCTCAACCCACAACTCTAAACAAGAAAAGCATTACGATATCGCGTTTATTTGCGTACCGACGGATATGCTACCGGACGGCTCGTGCGATGGTCAGGGGGACGGAGGTATATTGACCACTTTTTAACACAAGGGGGCGGGGAACTTAACACAAGGGGGCGGGGAACTTTGTGTAAATTGTACAAAAAGCAATATAAAATTTTGAGAAAAAAGGGCGCGCAATTTTGTTGTCCTTTTTTGACTTTTGGTGTATAATATGTAAAACGTGAAAGGCTACTTGATTTTTAATCCCTATTATACCGACGACGGCCAAGAGCATGTTAAGCGCCGGCTAACCGATTGCTTTTTAAAGCGCGGGGTAAATCTGATACCGGCTTGCCCGTACGCCATGTCCAGCGGTCGGGTGCAAGAGGGCGGCGGGGGCAAGCCCCCGGCTTGCGCATCGGTCGAAAGCAAGATGAACGAGGACGCCGTAGGGCGGGGGCTTGCCCCCGCCGAAATGACGAGCCGGATTCCCGATGCCGAATTTGCCGTATTTTGGGACAAGGACGCAGGCCTTGCCAAGTTCTTAGAAAAGTGCGGGATTCGCGTATTTAATAACCCCTTTGCCATCGAGGCGTGCGACGATAAACGCAAGACCTACGAAACCATTGCGGCATCTAAAACGCCCGTTACCCTTATTCCGACGTTTTTTTCGCGGCTGGCATACGCGCCTTTGGTATCCGGCGATATGCGGCTGCTCGATTTGGTCGAGTCGACGCTTCCGTACCCTATCGTGGTTAAAGAAAACGTCGGCAGCTTAGGACGGCAGGTGTATTTGGCCAAGTCCCGCGCCGAGCTTGAAACCCTGCACAAGCGCCTGTTTAGCAGAGCGCACCAATACCAGCGCTTTGTCGGCGCTCCCGGTACGGACACGCGGGTGTACACCGTCGGAGGCAAGGCGGTGGCCGCGTACCGTCGCAAAAACCCGTCCTCGTTTATCTCGAATGCCGCGCGGGGCGGAATCACGGAGCGCATCGAATTGCCCGAATCCTTAAAAACCGACGCCGAAGCCGTTGCGCGCGCACTCCGGCTCGACTTCGGCGCGGTAGACTTTTTAGAAGAGGACGGGCGCTATTATTTCCTCGAGGCAAATTCCAACGCCTACTTTAAGGCGGCGGAGCTTACGGGAATCGATATCGCCGGGCGGATTGCGGACTTTGTTTTAACGCACAACGCACAGCTACAGCCGCACAATGATTGATTTTTTTAGTATGAATACGATTGCAGACAATCTAAAACAAATACGAAAAAACATCGCCGCCGCATGTGCCTCCGCCAGACGCGAAAGCGATTCCGTAAAAATCCTCGCCGCCACCAAAACGGTGGAGCCGGAGCGCATCGGCTTGTTGTCCGCTAACGGCGTAACGCTTGCCGGCGAAAACCGCGTGCAGGAGTTTTTGGCAAAGTACAGCACGATGTATGGCGCAAGTGCGCAGGAGCTTTCGACCATCTGCGCTGCAACAAACAACTGTGATATCGAATGGCATTTTATCGGCGCTTTGCAGACCAACAAGGTTCGTCAAATTATTGACAAAGTCACCCTGATTCACTCGCTTGACCGCTTTTCGCTCGCGGACGAGATTGAACGGCAATCGCACCCGCGCGGCGTTATCACGGAGGTCCTTATCGAAATTAACGCGGGAGGCGAGGACTCAAAAAGCGGCGTGTCTCTTGCTAAGCTTGAAGACCTCTACCAATATACCTTGCAAGAACCGCACGTCCGCGTCGTCGGATTTATGCCCGTGCTGCCCGCCGGCGCCCCCGAATACCTATACGCAAAAATGGAAGGCATTTTTCGCTCTTACCAATCCCGCGACCCGAACATTCGCGAGCTTTCGATGGGCATGAGCGGCGATTACGAGCTTGCGATTCGGTATGGCGCGACCATCGTGCGGCTGGGGAGCTGTTTGTTCGGCGAACGAGGCGGAATCATACGATAGTATTTTTGCGAGTGCAATAGTGCAGTAGTGCAGTAGTGAAGGATATATTGGAAAGTGTTCAACAGACATTAAACTCAATAACTACTGCACTACTGCACTACTGCACTAAAACCGGAGGTTTACCCATGGGTAAGTGGAGCGAATGGCTCAACGGGTCAAAAAATTACGACCCTGCCGAAAAAGAAATCGAATACTACGAGGATACGCACCAAGGCGGCGCGTATAGGGGGCGCGCTTCCGCCGCTCCGCCGCCCGACGCCTCGCAGGGCGTTGCGCCGCGCAACTATCAAAACGTCGTGGTGTACGACCCTAAAACCCCCGAGGATGTGCAACGGCTCATTGACTATCTAAAGCGCCGCGAGCCCGCAATCATCAATCTCGACGGCACCGTGCCGGACGTCGCGCAACGGATTTTAGACTTTGTTTCCGGGGCGATTTACGCATTATCCGGCAGCATTCACCGCGTCGCCAGCAACATCTTTTTGCTCTCCCCCGAGGGCGTTGAGATTACGATTCCGTTTGAGATGCGGTAGCCATAACGTAGGCGAAAGTCGAAAGGGAAAGGCGACAAGATAAAAGATAACAGATAAAAGATAAAAGAATAAGGTTATTTCGGTTTGTGCGTATACCTACTTGATAAACTTTCAAATCCATCCATTTTCTTTTATTTGTTATCTTTTATCTGTTATCTTGGTAACAATACAGTTTTGCAATGAGTATTAAAGAAAAATTCAAAAGCTTCAAAGCCGCCCCCGGCGCCCATTTTAAATCATGGGCAAAGGCCACCTGGGGCTACATTAAATCAGCGCGCGTCGAGCTCATTGTGTTAGCGGCGATTTTGGCGACCGATTTAGTTTCCAAGGGCATTATTCAGGCCACGATGAAGGAGGGGCAGTCGGTCACGGCAATTCCAAAGTTCCTGCATTTCTTCTATACGATTAATTCTGCCGCGGCATTCGGCACGGTGTTTGGGTTGGAGCTGCATATCGACCTTGCCGTGCTGCGCGTTTTTTTGCTGATTTTCTCCGTGCTGGCGCTCATCGGATTTTTTTATTGCCTGGTAAGGTTCCGTCGCGACCGGATGCTGGCGCGCATTACGTTTGCCATGATTATAGCCGGGACGCTCGGCAACTTTTTTGACCGGCTTTTCGTCAAAAGCACGGTAACCGGCCTTTACGGCGTGCGCGACTTCATTCAGTTTGAGTTTTTGGGTTTCGATGTTCCGTTTGTGGGTAGGACGTTCGCCATTTTTAACATCGCGGACGCGTCGCTGGTGTTCGGCGTGATTTTCTTTGCGATTTTCTTTTTGTTTTTGTATAAACCAAAGCGCGAGCTGACAGGGCCGGAGTACCGGCCGGAGGAATTAGGAATTAGGAGTGAGGAATTAGGAATTGCGGATAAATTAGGAATTAGGAGTGAGGAATTAGGAATTGCGGATGGACAGGTGCTAAAAGACAAAGCGCAAGGCCAAAAGACAGGCAAGGTTATGTCGTCATCCTATGACCCCACCCCAAAATACTCATCCGAAATTCCTCACTCCTCACTCCTCACTCCTAATTCCCCATCGGAGATCCCCGATGGATAAGCGCCTCATCATCCCCGAATTCTCCGACGCCGGGCTGCGGCTCGATGTGTATTTGTCCGAAGAACTCGAGACAACGCGCTCACAAATCGATAAGCTGGTTAAATTCGGTGCGGTTACGGTAAACGGCAATTCCGTCAAAAGCGGCTACTTAGTAAAGCAGGGCGATTGCGTCGAAGTCGATTTTCCGGAGTCTGCCCAAGACTTAACCCCACAAGACATTCCCCTCGACGTTCTTTACGAGGACGACGCCATAGCCGTTATCAACAAAGCGCACGGCATGACCGTGCATCCCGGCGGCGGGTGTTATTCCGGGACGCTCGCCAACGCGCTGCTGTATCGTCACCCGCAGATTGGGCATGCCGCTGTCAGGGGGTCAGGCTTAGTGACAGCAAAAGAGGACGCTTCGTATCTGGACAGCCAAAAAGTGTCGCAAGGAGAAGTCCGCGCTGTCACTAAGCCTGACCACGTGACAGCAATACGCGCTGTCAGTAAGCCTGACCCCCTGACAGCGGCACGCCCCGGTATTGTGCATCGGCTGGATAAGGATACGTCCGGCGTGATGGTCGTCGCAAAAACGGCCGCGGCGCATCTAAAGCTGTCCGAACATTTTGCGGCGCGGAAAGTCTCAAAAACCTATATCGCCCTATTGGAGGGCAATCCAAAGTTCGATGCGGGCGAGCTTAAAACCTTGATTGCGCGCGACCCGAAAAACCGGAAGCTCATGTGCGTTTCAAAGCATGAGGGGCGCGAGGCCGTTACCCGGTACCGGGTTTTAGAGCGATTTGAGCATAACAGCCTGGTCGAATTTAATATCCTCACGGGACGCACGCATCAAATCCGCGTGCACGCAAAACATCTCGGCCACCCGGTAGTCGGCGACGCGCAATACGGCTACAAAAAGCAAAAATTCAACGTTTCCGGGCAGCTCCTGCACGCAAAAAGCCTGACGTTTTTCCACCCTGTAACGGGTGAGGAGAGGACGTTTGAGGCGGGTTTACCGCAAGAATTTGAGCGGGTGCTAGGCATACTACGTTCCAAGTGCAGTAGTGCAGTAGTGCAGTAGTGATGGATAAAATCGTAACCATATACAAAAGCAAAATCGCACTGCCATCAAATTAGAAAAAACCTTCACTACTGCACTACTGCACTACTGCACTAAAAGGAGACATAATGCGTTTTAAAGCAAAAATCATGGACGAGCAGCAAATCCGCCGCGCCGTTATCCGGATGGCGCACGAGATCATCGAGCGCAACCGCGGCGCGATGCAGGTTTACTTGGTCGGGATCCAGCGGCGCGGCCTGCCGCTCGCCAAGGAGATTGCCAAGGTAATCCGTGCCGTCGAGGGCATCAATATCCCCGTAGGGTCTTTGGACATCACGCTGTACCGCGACGATTTGTCGATGATTGCCGAGCTGCCGCAAATCAAAAAGACGGATTTGCCGTTTTCAATCACGGACGCCAACATTATTTTGGTGGACGACGTACTCTACACCGGCAGGACGATACGCGCCGCGTTGGAGGTGCTGGCGGAATGCGGGCGTCCGCGCACCGTGCAATTAGCGGTGCTGATTGACCGGGGCAACCGCGAGCTTCCTATCGGAGGCGACTACGTGGGGAAGGTTTTGCCGACCTCGCGCGACGAGTTGGTTTCGGTCAATGTGCCGGAAATCGACGG
>WQYM01000141.1 GCA_009781235.1 Bacillota bacterium
AAAGAACGGACACCGCATTGTCGGCACATATATCGACCGTGCAATCAGCGGACGGAATATCGAGGGGCGCGACGACTTCCAAAAAATGATTAAGGAAAGCGCGCGCGGCTTGTTTGAGTTCGTTATCGTTTACAAGTTAGACCGTTTCGCCCGTAATCGTTACGACAGCGCGATAAATAAAGCCGTCCTCAAAAAGAACGGAGTGCGCGTTTTGTCGGCTTGCGAACAAATCACGGACACGCCCGAAGGCATTATTTTAGAGAGTATGTTAGAGGGCTACGCCGAATATTACAGCGCGGAGTTGTCGCAGAAAGTCCGCAGGGGCTTAAAACAAAGCCGCATAAAAGGCACGTTTACGGGCGGTTTTACCTTGTACGGCTATAAAATCGTAGACAAGAAATGGACGATTGACGAAACGCAAGCCAACGTCATACGGCAGATGTACAAGGACTATTTGGGCGGTATGCGCCTAAAAGACATTTGCGACAAGCTGAACACGGCGGGGATATTGACGGGAACGGGCAAGCCGTGGACGGTCAATATCATATCGCGCCTTATGCACAACGAGAAACTTATCGGCATGGTCAGAGCCGACGAGGAATATACCCACATAGTACCCGCCATAATCGACGAGGAAACTTTTAACGCCGCCCTTGCGAAGTTAGACCTAAACAAGCACCGCGCCGCCGTGAACAAAGCCCCCATGCGCTACTTTTTGAGCGGGAAAGCGGTTTGCGGACATTGCGATACGCTGATGACGGGCGAAAGCGGAACAAGCAAGACGGGCGCGATACACACCTATTATAAATGCTTTAAGAAAAAGAAAAACAACGCCGCTTGTAGCAAGAAGTCCGTCCAAAAGGATTGGGCGGAGCAATTTGTCGTTGATAGGACGATAGAAAAGCTGTTCAGCCGTCCCCGACTTTTACAAGCCATAGCGTACAACTTGGCAAGGGTTTACAACGCCGACTTGCAGGACACCGCGATTTTTGACGGCTTATTAAAGCAAAAAGCCGACAACGAAAGAGCGATTGCCAACCTTTTGAAAGCGATTGAAATGGGTATTTTTTCGCCCACGACCAAACAACGACTTGACGAGTTAGAAAAAGCAAAAGAAAAGATTGACTGCGAAATGCTTGTGTTGTCTATCTTTAAGGCGAACCCCGTCAGCGAGGAAACCGTTTACAGTTACTTTTTATCGTTCAAAGACCTTGACTATTCCGAGCCGCGCAACCGCGAACGGCTGATTGATATGTTCGTTCGCAAGGTTATTTTCGTTGACGGCAAAGACCCCGAAATCATTTACAACGGTTTTGACGACAACGCCGAGATAAAAGAAAACGCCGAGTCCGAAACAGAGTTCGGATTCGACGCACTTGGCGGAGAGGTGGTGTTAAGAGTAGAACCCCACGGCTCAAACGCCCCACTTTCCAATGAAAATTATACTCAATTTTACGTGTTTGTCAACGGCATTGTTGGGGTGCGCGCAAAATGGTTTAGGCCGGCGGCGAAACAGTCGATGGGCTACCTAACGCAAAAACGGGATCAGGACGGAAACTTTTGCAAGTAAATTCAACAGCAAAAGCTAAATTGACTTGTTGTGCCTAGCCAAATTCAAACTCGTGGGAGCTAGTCCTCTTCGAGAAGCTATCTGCGTTGTCAATAATGTTCCGAAATTTATCACTATTTACTGTTCTAGTTGAGTTTTCTTTTGTTTGTTTTTCCATACAGCGATTATATCATAAATCAATTTTAAAAACAAACTTTTACGAGTTCGTTTCTATGCACTTGTGAGCACTATTTAATAATGCTCCGAAAACTCTTTCTCAAACTATATAAGCTTTTAATACCTCTTTGCTACTTGCATACAATTGTTCAAAAGATAATTTTGCAATAGTATCATTAAGTTTTTTTACTTCTTCCAATGAAAGATTGTTTGTATTACTAAAAAGTTTATTTATATCTTTTGTTGCAATAATAATTGCATATCGTGGAGAGATAGGAAAATAGATATCTTCAACATCTTTGACAAAACCTCTTTCATCTCTTTCTTCATACGCAAGGTTTATTACGGGTTGATCGCCTGTAATAAACGGTAAGCTTGTATTATTTATAAGGAGGTATGTGGCATTGCCAGATTTCATGTATGCCGCGTTGAATGCAAAAATTGGAATGAGCAACATGTATATTAAATCCATATTTATTGGCTTAGCTTCGGGAAATTGCTCCAACAAATTTTTCCCGCTCTCTCTCAACGTTGGCAAAATCAATTCTTTTATGTTGTTTGTACGAAAAAATTGACTCCATATGTATCTATGCAAAAGCCATTTTAGTTTTTTATCTTCTAATACACCAGCATCGCCACGTCTTAGCTTTGATAAAACCCTAATTTCTGCTTCATTCTCAAGTTCGCTATATTCATCCTCAATAGTATTAGCATTAAATTTTTTTATTTCTTTTGCAGTTTCAGAAAGTGTTTGTTTCACATTAAAGCCACCAATATCACCGTGAACTTTTATCATCTCAGTAAGTCGGTCATTTAATATAATATAAAAATAATTGTAATTTGAAATCGTCGTACAAAATTTTAACCAATCTTCAGCAAATTCTTTTATCGCTTTTATTTTGGCGTCGTCAACATAAATAGCTTTGACAAACTCTATTTCAGCTTGAGTGCATGGCTTGAATTCATAAAAATATTTTTCTCGTGCTATACTTTTCACATTTCTTGACTCTATTTTGCCGTTATGCAACCAAAAAATGCTTGGATTATTCCATGCCTTTAAATATTTTTGCGGAATGTAATGTTGCTCTTTCTTAGTGCTCATAAAAGGATTATATAATTTCGATCCATTTTTGTCAAATTATCTGTTATTATATACAAATATCGGAGGCAGAAAACATGAGAACGCGATATCCCGCAGAATTCAAAAAAGAAATCGTAAATTTATACGAAAACGGCACTACCGCAAAGCAACTTTCAACAAAGTATAATCTGTCAAAAAGCATTTTGTATGATTGGATAAAACTTTACAAAAAGCGAACGGATAAAAACAGCAATGTTTCCACATATCAAGAAGTGTTGCTTGCGCAAAAGAAACTAGCGGCAGTGCAACGCGAACTTGAAATTTTAAAGAAAACAAAATGCTTTCCGAATTCTCCGCGCAAAGAAAAACTGAAAGCTATCGAATCTTTGTACGGTCAGTACCCTGTTAAAGAGATGTGCCGCACTATAGACTTGCCGCATGGGACATTCTATAACTATCATTTTAGAAGAGTTCTGGAAACCCGAAATGAAAAAAAGAAAGCAGACTATCGAAAAATAATTAAAGGAATTTTTGACGAAAGCGGTCAGCGTTTCGGTTCAATAAAAATATATAACAAAATGAGAATTGAGGGTTTTAATATAGATGTTAAAACCGTTTCAGCTTTATTCAAAGAAATTGGGCTTAAAAGCAAACAATGCAAGAAAAGATACTTTGTACCCAAACCGGGACGAGCGTTTAATTTCATCGGAAATAAATTAAACCGTCAATTTAATCCGACTGAACCTAATAAATTTTGGGTGAGCGATACCACACACATTTGGATTGGCAACTCTCACTTTTGGCTATGTGTAATTATCGAGTTGTTTTCCCGGAAGATAATCGCTTATAGATTATCCAGTCAAGACAATGCAAAACTAATAATTAATACCTTTAAGGACGCTTTTGAAAATAGAGGTCACCCTTCGGACCTCACATTCCATAGTGATAAAGGTAGCGGTTACATATCAAATGAATTCCGCTCGCTGCTATGCTCTCTTAAAGTTACTCAGTCTTGTTCAAAAACAGGCAACCCTTATGACAATGCGGTTGTCGAGGCTTTCTTTTCCAATATGAAACGAGAAGAATTAAACTTTCACAATTTCGAGTATTTTGATGATTTAAAAGAATGCATAGTAAAATACATGGAATATTATAATGGCTATCGTCCACACAACTCTCTAAAAAATAAAACTCCCAACCAAATAGAACAAGAGTTCTTTGACCGGGAGCTTTTATCGGACTAGTCCGGATTAAAAGGTTCGGATTAGCCCTACTGTACAGTGGTGTTAAGAGTAGAACCCCACGGCCCGAACACCCCACTTTCCAATGATAATTATACTCAAATTTATGTGTTTGTCAACGGCATTGTTGGGGTGCGCGCAAAATGGCTTAGGCCGGCGGCGAAACAGTCGATGGGCTATCTAACGCAAAAACGGGATCAGGACGGAAACTTTTGCAAGTAAGCAATAAGACAATATCGAAAAAATAAGCTATAAAATTATGAATAGCCACAAAAGCGTTATCTCCATTGCCGGTCAAGCCATTTCGCTCGATATAATAGCCAATCTCGCAGATAGGTTGTGTCGCTTCGCCAATCCTTTGCGGCCTGCGCTTGACTTTTATTATCCCAGCGAACAAAATTTCTGCCAAAAGCGTACGGATAATCCGGGTTGTCAAGATAGTAATTGAAAAACTTTTTTATGAACGCCTTAACGCTTGGCGATACTACTTTCCAACGTTTAATTACGTCGGCTTTAAAGCCCAGCATCGCGTATGGGTAAGTTGCAAACGGGTTTGGGTTGCCTGCTCCGGCGGTAACAAACCAATCGGTGTAGTAGTCGTTAACCGTCCAATCAAAATCCCACGGCGGCCCCGCATGAAATTTGCCGTCACCGTCCGGCGGACAAGGTTTTTTGTAAAGATAGCATCCACCGGCTCCATAATCGTAGTTCTTATATAATTCCTGTATGATAAGATTATCTACAAACGACGGAATATTCGCAATTTTATTTAATTTTTCATAATCTAACGCGACAAGCGCGTCGGCTAGTTTTTGCGTTTCCGCTTGGATAAATTTTACTTGCTCCGCAAACCCGCTTTGGTATGCTCCGCGCTTAACGCCGATGTCGCCCGCATCCGGCGATTTTATTACAAAATACACGGCTTTGGATACGCACCCCTTTATGCCCTGCGGCGCTTGTTTAAGTCCTCTCGCTTGAAATTTTGCGATAGGCGGCGTCCGATATGTGTGCCCGGCCCAAACATAGTTTAATAAATAACCCGTATCCAAAACGTTATGCTCGGATACGATATTGACCTTATTTTTTTCTACGCGGATTTTCTCGCTTAACGTATAAACGCCGTGATATAAATTGTTGACGTACACTTCAACCGGCTGCGTGCGCGTTGCGTATTCTATGTTTTTTAATACCGTTCGCGTTAGCGTATAGGCCGAATCGCTCTTTAACAAAGAACCGTCTTTATTGTTCCAAACCCCGGCAATCAAACACCAATGCCGCGACGCCGGCATTCCCAAAAACGTTTGCTTATTCTCAAACTTAATGCGGTAGCTTTTTTTCGGCGGAATCCACGAACCGTACCCGCGCCCTTTAAATTCCGCAGGCGAAAGCTCCAGGCCGCCGGACCCGCTATGTATGCCGATTTCGGCCTTAACGTATTTTTCTTTGGTTACGGATTCAAGCGGCATAAGTGAAGCATCGCCGTTATACAGCAAAATTCGCAGCTTCGGCAGCTTCGTTTCCGCCCCATATTGAAGTTCGTTCATAAAATGCCATTAGCTCCATTCTTCGATTTTGCGCTCGGATACTTTCCATCGGCTTTCCCGGACAAGCCTTGTCTTATCGCAATAGCGGCAAAAAGGAATCGGCTTTGAAAGGTATGCTAAAATATCCTCGTGCGTTATATCGCCGTGAATGCCGATGGAATCTTTTTCGCGCACCTTTAATTCCGTCCCAAAATAGTTGTTAAAATGAAAAATATTTGGCGGCGTCGTACAGCAATATAACCGCCCGTCGCGCAACTGGTTATGGTTCAAAAAATCGCACTTGCCGTAATTTTCTTCGCCGTTCTGCGAACCGGTTAAATCCAACGGGAAATAATCCATGAGCTTCGGGCCGACCGACGTCCATAGCAAGTTTATCCCTTTTGCCGCCGCCGCGTCCATGAGCTTTTCCTCATTAAAACCCCTGTACGAGTATTTATCGCTGATAATGCCGATATTATAATCCCGCAAGCTGCCCCAAAACGAATCCGGCATTTTATTTAACGTTAAGCCGTTTGTAAACAACAGGATTTTTGTGCCGGCTAAACACTTCCGTGCCGTCGCCAGCATCTCAATCAGGCGCGGATGCAGGGTGGGTTCACCGCCGAGCAGCTTCACAAGGCGCAATTTATTTCCCGAGATTTCATAAATTCTTTTCAAATCCCGCTCCAATGCCGCCGGGCTAAGATACCCCTCTTTCGCCAAAGGGGAATAATACGAGCAGTAAGCGCAGTTTAGATTGCAATGCTCGACAATTGCGATTTCAATCTCATACGAATCAACTCTGTCCATTTCAAGCCACCTCCGCGCTTAAATGCTTTTTGGAAACCTCGTATTCCTGCACCGGCGCGTCCAATACGCGGTACTGCGCTAAATCCGGATTGAATTGGAAAAACTCGTCGTAGCGGCGGATGTAATTCGGGTCGCACGCGCCCCGGCTGATTTTCTCCATCCATTCCTCATGCGATTTGGTATAATAGTGGTCTACGCAAATCCGATTATCCGGCGCGTCAAATTTCCGTATCGCGGCTTCTTCCATGGGATCGCCCGATGCGTCCACGATGGCAAAGCCCTCCGCCGGGATACCGTTATGTATCATCATGTAATGC
>WQYM01000142.1 GCA_009781235.1 Bacillota bacterium
GCCCTCTTATTGTAGCTTAGGCAACAAGACGAAGCAAATCACAGTTGGCTACGGTGATTCGCCCGCAAAACTATAGTAGCAAAAAGGATGGGGCTTGGCGGAGCGGTTGTCAAGCGTTTTTAGGTAGTTTTTTTAGTTTTTTTCAGTCTTTTTTTTGGGATAGGGGGCGCGGATTGCTTGTGTTTTTTCGGCGAAAATGGTATACTAATGATAGTGAAAATGTGCTGAGAGGAGGCAGTGAAACGAAACAACAGCGGTCAAGTTTGAATATGTAAAAATGACATACAAGAACAAGACCATCAAAAAACACGCGCGGGGTAATTGGTTCGTGCGTATCAGGGTCAACGGCAAATACATCTCGATTTACGGCAGGACAAAGCAGGAGTGCTACGAGAAGTTAAAGGTTGTCGCGGACAAGGTGGAGCAAGAAAAATGGCTTGCGAAACTTGCGGGGATAACGGCAACGCCGATTGCGCAGACCGTAGCAGTTGCGCCGACAGTTCCGACTGTCAAGGCGTACACTTTGCAAGAATGGTTTGACGAGTGGCTTGCGACCTACAAAGGCAATCTACGGGCAAATTCGGTTAACGGCTACAAAGTATTTTTCAAGCATTTTGCCGAGTTGGGCGGTTTGCCGCTAACGGACATCACAAGCGTTATGCTTGCGAGGGTGCTAAACGAAAAGCAGTTGTGCAGACAGGCGAAAGACGGCATGAAAAGTATGTTAAAGCAGATGTTTTCAGCCGCGCACAACGACAAGTTGATTGACAGCAACCCGACCTTGCACTTGCCGCGCCCGAAAGCAACGCCGCCCGTAAGGGCAAGAAACGCTTTGACAGCCGAGCAGGAGCAACGCTTTATTGAAACCGCGCTTGCCGACCTTGCCAAATACGAGCCGCTATTGATTTGCTTATTGCAAGGCGTGAGAAAAGGCGAAATGCTTGCGTTAAGACCGAATGACCTTGACTTTGAACGGAACACTTTGCGGATTGACGAAAGCTATGACGAGCAGAACCCCGACGACCTATTGACCAAGAACGCCGACAGTAACCGCAAAATGCCCATGTTTGAATTGACGCGCAAAATCTTGTTGAAGTACGCGAAAGCAGAGCCGACCAAGCGCATTTATGAAAGGGTCAGCGCGGCGCAACTTTATAGAAGGCTTGCGGAGTTACAAGCGAAAGCCAATTTGCCAAAGTTCACGGTTCACGAGTTGCGACATACTTTCATAACCCGTTGCCATGAAAAGAAAATTGACGAAATGATTGTCCAACGGTGGGTCGGTCATCAAATCGGGTCAAGAATGACAAAAGCCGTTTATACGCATATATCCAATGACGCAGAAAGAGAATTTATTGAGTTATTGAACGCAAAAACGGCATAACAAATCTAAAAGTTTCACTCACATTTCACACATATCGCCCCTGTAAAATAAATATTTTGCCCTCTGTTTTCCTCTAAAACCTTGTTTTATGCGTTTTTATGGTACAGGAACGCAGTCGTCAAATGTATTTCTAAACTGATTGAGTATAATGGTTCTTTCCGCTTGACAATTGCAGCCAAATCAGCTAATCTTAATAAAATGAGCAACCATGTTTTAGTTACGGGAGGAGCCGGCGGCATCGGATTGGCGGTTACGGAGCGGCTGGCGACGCACGGCTACACGGTTTTTTGCGCCGATTTAAGAGCGTACGCCGGTAAAAGCGCAAACGTAATCCCCCTCGTCACGGATGTCACTAATACCGACTCCGTGACGGCGGCGGCGGCAGTGATAGCGCAGCATACGGATACCCTTTTGGCGGTGGTCAACAACGCGGGAATTTTTATTATGGATTCGGTGGCGGAAATCGGCGAGGAGCGGCTAAAAAAGATTTTGGACGTCAACCTTTTGGGGATGTTCCGCGTAAACAAGGCGTGCCTGCCGCTGTTAAAGGGTGGCGTTAGCCGGGTTATCAACATCTCCAGCGAGGTGGCGCAGTACTCCTCTCCCCCGTTTAACGGGCCGTATGTCATCTCTAAATGCGCCGTAGAGGCGTATTCGGACGCACTGCGGCGCGAGCTAAGCTTGCTGGGAATCCCCGTCGTAAAAATCCGTCCGGGCGCGCTGAAAACCGGCATGATTGCCGAAACGCAAAGGAATTTTGACGAGCTAATTAAAAACACGCAGTATTTTAGCGCGTCGCTGGGTGCGATGAACGAAATGATGGCGCACGAGCTGAATAAGACAAACAGCCCGGATCTGCTTGCAAGGCTGGTTCAAAAAATCATAGAAACCAAAAAGCCGAAAACCCTATACCGCATCGTCAACAGCAAAAAGCTAAAATTTATAGGGGGCTTACCCGAGACTTGGCAGGACAAGCTGTATAAGACGGTCGTAGGCGGTAAAACAAAAAAGTGAAAGTTTAAAGGGCGATCTCGTAAAGATAAATCGAGACCGCCCTTTTTTGCATCATGCCTCCCGTTTTGAGTAAACCGCAAAATTTTTGTACCGTATAAAACATAAAATCGAGCCGAATAAGGACAGCGCCAAAAGCCCGGAAAGCATTCCGCCTGCATCGGCAACCGTACCGCAACCGCAGCCGCCCCCTTGCTTCTCCTTGCCGGTTCCGGCGGCGTCGGTCTTTACGACAATCGACCCCGCTCCGGAGGGCGCGTGCGTATCGGTTTCTTTTGCGCGGAAGTAGAGGGTGTACTCCGTATCCGGCGCCAATCCGGTGAACTTGTTAGAATCCTGCCATACGACTTGGCCGCCACTGCCGACTTGGCCGTATTCCACCCCCGCTTTTTGGGTCAGCGTAACGGTGGTGTCGGTTTTGTCCGTCGCCGTAATGTCGGCGGGCACCTCTTGGGGAGCTTTTCCGATCGGCGCGGCAAGACCGGTCAGGTTTTCTAAAATCCCGACCGCCTGCTCTACCAAAAACGCAAGGTCGGCGTCGCTGACCGCATAGCGCGGCATTTTGACGTTTTTATATTGGGCGACCACCGCGTCCATTTCGCTTTTGAGCGCCGCGCCGGTATCGGAAGTGACGAGCTTATTCTTTTCCGCCTCGAGCGCGGCTACGGCGGCCGTTACTTTTTCGGAGGAGCTAGTCATCTTTTCGTACTCGGCTTTGGTGTAGGAAGCGTTACAAATGGTGTACATGATGTTTTTGGCGGAGCGTTGCAGCGCTTGGGCAAACCGCGCCGATTGGACGGACGTTATTTGGGTGCCGTTGCGCGTAATCCCCTCGCCGATGCGCCAGGCGTTGTTGTTGCCGAGCGACAAATCGTTGCCCGCGCGCAACGCCGCGTCCATCGTCATATAGTACGAGTAATCCGCGTAATCGGTAACCATGTAGCCCTTAAAGCCCATCTCGCCCCGAAGAACGTCGGTTATTAGGCCGTACGATTCGCTGCAGCCTAATGCGCCGATGCGGTTATACGAATTCATCATGCCCGTTAATTTGCCTTCCTGAATACAAATTTTAAACGGCTTTAGGTAGTTTTCGCGCAGGTTTTGCTCGGTAAGCCACGTGTACAACCCGTCGCGGTAATTTTCTTGCTCGTATAAAACCACGTGCTTTAAGGTAGAGGTTAAACCCTTTGCCAGCATCCCTTTGATTTGGGCGGCCGCCATTTTGCCGGTTAAAAATCCGTCCTCGGACCAGTATTCGTAATTGCGGCCGCTAAAGGGGCTGCGGTGCATGTTGATGGCCGGGCAAAGCCCCGCGCTCATAGGGCCGCACATCGAGGTGGTCGCCTCGGTGCCGAACGCTAAACCGAAATCCATGGCAAGTTCCACATTCCAGGTTTGGCATATGACGGGAACCGACGGGAAGCCCGTCCCGGTCTTGCCGTCCGTGCGCCATCCGCCCGGCTGGCTGGGACCGTCACGCTCGGTCGTGTAGGGCTTGTTGATGTAGGGGGCGGCCGTCTCGGAGCCCAAGCCCTGGCTTCCGGAGCCGCTGATCGCCTGATAGTTTTTAACGGCCAAACGGGCGCATTGCTCAATAGACGCCTGCTGCACCAAATTTATCCAATCCGGATGGTCGTAATCCGATCCGAGCTCCAACCCCTTAGGACTGATTTTCCACGTGCTATTCAGCGCGAACTGGGCGGTCGGGCCGGTACCGAGTATCATCGTGCCGCCGTTAGACTGGGCGGGCATTGCATATGCCTCACCGTTGTTGTGGCTTGTGTCGTTGTTCCAGGCGGCCGCCATCGTGGCACCGTTCCAGTTGTTTCCGGCGTCGTCCGTAGCCATTCCGGTATGGTTAGAATACTTATTATACCTTTTTAGCAGGTTGGTAAGCTCCCGGCCTTGCACCATCATCTCCTTAAAGTCGGTCGCAAAGCTTGCGCGCGTCATGTACTTTACGGGCGAAGCCGCGCCGCCTTTTACTTCTTTGCTGCCGTCGATCGGGATGCCGGCCTCCGCGTCTTCCCCAGTGAAGCGGTTTTTGACGGTTTCGCCCGTCACCGTGTCCGTCTCGTATTTAAAGCCGCCGGCGGGAACGGTAATCGTTTGCGTGTTTGTAAAAATCCCGTTATTTACGACCGGCGCAAGCCTATGGGAATCTAATTGCAGCTTGACGGGGTATGCGCCCGCTTCCACCTCGTAGCCCTTAAAACCGTTCGCGTTTTTGTCGTAGCAGTCGTAGGACGCCATGTCCTCTATGTTGAACGAAAGAACTACGGTTTGCGACGCGCCGGGCGGCAAAATTTCGGTTTTGGCAAAGGCGGCGAGCGTGACCGACGGCTTTTCGATTCCGCCCGCGGTATAGGGCGGCGTAAAGTAAAGCTGGACGACTTCCTTACCGGCGACCGTACCCGTGTTAGTTACCTTAACACGCCACTTAACGGTTCCGTCTTTTAGCCCGCTCACCGGGTCGTCTACTACATTTTGACCGACCACCTCATAGCTAAAGCTCGTGTACGACAGCCCGTAGCCGAAGGGGAACTGCACGACCGCATCATACCCGGTTTTTGTTCCGTTTGTCCGGCCCGCCCAATAGCCCGCAGCGTCCGCAGTTTCCCACCACTTGTAGCCAAGGTAGATGTCCTCGACGTAATCGATGTAGTGTACGCCGACCCTGGCAGAATCGGGCGCGGAATTAAGCGGCAAGCCCGCCGGATACGGAACGGCGTTCGTGTCGCCTGCTTGCCCACTCGTGGGCACCCCCGCATAGGAACCGGTGTTGCCGATGCCCGACGCGTAGTATACGGGATTATCCTTGTGGCTGTAGGGTTGGGTGTCCACCAACCGGCCCGAAGGCGTAATGTCACCGTACAGGATTTTAGGGATGGCCGACGCGCCCACCTGACCCGTGGTGCCCACGATCAGACAAGCGTCGAGACCCGGAATCGTGTCTAAAAACCCGAGTTCCATCGTATTGGAGGAATTTACGAGCACGATGGTTTTTTTGAAATTCGCGCCCGCCCACGTCAATAAGGCTTCTTCCTCGGTGGAAATTTGCAGTCCGTGGCGGGTATTGTCGGTAGTCGGGGTGAACGATGTGCTGTTGGACGCGGTTCCCTGACTCAATTTATATTGAACTTTCGGGATATCGTGCGCCTCGCCGGTCACCCTTGACAGCGTTACAATCGCTACGTCGGAATAAGCGATAGCATTGCTTTTAACGCTTGCGGTATAAGGAGAGGCGGCGTTAATATCCGGCTCGATAATGACAGAAAGCTGGTTCGGGCGCACCCAACTCCCCGTCGCGTCATAATTCGGCCGCTGGCCGGTGTAGATACCTTGCGCCGTGTTGTGCGCACTGCTTGTCGTGCTTGCCGCGCCGACAATCTCGGTGTTAAACGGGATGCCGTAATTTTCAAACGCCCGCTTAAGCCCGATAGAACGGCTTGTTTGACCCGAACCCGCCGCCAAGTTGTTGGTTTGGTCGGAACGTGCCCGCCCGGAGCCCGTGCCGCTGGAGAGCCATTGCGTAGAGCCGTAGCCGAGCAAATTCACCCGATCCTCTCGGATAGAGCTTCCCTCCGCATTCGCCTTGTTTAAAGGCAGGCACGGCTTGCCGGTTGGATCGACAACTGCGTTCTTGACCAGCACCGTGCCCTCGACTTGAATACGCTCGGCCAAGGCGTTATGCATCCCGTCGCCCGTCGGGGCAACCGGGTCTTGGAAAGTCACCGCGCCCATCGCGACGGTGAAAGCAAAAACGGCGACTACCAAAAACGAAATGAACGGCACAATCCGCCTGCGGCTCGTACGGCCAAAAAACGCGGTTTTCATAATGAAACCCTCCAAAAACTTTCTGGCGTAAGTATATCACAGAAAAGCCGGCTACGCAAGTATTTTTTTATATATCTGAAATATACCTCAATAAATCGAGTAGGGGTAAGGGTTATGGCCTTCCCGGAAAATGTCGTTCCGGAGTTGACCAGCTCCGCTAAACCCGCAAGTTGCGTTGCATACTGCAATGAAAAGTATGTCTCAGCCTCATTGCCTTCATACCAAGACTTATCGACCGTTATACCATCCCATGTATCAAAATTCCGTGTACCTTTCCGACGGGCGCACCGTCATCCATTTCAGCTTTGAAAACGGCGCCCAATCCCTTTGTGCGTATCTCTCTCCAAAGCTGTTCTATCGGGTTCATCTCCGGAGTGTAGGGCGGAATGGAAACAAGCGTTATGTTTTCCGGAATTACGGTATACTGTGAATCGTGCCACGAA
>WQYM01000143.1 GCA_009781235.1 Bacillota bacterium
CACAGAGTAAAAAACGAGCTGTCACTTGCTATAGTACATTGTTTTTTAATCTGAATTTCCGTAGGAATAGTGCGTGCCTCGCCCAAGAATCGCAAAAACAAGGCGTATTTGGGCGAGGCACGCACTATTCCTACGGCTTGAGCGCACCTTATTTCAATAGCAACGCAAAAGCAACGCAAAAAACAAAAAGGGCTGTCCCCCGCCAAAATCTCGTGAGACAGCCCGTGTGACTATTGAGACGGACAACTATGAACAACCCATCAAATCCAAAAACTGAAATATTTGCCCTGATTCTTTGCGCAGGAAGCGGAACACGGGCGAATTTGGGATACAATAAGGTTTTACATACCCTCGGCCAAAAAACCGTACTGGAAACGGTGTTGGACGTCTTTTTATTGTCGCGCTGCAATTCCTTTACGGTGGTCACGGCGGAAAATGATTTGGCGGCGGTGCGGGAGCTAACCGCGCCTTACGGGAATGTCGCCGTGGTTGTGGGCGGTGCGACGCGCAGCGAGTCCGTCCGCAACGGGCTTTCGGCGATTCAACAACACAGGGAACACAGGGGGACGGAGGAGTGTGCTATTTCACAAAACAAAAAAGAACACACTCCTCCGTCCCCCTGTGTTCTTCCGATAGTTGTAATTCACGACGGGGCGCGGCCGTTTGTCACGCATACGCTTATCAACCGTACGATTCAATCCGCCCAACTATGCGGAAGCGGAATTGCGGCGGTTCCGGCCGTTGATACAATAAAGGAAGCGGACGGTGAGAAAATCGCGCGCACCCTGCCCCGCTCGCGCCTTTTTCACACGCAAACGCCGCAAGCGTTTCGATTTGAAGAAATTTTAGATGCGTATAAAAGAGTTAAAGAGGATTGTTTAGACGATTCCCAAACGTATCAAGAAGCGGGTTACTCCCCCCGCATCGTGCCGGGCGATTACGGAAATATCAAGCTGACGACGGAGCAAGACTTCTTGCAAAGAAGGGTTGTCGTGGGGTCTGACCCCTTGACAACCCCCCGTATCGGCGCGGGATTTGACGTGCACCGGCTGGTGGAAGGGCGCAAGCTGATTTTGGGCGGCGTACAGATCCCTTTTGAGAAAGGGCTTTTGGGGCATTCGGACGCGGATGTGCTTATCCACGCCATAATGGACGCGCTGCTCTCCGCAGCGGGGATGCCCGACATCGGCGTGCTGTTCCCCGACACCGACCCAAAATATAAGGACGCGGACAGCATGAAACTGCTAAAAAAAGTGCACGAAATGATTTGCGAGAAAGGCTTTAGCGTCGGCAACATCTCGGCGGTCGTGATGGCCGAAAAGCCAAAGCTTGCGGCATTTATCCCCGATCTTTGCCGCTCCATCGCCGCCGCGCTCTCCATTCTTCCCTTACAGGTCAACGTTTCCGCCACCACCACCGAGGGGTTGGGGATTGTAGGCGAAGGAAAAGGGATGGCCGCCTCGGCAACATGTTTGTTGGGAGTAACGAAATCATGAAATACGATTTTCGCGAAATTGCAGTTGCCATGCTGGATCCCGAACTTAACGGAGGTCAATTATACTTACTTAATATAAACGACTGTACGATTCAAGCGTTTTGGAACGATGAACGGGAAAAAGCGGATGAACTGCTTAGAGAATATGACTTTTATATCCAAATTCCGAAAATCGACGTCAAAAAAACCGCGCTGATATTTATGAACGATTATCCCGGCTCATTTGAAAAAGCGCTTTTAAAGGGCGAGGGGTATATGAGCCGTGATTTTTGGCATGATTTTTTTGTTAATGTAGGATTTTGTGGTAGACACGAGCAATATATCGAATATATCAACGCATTAGCCAAAGAAGTCGCAAAAAATTGGGTGAATTGCGACTTTGAAACCGATTATATGGACGATGAACTAAGGAACAAACTTTTGATAAATTGAGATTTTCCATCCATAACTTTTCACTATTCACTATTCACGATTCACTCGATCTCATGCCTCTCCCCTTCCTCCGCGATTCTCACCTTCGGATGAAGTGATACATATTCAATCCCCGGGAAAAGGTGCGTGGCGATGACAAAGGCGCCGGTTGAGTCGGCAAGGCATTCCGCGTCCAAAACGGAGGCGTGGGGGCCGCCGCCGTTGCAGTCCATAACGACAAGCTTTGCGCCCATGCAAAACGGGACAAGCCGCTCGTCCCACGATGTGTCGCCCGTGTATACAAAAACAGATTTGCCGTCCGTGATTTTAACCGCATACGATTCGACGGGGTGCGGCATACGGCGGAACGACAGCGACAGACCGCCGATTTGCGCGGTGAAGCCGTCGGTGACGCGGTTTAACTCAAATAATCCGCTCGCCTTAATAAACTCAAGCTGGGGACATTCGGTAAACGGCAAAAACAGCTTCGAGCGGATTTTGTGGAGTTGCGCGACATATTCGAGCGGCAAAATATCCGCGATGTGGTCGTTGTGCAGATGCGACAAAACGACCGCGTCCAATGCTTTGACGTCCGTGTATTGCCCGATTCCGGCAATGGCGCCGCTGCCAAAGTCCAGCGCGATTTTTGTACTCCCGGACTCTAATAAATAGCAACTGGTTTTGCCGCCGGGCGCGGGGTACGGCCCGTATTTTCCGATGACGGTGAGATGCATGGATACTCCTTGGTAAGGTATCAAGGCACAGGGCACAAGGCACAAGTAATGGATTATTATTATTCCCGATACCTGTGCCTTGTGCCTTGATGCCTTATACTTTTAACTTTTTACTTTTTACTTCTTTCTTTTTACTAATATTTCTAGCAAGTTTTTTTGTCCAACGGGTTGCATTTTTTTTGCTTTGGTAGTATACTAATCATAGGGTTAAGCGTTAGTCCCATCCGTAAAACTAACCCCTAGCCCCTATCCCCTAACCTTTGGTCCCTAAAACTTTTCCTGCGGTGCGCGTGAGTTTGTAAAATTTTTAACCACAGAACAATCACGGGATTGCTTGTATCTGCGCAACATGCCGGGCCCCGAACTCCCCGGAAAGGGTGTAGTTAATTACTCGAATTTGGTAGAGTAATTCAGGGGAAGGCAGACGGCGCAATCGGCTTACCCACCTGCCAATCGGCGGGTTAAAGTTCGCAAACGGAACGACATTCGCGGGTATTTTGCACATTGTTAAGGCTTTGCTTTAGGGCAGAGCCTTTTTTAGTTTCCTTTCGAATTCTTCTCCTGAAAAGAATACTTCACGGTGCTCGCCGGGGCGGATAACGGCGATAACGGATATTTTGCCGTCCGCGTTCTTTTTGTCGCCCATAGCAGCCTCGACAACCTTATCAATATCCAAATCACTGAAAACCGAAAACTGAAAACTGAAAACTTCCCCGACCAGCCGCTCGATTTCATCATAAAACGCCGAATCAATTAAATCGCGGCACATGCGGTTTTCGATTAGGATACCGTGCAACACGTACTCGCCATGACTAAGCCGGTGGTTGTCCGCCGCCTCTAAAGCGTGGCCTACGGTATGGCCGTAATTGAGGATTTTACGCAACCCCGTTTTTTCGAACGGGTCTTGCCGCACAATGGAATCCTTGAATTCCGCGCAAAGGCGAACGAGGGGGGATAATGAGTGAATAGTGAATAGCGAATAGTGAATAGTTTCGGATGGGTTTGTGCCGTCGTTTCCCAAATCCCATTCGTCGTTTTTCGTTATTCGTTTTTCGTTTTTCGTTAAAATCTCAAAGATTTCCGGACTCAAGCACGCCGTTTTTACAACCTCGCCCCACCCGCATAATACTTCCCTCTCGGGCAATGTCTCCAAAAAGTGCGCCGAAAAATAGATTTCCTCGGGGAAATGGAACGCGCCCACGATGTTTTTAAAAGCGGCCAAATCGACGCCCGTTTTGCCGCCGACCGCGCTGTCGCATTGGGCGAGCAGCGTTGTCGGGATATTAATCCATGGAATGCCGCGCATATAGACGGACGCGGCAAACCCCGCGGCGTCGCCCACGACTCCCCCGCCGACCGCCGCGATCTTAGCATGACGATCCGCGCCGCTACTAAAAAGGAACGCGCAAATATCCGATACCGTGCCAAGGTGTTTTTGGCCCTCGCCGTGCGCAAAAACAAACGTACGCGCAGGATTAAACAGCTCGGGGTATAGGGAAAAAACATTGTCGTCGGTGACGGTGAAAACGTTTTTGCCTGAAAGGACGGATTTTACCTGCGTTGTTAAGTTGTTTCCGAATACCATATTTCGAGTTCTCCCGCAGGGGCTACACACCGTGCAGCCCGCCAGTACAAATATTTTTCATATTAGGTCGCTGTCCCCGGCATCGAATTCTTCGTAGGGGTCGCCGTCCCCGGCGACCCGCCGCCGTTGTGCGAGGAAAAAAGCTGTGCCGGGGGGAGGTGTCGGAGGGACGTACTCAATCAACTCAGAAATAGAAGCTATACCTAAACCGATGCACTACATCATATCACACTATGCACGGATTTGACAAGTGTTTTTTCATTTGTTTTCTACCCCGCTAATATATTGCTGTTTTTTACTACTTGGAATTTCGGGTATCGTCAACCGCAATCTGCCGTCGGCAACAAGAGGGTCGACACAGGGGTGGCAGGGCGTGGGGGCAGAGGAGCAGCAAGCGTGGTAGGGGTTGGCATGGCGCGAGAGCAAAAAGCGCGGCGAGAGACGGCATGGAGAACGCGCAAAGGCAAGACGCAGAGCGGCAACGGAGAACGCGTAAAAGCGAAGCGCGGCGCGACAGCCTGTCTGGTGTGGGGTTTTATTGCGCCCGAAACATGCAAAGAATAGCGATATCCTTTGCAAAGACACGCTATTCCTTATTCCTTTTGCAATTCATGCGGCTAACGCTTGACATCCAACACCGCTTTGCATTATATTGTGGTGGTATAGGTTCTGCGACTACCCTAAATCACGCTTTTTTAGGTAGTCCCTAATTATCTCATTTCTCGTTTTTCGTTTAAAATCCCATTATGTCCTATTTTCTATTCTACATTCCCCTTTCCGCTCATACCTTAATATATGGAACAAACTTCTGCACCGCAAAAACCGCACGCCGTAAGCTTAGAAAACCGCGAAAAAGGAACCGTCTCGGGCGTTAGCAAGGTGGTAAGCGCCTGCGATTCTGCCCTCGTGCTGGAGACCGGTCAGGGCGGGCTGAGCATTACGGGCAGCGGCATCAAAATTGCCAGGTACGACGACCAAACCGGGATGCTTGCCTTTGAGGGCGCGATCACCTCGCTAAAGTACTCCGGCGCAAAGATGCCGCTATTAAAACGTATGTTTAGTTAGGAGATCTAGCCCCTAGCCCCTATCCTGTTGTAATTCAGCACTGCCTAACCAGATTCTTAATGATAAATGATAAATGATAAATGATAAATTGTGGGTAAGTGCGTACGTGAGTAAGGGCAAATTTCTTTTGTTCCTCAGGAAAAAAAGAGCTTTTCAACTGCGCCCAATCGCAATTATCCCTAATTTATCATTTATCATTTATCACTCTTGAACCGATAAAGTCTTGAATTGTAATAGCCCCTAGCCCCTAGCCCCTAGCCCCTAATTATGCTGCAAGAGCTTCTCTTATTTTTAACCGCCCTATTGTCGGGCATAACGCTGCGCGCGCTGTATTCGGGCGCCGCCCTGTTGGCAGGCTCGACGCGCCTTGCCGCGATGCGCTATGCACTGGACGTGCTTTGGTGCGCCGCCGCCTTTTCCGCCTTCGCCGCGTTCACCCTGTTTTTGTGCGCCGGCGTTTTTTTGCCGTTCGTCCTTTTAGGCATATTAGGCGGCCTTGTCGTAGGCGAGCTGATTTTAGGGTTCGCGGGCAAAAAAATAAGGGTTGTCGGGTGACCCGGTCACCCGACAACCCTTCTAAAAATTAATTCGACGGGTAGAGTTTTTTTTCGGCAAACCTGCGCGCATACTCCTCTAAACCCAGTTTTTCAATCAGCTCTTTGCGGTCAAAGGGGCTGATTGCTTTTATATTGCCCTTCATCCCCGGAAACGGGTCGCCGTAGCAAATGATTGCCGACGGCTTAATCACTTCCAGCATCTTATTATAGCTTTGCATCCATTCCCGCTCGGCGTTTTCGCGCCCGTAGGTAGAAACGGCAACTACCGACCCCTCCTCTATCCCGTCAAAGCAAAAATCCCAGCTCTCGGGGCCGCAGGCGGAAACCGTGGGAATAACCCTCATGCCCTGCTTTTGCCAAAACGCGCCGCACCAGCGGCTCTTAAAGGTGTTAGCAATCTGCATCGCGCGCGGCATGCCCCGATACAAGCTAAAGTCGGGAGTACATAACGCATAATATTGGTCAAGCTTTTCGAGCGCCGCCTCGGGCTTATCGAAAACCGCGTCAAAATGCCAGTCGTAAGTAAAAAAATGAATGGTTTTGTGCTTGTTTTTCTCGTCCCCCGCCTTGACTTTTTTGTAGCCCCAAAGCTCGATTTTTTCGACGTCGATGTCTTGCTTTTTGATGAGCGGCATCCCAAACTTACCGGCCGTCTCAAAGTTCGCCCGCATAACCTTTTGCTTTTTAAGTCACCAACCACCACTTCAAGTGGTGGTATGATTTTGGCCCTATAAGGGCCGATGGTACTGCTTACCCCCGGAGGGGGGTGTCGCTAGCCTTGTTACGGGCGGCCGCTAGAAAGCGGCTCCA
>WQYM01000144.1 GCA_009781235.1 Bacillota bacterium
CGGGGGGGGGGAAGGGTTTTAGGTTTGTGGGGGGGGGGGGGGGTGGGGGGAGGGGGGATGAAGAAGCGGATGAATTTTGTTTTCGGGGTTCGGGGTTCGGGGTTCGGGGTTCGAAAGCAGATAAAATATTATCCTTATCTCCCTCAGCCGAGCGAGGCGGAGCTAGAGCGAACGCCACGCCAGTATTCCCCATCCCCCATTCCCCATCCCCCCTAATCAAAGCACGCATAAGGTCCCAATTTGCCGCTTGCTCCGGAAATAATCCCGTGTGCTTAAAGCCCATGGGCTTTAAGCGGAAAGTGAGGTCGCGGTAGGACACGTTCCACTCGTCGGGCATAGGTGATGAATTAGGAATTAGGAGTGAGGAGTGAGGAATGGCGGATGGGTTGTGCGTTTCCGAAACGTAGGGCGGGGGCTTGCTCCCGCCGCCTTTCTGTACGGCAACATTTTCGGCGGAGGAGCTCGGCCCCCGCCCTACGGCAGCGTCCCTGACCCCTGGCTCCTGACCCCTAATCCCTAAAACCTCCCAGGCGCCTCCGCCGGCCGCCGAGCGGACATAGCGGGCGGCCAGACCCGGATAGCGCGACAAATCGGATTTGGCGGGCCAAATAATTTGAGGGTCGGGGCGCAGGAGCTTTATCCCGTTCCAGTCCTCCAGCTTCTCGCCGTTGCCGGTGGCGATGATTTTAAATTGGGTCCATCCGTCGACTAAGAGCATGGTGGTGTGTTGTTTCTCCTTAAAAACTGATTCCTTTAACAATTTACAACTTACAATTTACAATTTACAAATTATTGCTCATTGAAAGTGCGGGTATAGGCATATTTCTTTTGTTCCTGAATTGTTTTTCCCACCTGCAATTTGTAAATTGTAAATCGTAAATTGTAAATATGATTCCGATATCTTAGGGCTTACGAATCATCTTGAGACACCCGTTCCACGCCAAGCCACACGCTGCGTCCGTTGATGTCCCATTCCTGCCCGGCAGCGAATCGCGGCACCAAGCGCATCTCGTCTGCCAGCGTGACGTCGGAAATGCGCCCGAAAGCTCTAAACATGACGCGGAACACCGGGTCGGAATCGATTAATTCTTGATATAACGTAGCCTCGCCTGCGAAGGAGGAGTTTTCGTCCTCGAACCTGTCGTCGTAGCCGTACAGGATGCGGATGCGGTCCGTCACTTCAAAGCCGGCATCTTTGCGCATCGTTTGGATTTTAGAAATGATTTCGCGCATCAAGCCTTCTTCTATCAGTTCTTCGGTCAACACGGTATCAAGGATGACAGCCAAACCGCCCGCCGATTCGGAGGCAAAGCCTTCCTTGCTTTTTACGTTTATCAGCAAGTCGTCGGCCGACAACTGCACGGATTGTCCGTCCAACGTAAAGGCGTAGGTTCTACCCGCATTGACCGACTCGACGATGGCTCGGCCGAATTGCTGCAAGTGCTCGCGAATGCCTAAAAGCAGCTTGCCGTATTTCGGCCCCAGCGTTTTTAGCTGCGGCTTGACCTCGTAATCAATGAAACCGCCCGCGTCGGTGATGAATTCGACGGCTTTGACGTTGAGCTCGTCGCGCAAAACTTCCGTGAGTGCAGCGCTTAATTCTTTTACGTCCTCGCCCGCCAAATACATTTTGGATAAAGGCTGGCGGTTTTTTAGCGCCGCGCCGTTGCGCGCCGCGCGCCCTAAGGCCGCCGCGCTCAAAACAACGCACATTTCTTCCTCAAGCTTTGTATCGATGCGCTTTTTATCAGGCTTTGGAAAGTCGGCAAGGTGCACGGACTCCGCCCTATCTGAGAAGAACGGGCGCACAAAAATCTGCCAAATGCTCTCGCTTATGAACGGGACGAACGGCGCAATGATGCGGGAAAGCGTCTCGAGCACCGTAAATAGCGTCATGTAGGCGGCGATTTTGTCGGCCTCCATGCCTTTTGCCCAATAGCGGTCGCGGCAGCGGCGCACATACCAATTGGACAGCGCGTCTACAAATTCCTCAATCTTGCGTGCCGATTCGGTGATTTTATACTCCTCTAAGCTCTTATCGACAAAGCCCGCCAGCGAGTTTAATTCCGACAAAACCCACCGATCCATTAAGCTAAGTTCGCACTTTTTAAGGTCGTATTGCGCGGGGTTAAACTTGTCGATTTCAGCGTACAGGGCGTAAAACGAGCAGACGTTCCAAAGCGTGCCCAAAAATTTGCGCTGTGCCTCAGAGACCGCCGCCTCATAAAAGCGCGAGGGCAAATGCGGCGCGCCCGCCGTGTAAAAATACCACCGCACCGCGTCGGCGCCTTGCTTGTCGAGCACCGTCCAAGGGTCGACCACGTTGCCGAGGTGCTTACTCATTTTGCGGCCTTTTTCGTCGTTGACGTGACCGAGCACGAGGCAGTTTTTAAACGGGGACTTGCCAAACAGCAACGTTGAAATCGCGAGCAGCGTATAAAACCAGCCGCGCGTCTGATCTACCGCCTCGGAAATAAAGTCCGCGGGAAAATTCGTTTTAAAGGCTTCGCGCGCTTTTTGCGTACTTCCCTCTTCTCCCATATAATGCAACTGGGCAAACGGCATACTCCCCGAATCAAACCAGCAGTCAATCACCTCGGGCGTACGGCGCATCGAGCCTGTGCAGCTTGGCGAGGAGCAGGTAAAGGTGACGGCGTCCACGTAGGGCTTGTGAAGCTCGATGGTCGGGGTTCGGGATTCGGGGTTCGGGATTCGGGGTTCGAAGTTCGGGGTTCGGGATTGATTCCGACCGAGGGTATCATACTCAAGCCCGGCACGTTCTAAAAGTTCCGCCTTGCTTCCGACCGCGTCAATTTTTCCGCACTTATCGCAAATCCAAAGCGGCAAGGGCGTGCCCCAATACCGTTCGCGCGAGACCCCCCAGTCGATGACGTTCTCTATAAAATTACCCATGCGGCCGATCCGCACGTTATCGGGAATCCAATGGACGGAATCGTTGTTTTTAATCAAATTCTCACGCACGGCGGTCATCCTAATAAACCACGTCGAACGCGCATAGTAAAGCAGCGGCGTATGGCAGCGCCAGCAGAACGGGTAGCTGTGCGCATAGGGGGCTTTGGAGAACAGCAGTCCCCTTTCCGCTAAATTTTTTAAGATGTGCTTGTCCGCGTCTTTGCAGAACATTCCCGCAAAGTCGGTTGCCTCGGCGACAAACTTTCCGTCCGTTCCTACAAGTTGTAAAAACGGTAAATCATACTTCCTGCCGATATTCGCGTCGTCCTCGCCAAATGCGGGCGCGATGTGCACAACGCCCGTCCCGTCGGAGAGGGTGACGAAGGTGTCGGTGGTTACGTAGTGCTGTTGCTTCGTGGTTCGGGATTCGGGGTTCGGGGTTCGTGAGTAGTTGAATAAGGGTTCGTAGGAGAGGCCTTCGTACGCTTTTCCTTTTTTTGTTTCTAAAACTGTATACTCGTCGGGCTTAAAGTGTTTTTCGATGAGTTCTTTGGCTAAAATAAACCGATCATTGTTCGACTCAATAAGGCTATATTCGTGCTCCGGATGAAAGCAAACCGCAACGTTGGACGGCAGCGTCCAAGGCGTGGTCGTCCACGCGAGAATGTAGGTTCGGGGTTCGGGGTTCGGGACTCGGGGTTCGTAAGCAGATAATTCATTATCTTCCTTATCCCGAATCCCGAATCCCGAACCCCGAACCCCGAACTTAACTACGCAAGACTCCTCCGTCACGTCCTTGTACCCTTGCGAAACCTCGTGGCTAGAGAGCGCCGTGCCGCAGCGGGGACAGTACGGGACGACCTTGTGACCCTTGTACATTAACCCCTTGTTATAGATTTCGGAAAGCGCCCACCACACGGACTCGATATAATCGTCCTCGTACGTGACGTACGGGTGCTCCATGTCGGCCCAAAAGCCGACGCGCGCGCTGATTCTTTCCCATTCCGCCTTGTATTTCCAAACGCTTTCGCGGCATTTTTTGATAAACGGCTCCACACCGTATTTTTCGATGTCGCCCTTGCCGTCAAAGCCAAGCGTTTTTTCCACCTCTAGTTCCACCGGCAGCCCGTGCGTATCCCAGCCGGCTTTGCGCAGCACGTGCTTGCCCTTCATCGTTTGAAAGCGCGGGATGATGTCTTTGTACACGCGCGTTAAAATATGGCCGATGTGCGGTTTCCCGTTGGCAGTGGGCGGCCCGTCGTAAAAGGTAAATTCCTTGCCGGAAGCGCGGTTTTCAATACTTTTCTCGAAAATCCGGTTTTTCTCCCAGAACTCGATAATTTTTTCTTCGCGCTGTGCAAAATTCAGGGTGGGGTCTAGCTTTTCATACATGTTTTTTTGCTCCGGCATGGGATGGGTCAAGAAAAAGATCTCTTATCTTTTTAAAAAACGCTTTGCGTTTTTTAAAAAGAGGCGCCGTCGCGTTTTTCTTGGATAGACGAAAACGCTTCGGCGGGTACCTCAAGAATAAATCCTCGATTAATCATATTATATCAACAAGGTTAATAAAAAGTCAAACGATTTATCAAATATTTTTGAGAAATTCTCAAAAAAGTATATATCATGTTACAAATAATGAACATAATAGGAAATAGTTCGCAAGTTCTTTTGACAAACTTAAATTTTTGGTGTATAATGCGCTTATACTCCACCTCATTTCCATCAAATAACAAAAGGCGGTACTATACCATGGAAAAAATCAGCGTGCCCGAATTTGATTGGGCAAGAATCGGCGACATTGCAAGCGGCCGTGAAAACCTGGGGGAATTGCTCCCCGTAGCCGTTTACCGGCTGATGCAGTTTACGGTATTCGACGTAATGGAGGCCGAGTTCGGCAAGGAGGCTGCGCAGGGATTGTTCCGCAAGGCGGGCTTTTCTGCCGGCATGGCGTTTGCGAAAAACAACCTGGACCTGGGCGCGGATTTTAACGCGTTCGTTTCGCAGCTCCAAAACGTGCTGAAAGCCCTGCTGATCGGCATTTTGAAAATCGAGTCGGCGAACGCGGATAAGACGAAGATTTCGCTGTCTGTCTCGGAGGACTTGGACTGCTCGGGACTTTCCGACATCGGCGAGACCGTTTGCTACTACGACGAGGGGTTTTTGGCGGGCGTCCTAAAAGCCTATACCGGCCTCGACTACGACGTTGTGGAGGTGGACTGCTGGGCCTCGGGCGGGCGCACCTGCCGCTTTACCGCCGAAATTAACTAAATCATGGACAAAAATACTTCCGCCCCTTGCCAATCTACGGCGCAATTAAGCGAGGGGCTGAAAAATTTAGCGGCTGCAAAGTTTGTCACCCTCGATTCAGCGGACGTTTCGCATCCCGTTTTTGGCGAAATTTTCGCCTCTTTTAACAAACTCTCGACGATGCTGCAAGAGACGTTTGATTTTTCTAAAGCGCTCTCCCAAGGCAACATCTCGGTAAATCCCCCGCCCCGCCAAAACTATCTGTCCATGGGCTTAAAAAGCATCCACAGCCAGCTTATGCACATCATCTGGCAGGCCGAACAAATCGCCGCGGGGGACTATAGCCAGCAAATCGACTTTATGGGAGATTTCGGCAAAACGTTTAATTGGGCCGTGGAAAGCTTGCGGAAAAGGCGCGAAGAAGACGAGCTCAACCGTGCCATGCTGCTTAACTTATTCAACTCTTTGCAGTCAGCCGTCGTCCTGATTGACGACGAAACCAATTCCGTCGTTTTTAGAAACCTTGCGGCGGAAGAAATTTGCCGGGGTCATACCGATTTGGAACACGAGCGGCGCGACGGCCTTATGGCGTTTTTATACAAGCTGTGTAAAAACCCTCCTCCTCCCGACGGGAAGCTTTATTTTGAGGTGCGTTCAAAGCGCTGGCACAAAATCACTGTTGCGGAAACGCTTTGGGGCGAAGGAAAACGCGTTAAAGTATTTAACTGCGTGGACGTAACCGCCGAACAGGAAAAATACCAGCAAATGAAAGATGCGGCGGCCGACGCGCTGACGGGCCTCGATTCCCGCAACCTTGGTTTGCCTAAAATTGAAGGGATGCTGCAGCGGCTCCCCGAGGGCGCTTTTTTGTGCGTCGCGTTTTTTGATTTGGACGGGTTAAAGCGCGTCAACGACACCCCGGGGCTGGGGCACACGGCAGGCGACGACATGATTATGCGGTTTGCCGACGCCCTCAAAAAAACGTTCCGAACCGCCGACGTACTGATTCGCATGGGCGGGGACGAATTTATCGCGGCGTTTGTCGTGCGGGAAGAGTGGCGCATCGGCGAAATTCTCGCCCGTTTTTCGTCAAATGTCGAGTCTGTCAACGTCGGCCGCGACATCCGCGTAGAATACAGCTTTGGATGGAGTGCGTCAAGTTTAGCTAACCCCATGACGGTCGCCGGCATGATCGAGCTTGCCGACGCGCGGATGTACGAGCACAAAAAGACCCGAAAAGCGGCAAAAGGGCTATCGGTTAACGACAGATAATCAGGTCTTTCAGGTGTTTTAGCGACAGATAACAGGCCTCCTCAAGTGTTGGGGAGGCCTGCTACTTTTGTATTTGGGGGTTCTAAATTTTCGTGATATTTATTTTGTTAGTCCCTCGTAGGGGCGGCCTCGTTATCCGCCCGAAATTATGGTAAAATTGCTTCGTTTTTCTTCAAAACATGTCTGTAACCAAACATTCGGGCGGATTGCCATCCGCCCCTAC
>WQYM01000145.1 GCA_009781235.1 Bacillota bacterium
AGCGCCGCGCGAAAATTTATTTTCGCATGGCCGAGACGCCTTTCGAGCCGACAGCCGCATTTTGCGGCTGCTAGCTTTGCGACAGCAAAGCTCAGAGAGGCGAGAATTAATGCAATATATGTGCCAAAACCGCAGGTTTTGTTATCCGACGCAAGTCGGACATATTCGTTGACAAACGAATAGCACATAGATTATACTGTGACAATAGTGAGGTTGCAGACATGGAGAATAGAATAGGAACCGGATTTACGTATGTGGATCCTGCGCTCAAAGCAAATGCGGAGCGCGTATTATCCTCTCTCGGACTTACTTCGGGCGAGGCAATTACTATTTTTTTAAATCAAGTTGTTATACAAAATGGCTTGCCTTTCGATGTAATAATCCCGAGCATGACGAAGGATGAGGCGAGAGCGGAATTGCTCGCGGAACTAAAAAAGGGCGATGATTGTTTTTCGCGCGGAGAAGTTTTTACGTTGGAAGAGAGCAAGGAGTTATTAGGGATAAAGGCATGATGAAATACAAGCTTTCGCTCGCCGCCGCTGCGCAAAACGATATAGAAGAAATCGGTCGTTATATTGCGTTTGACAATCCGTCTGCTGCCGAAAAAGTTTATGGCCGAAGAATGCGAATTGGTTATTGAAACTGATTTGACCGACGAAGAAAAAGAGATTATTGCCCGTGGCGAAGAGGAATACAAAAAGGGCGGCTTTGTGCCGTTTAAGCCCAGTCGCGAGTATAAGTAACACAGGGGAACGGTAACACAGGGGGACGGAGTAATGTGCTATTCCTAACCGCTCCGCCTCCCACCCCAACCCCCCAACCCCCAAAAAATCCAACCCCATCCGGGACGGGGCACTCGCCCCACCCCGTATTTTTCCTGAAAAAAGTCCTTGACATTTCTTTTGATATGTAATATATTATTAGCATGAGGACTTTACGTCTATATTTAGAAACTTCGGTTTTCAACTTTATTTTTGCCGATGATGCCCCGGACAAAAAGGCGGACACGTTAAAATTGTTTGACGAAATTCGAAGCGGCAAGTTTGTTCCGTATACTTCAGATTATGTAGTGGGTGAGTTGGAATTGGCACCGCAGCCGAAGCGCGAGCAGATGCTGGATTTCATTAATCGATACGGCATTCGTATGCTCGAAAAAAGTGAACATTCGGAGCGACTTGCTGGTGTGTACGTTGCCGAAGGGATTATTCCGGAAAAGTACAAGACCGATGCGCTTCACATTGCAGTCGCAACTGCGCATGAATTAGACATGATTGTAAGTTGGAACTTTAAGCATATTGTAAGGCACAAAACCATAAGATTGACTGAAAGCGTTAATCTGCGAGAAGGATATAAAAAAATATGGATACATTCGCCCATGGAGGTAATTTATGATGAATGAGCCTAATGCAATGCAAGAAATACATGCGATTCGAGAGCAAATCTATGAGGAAACAAAAAATATGACTTCAGAGGAGTATAGCGCGTATTTTAGTAGAAAAACCGACGCTGCTTTAAAGCAAAGTGGTTACAAGTTAATGCCGATTGAGGGAGAGACCGGTGTTCGGCGTTTGGTGCGCATTTAGCGGGAGGAAAGAACAAGACACAGGGGGACGCCGGTTGATGTGCTAATTTCCCCGCCCATACCGTCTCCCGCCCCGTCCGTCATCCTGAGCGTAGCGTAGCGAAGTCGAAGGACCTCCACCTCCCCCCACCCCAACCCCCCAACCCCCAAAAAATCCAAACCCATCCGGGGCGGGGCACTCGCCCCGCCCCGGATTTTCAATTAAGGTATAAACCTTTTGAAGCGAGGGCAATATGGAGTTGTTTCACGGCAGTGATGTCGAAGTAAAAGAACCAAAAATTTTGTCTCTTTCCGGCAGGACGCCGGATTTTGGGTTTGGTTTTTATACTACATCCGCAAGGCAGCAAGCGGGTGAGTTTACAGGCATTGTCAATAGGCGAAACGGTACAAATGCCAGGATAATTAGCGTGTATGATTTTGACGAGCAAAAAGCAAACGGTTTAAGCCTGTGCAAATTTGATGCGGCAAATGAGGCTTGGTTGGAATTTGTTGTCGCAAACAGGCGTGGGACGTATCGTGGTGATAAGTATGACATTATAATTGGCCCGGTTGCGAATGATAATGTTTTTAGAACATTGTTGCTTTTTGAAAGAGGAATACTAAATGTGCAAAGGACGATAGAAGAGCTCAACACCCGCCGACTTTTTGACCAATATGTTTTCTCAAACGAACGAGCGCTAAGGACATTGAAATATATGCACACAATTGTGCTCTAAAAGGATATTATGGAACAGCAACAATTCCCCGCAATACTAATGTTGATTGGCGGCGACTTACTTAACCTAATCAGCAAGCAGATGCAAATGTCGCACGAAGAGGCCGCAAGACTTTTTTATGCGTCAAAACTGTACGAGTTTTTGGAAGACGAAAGTACAAAGCTTTGGCATTTTAGTGTTGAGACGTTGTTTTCGATGTTGGACGAGGAATTATCGACGGGGAATATTACCTTTCCGGAGGAGCAGTAAAATGAAAGAGATTGGCAATTTCATGGCGTATTGCGCCGAAATCTACAAAGAGGAAAAAAACTTAAGCGGTAAGCAGCTTGGCGAACTGTTTAACAAATTCGACATTTGGAGTTATATTAACGACTGCTACGGGGCTTTGCACGTTACCGGTCCGCTGTACACGATTCAGTGTATCGACGAATACATTTCGGCAAATCAATGAATATGACGCGGAGCGGACTGGGTAGAGATCCTTCGGCTTCGCTCCGCTACACTCAGGATGACGAAAAAAATCACCAACCCTTGCGGGGCGGCAGGCTTAGCTTTGCCGCCCCGTTAAAATATCCTTGACAACAGTTTGTTTTTGCAGTATACTGACAATATAGGAGCAATTCAACTTGGCAAAACTCAAAGCATATATTGAGACGAGCGTGTTCAACCGCTACTTTGAAGACTGCCGCGAGCACTCGGCATCCACTAAAGCCCTGTTCGACAAAATCGCCGCGGGTGAGATTCAAGGTTTTACGTCGGACGCAGTGGTTGACGAAATTAACAAAGCGCCATCCCCCAAAAAAGAGGCTATGTTGGTTCTTGCCGTCAGCCATAAATTGATAACGCTTTCGGTAGATAAAAAAGCCGACAGCTTGGCGGACGGATATGTGAAAGCGGCAGTTATTCCGATTCGTTTTAGAACAGACGCTATTCATATTGCGACATCGGCTGTTAACGGAATGGATTGCATTGTCAGCCTTAATTTTCAGCACATAAACAAGGTTAAAACGAAGTTTATGACTGCAGCAATTAACAAGTTGCAAGAATACGGGAACCCCGAAATTTGTACTCCTGAGGAGGTTATTTATGACTGAAAAAGAATTTTATGACAACAAGCATTGCGACGATTGGATAGACGAAATCAGGTCGCAAATTTATGAACGTGATAAGGACAAAACGCACGAACAGGTGCGGAAAGAGCGGGAAGCTCTTATGAAAGAGCTTTCAAAGCAATACAATTTTACTTTTGCGCCGTAGGGATGCTATGGACATTTTAAAAACCAAAATGGTCACGGGGACGGAACACAGGGGACGCCGGTTGATGTGCTATTCCTCACCGTTCCTCCTCCCGCCCCGCCCGTCATCCTGAGCGAGCAACGCGAGTCGAAGGACCTCCTCCTCTCACCCCAACCCCATCTAAAACCCCCAAAAAATCCAACCCTATCCGGGGCGGGGCACTCGCCCCGCCCCGCTTTTTTTGCAAAATATCCCTTGACAAAGCTCCGTTTTTGTGTTAATATCAAAACAGTTTACTGTGAGGTGGCGTTTTATGACTGTTAGTGCGGAAAATTTTTTAAAAGAGCCCGATAAATATTTACAGGCTGCGAAAAACCGTGCCGTATCCATCCAAACCGAGTATGGCGGCGCGGTGCTTTTGAGTGCCGAGGAGTATGAGGATTTTGAATTATTAAAAGCCATGGAAGAAGCCGAAGAGGATCTTGCCGTAGGCCATTTTTATACCATGGAAGATTTTGATAAGCTTGTTGAAGCAAAGGTAGTGGAGTGGGAAGCAAAGGAATAATGAAGTACTATGTTATTTTTCGCCGCTTGCGATGAAAGATATTTCTAAAATTTTTGATTACATCGCGGCGGATAATCTGGAAAAAGCAAAAGAGTTTACAAGTGAATTAAAAAACCGTGTTTTGGGATTAAGCAGTTTTCCTTTGCTTGGTGTTCGGCTTAAGGCCGGAGAGCCTTACAAGAGAAAGCTCATTTTTGGAAATTACATAGTTATGTATAAGATAGACGAAGTAAAAAAAGTTGTTTCCGTAATGCGCATCCGTCACGGAAGCCGAAAGCCGCTTAACTCATAGGAACACAGGAACACAGTCTGACGGCAGTTGACGCGCCAATCCCCGCCGCCCCGTCCGTCATTCTGAGCGGGCAACGCGAGTCGAAGGACCTCCTCCTCCCACCCCAAAAGTCCACAAAATATCCAAACCCCCACGGGGCGGCAGGCTTAGCTTTGCCGTCTCGTTTAATCTCTTGGGGTTAATTCCCCGACGCAAGCGTCGGGGAGGGTTCATTTTTACGGCCGCTTTTCTAAAATCATCCTCAAAAATCGGCTTGCATTTTTGCGGCGAATGGTATATAATAGGCTTATATGCAACTTGTACTAACGAAAATCATACGCGATGCGCGCTCGGTGCTGATTGTCTGCCATAAAAAGCCCGACGGGGATACTTTGGGCTCCGGTTTTGCGATTTGGCACCTGTGCAAATACTACGGCGTCCCGGCCGATATCGTTTGCGATTCTCCGCTCCCCGGGCCGTATGCTTTTTTGCCGGATTTTGCCGAGCTGAATGAGCAAAGCTCCGATCGCTACGATTTGGTATTTGCGCTCGATTGCGGCGACGCCGAACGAATGGGTAAATTCTGCGATTACGCCAAAAGCGTTTTGACTGTAAATATCGACCACCATAAAACCAACGATTATTTTGCCAAAATCAACCACGTTGTCCCGGAGCTCTCCAGCACCTGCGAGGCGATTTACGATTTATTGAGCGTCGAAGGCGCGTTCCAAAACGGTGCGCCCGAGGGGTTGTCAGGGGGTCAGACCCCGCGACAACTCCGTATGTCAGGGGGACAGACCCCGCGACAACCCCGCATCGACGCGGGCGTTTTGCAAAAAATCGCGTATTACCTGTACGTCGGCATTTCGACCGACACGGGGCACTTTTCGCATAGCAACGTAACCGCGAAAACATTCGGGGTTGCTGCCGATTTGACGTCGACGGGTTTTGATGTCTTTCGGGTTTCGTCCGATTTATACCGCTCGTATTCCGTCGGAAGGATGCAGCTCGTTGCCCGCGCCATCCAATCAATGCGGTTTTTTAAGGAAGACAGCATTGGGATTATCACGATTATGCTCAAGGATTTTACCGAAACCGCGACGGAGCAGGCCGAAACCGAGGGCATCATCGATTACGCGGTTTCCATCGGGAGCGTACGCGTGGCGGTATGCATCACGGAGCAGGAGGTAAACCGTCTGTACCGCGTCAGCATGCGTTCAAAAGGCCCCGATGTGTCCAAAGTAGCCGCGGTCTTCGGGGGCGGCGGCCATACCCGGGCTTCCGGCTGCCACATCCACGGGTATTATGAGGACGTGGTGGATAAGGTGGTAAAAGCCGTAAACGACTATTATGAATAATACAAAATGAAAGGTATCTTAAATCTCTACAAAGAACGCGGCCTCACAAGCGCGGCGGCCGTCGCCAAGGTGCGACGCATTTTGGGCGAAAAATACGTTGGACATTTCGGTACGCTCGACCCGCAAGGGACGGGCGTATTGCTTCTCGGCGTCGGCAAAGCCGCGCGCCTGTTTGACTACTTTTTGGGGAAAGAAAAGGTGTACGAGGCCGATTTTGCGTTTGGGTATACCACCGACACCTTAGACGGCGACGGGGAAGTCGTCGGCTCAGCTGACGTTTTGCCGCAAAAACCCGATATCGTCGCCGCGCTTCCCGCGCTCACGGGGCAGCTTTTACAAATGCCGCCCGCCTATAGCGCAAAGAGCGTCGGGGGAGTGCGCGCCTACGATGTGGCGCGGCGCGGCGGCGTGCCCGAGTTAAAGGCGGCGCCCGTGACCGTACATTCGTTTGAGCTAATTGAGGGTTGTCACGGGGATGCATGTCAGGGGGATGGTTTTTTTGACACATGTCACGGGGACGGGTTTTTTGACATTGCTTGCGAACACGGCAATCGTACGGGTCGCAAGCTTCCCGAGCGACCCGCCGGTCACCGAATTCCCGTAGGGGTCGATTTACAAATACTTCGTGGCGTTCGCGTTTCGCGCTCGGCTTCTGACCCGCCTAGCCCCGCACGGGACGACCTCACGGGCACTTTGCCGCAAATCGGTTCCGGCGGGCCGGCGAGGGCATCGATCCCTACGGGAATATTTGTAACCGTCCCGAACCCCGAACCCCGAACCCCGAACCCCGAGCCCCGAACCCCGAACCCCGAGCCCCGAATCCCGCACCACCC
>WQYM01000146.1 GCA_009781235.1 Bacillota bacterium
CGTGGGGATTTATCGATGGCGGGTTTTCATTTGACATTTCTGCGGGAGTAATGCTTGCAGGCTTTATCGCCGCGTTTATCTCGGGGCTTGCGTGCATTAAATTTATGCTAAAGTTCGTAGCAAACCGTTCTATGAACGTTTTTGCCGTGTATTTAGCGCTGCTGACGGTGTTTTTGGCGGTAGATAAGCTTTGGCTGCATGCGTTTGGTTAAGACATAAGATAGCAGATAAAAGATAACAGATAAAAGATGCTGGGCGTTCTGTTATCTTCGGATTCACGGTTCAAAGCCGGTCGGAATATACTGCTATCGACCCCAACATACGGAGGATAAAGCCATGGAGAACTTTTTACGGTGCGAGCCGCGATGCGAGTATCGCGGAGAAATCAAATTTGAATTCGACTCTCGGCGGCATGAGTGTAAGCGTTGCGGCAAATGCGGGCGTTGCGAGCACGAATGCTCCTGCGGCCATGGCAACGGCCACGGGCACGGATGCGGCGGACACGGACATCACGGACATGAGAAGTGTAAGGCCTTTTTTATCACCCGTTCATGTAGCGGGTGGGATTGGTGGTAGCGGGCCGCAAGCGGCAGTGAAAAAAGAAGAGTGAAAAGTGAAAAGCCTCGGATGATTTTTAATTAAATCAATTTTAGTATTATCGAATTTAGTAAATAAAAGCCGCCCGACTTAACAAACAGGCGGTTTTTGTCGATGCCGATAAGGTTGAGTTTTAAAAGCTCGGCGATTTGCGGTTCTTTTTCCGCTAACAAATCCCGGCCGTTTTCGGTTTTGAATTTTTCTAAATCAAGTCCGTAGGTTGTGCGGAGCGACAACATAATCATTTCCTCGGCGCGTGACCCGGGGGAAATTTTGACGCGCGATTTAACGTAGTGTCCCGCGATGTAGCGGGCAAGGTCGGCGTGGTTTTCGATGCGCTGAAAGAAAGTTGACGGTGAGCGGTGGACGGTGGACGGTATTTCCGTAGGGGCGGTTTGCGAATCGGCATTCCCTCCGACGTCTTTCGTTTTTCGTTTTTCGTTTTTCGTTTCAACAAAAGAATGCGCACCCGCGCCGAAGCCCAGGTACTCTTCCCCGTTCCAATACTTTTGGTTGTGACGGCTCTCATACCCGGGGCGCGCAAAATTGCTGACCTCGTAGCGGAAAAAACCGGCGGACTCTAAAAAGCGCACGGAACTCTCATACATATCCGCCTGCAAATCCTCGTCCGGTTTATAGCCAAAGCGATGTAACGGAGTCCCTTCCTCCACCGTTAAGGCATAGAGCGAGATGTGTTTGACGGACGGGATGAGGGTAACATGCCGCAAGCTTTCGGCGAGCGAGGCAGAGGTTTGACCGGGCAAGCCCGTCATTAAATCAACGGAAATGTTTGCAATCCCCGACCTTTCGGCGGCTTCGACGGACGTCAAAAAATCCGCATAACGGTGCGGGCGGCCAATCGCTTTTAAAATTTCGTCGTCGTGCGATTGCAGCCCTAAGCTCAACCGGTTTACGCCGCTTGTAACACATTCGGAAAGGAATGCGTGGGTGCAGCTTTCGGGATTTGCCTCAACCGTGATTTCCGGGGTTGTCGGGGGGTCAGACCCCGTGACAACAAAATGCCCGCGTAATTTGTTGAGAATCCGCGTAATTGCGCCGGGCGGCAACACGGACGGCGTTCCCCCGCCGATGTAGACGGTGTCGGCTTTGCGTGCTGTCACGGGGTCAGGCTTACTGACAGCACTTGCTGTCAGTAAGCCTGACCCCGTGACAGCACGATCTTCAATCTCCCGCTCCAACGCATCCAAATACGAGGAGGCGGAAGAAAAATCCGTCACCGAGTAAAACGAGCAGTAGCCGCATTTTTGAGCGCAATATGGGATGTGGATGTAGATTCCTAGCACTTATCATTAATTCTTATCGCTGTCGAGCTTTAATATCGACATAAACGCTTCGCTCGGCACCTCTACCGAGCCGACCTGGCGCATGCGCTTTTTACCCTCTTTTTGTTTTTCTAAGAGCTTCTTTTTGCGCGTGATGTCGCCGCCGTAGCATTTTGCCAAAACGTCTTTGCGCAGCGCCTTTACGGTTTCGCGCGCAATCACCTTATTGCCGATGGAGGCCTGAATCGGGATTTCAAACATCTGGCGCGGAATCACCTCTTTAAGCCGCTCTGCAATCGAACGGCCGCGCCCGTAGCTTTTTTCACGGTGTACGATGATGCTTAACGCGTCGCACGGGTCGCCGTTTAGGAGAATATCGAGCTTCACCAAATCCGACGCCTTATAGCCCGTAATTTCATAATCGAGGCTGGCATACCCCCGCGTGCGGGACTTTAGCTGGTCAAAAAAGTCGTAAACAATTTCGTTAAGCGGCACGTCGTAAATCACTTGGGCACGCGTTTTATCCAAATATACGATATTTTCGAACACGCCGCGCTTTTCCTGGCACAGCTCCATAATCGCGCCGATGTATTCGGGCGGCGTATACACCAGCGCCTTGACCATGGGCTCCTCGATGCGGTCGATTTCCACCAAGGGAGGCAGGTTGGCGGGGTTGGTCACCTCCGTCATCTCCCCGCCTATTTTGTAAACGCGGTACGTTACGGACGGCGCGGTGGTGATTAAATCCAAATTGAATTCGCGTTCGAGCCGCTCCCCGATGATTTCCATGTGAAGAAGGCCCAAAAAGCCGCATCTAAAGCCAAACCCGAGCGCGCCGGAAACTTCGGGCTCGAAAAACAGCGACGCGTCGGAGAGTTTTAACTTCTCTAGTGCGTCCTTTAAGTCGTTATAGCGGGAGCCGTCCACCGGAAAAATACCCGAATACACGACGGGCAGCACCTTTTTGTAGCCCGGGCACGCATGAGGGGTAGGATTTGAGGCCTCCGTTATCGTGTCGCCCGGCGCGGTGTCGGCAACGTTTTTGATGCTGGCGGAAACGTACCCTACGTCTCCGGCGTTCAACACGGCAACCTGTTCGGGCTTGGGGTTAAAAATCCCGACGTCAAACACATCGAACGTTTTGCCCGTGCTCATCATTTTAATCTTGGTTCCGGCTTTCACGGAGCCGTCAAACACGCGCACCAAACACACCGCGCCCTTATAATTGTCGTAATACGAATCGAATATCAGCGCCTTTAAGGGTTTATTCGGGTCGCCTTTCGGCGCGGGGAATTTGTCGGCGATTTGCTCTAACACGCTTTGAATGTTAATCCCCTCTTTGGCGCTGACCAGCGGAGCGTCGGCGGTGTCGAGCCCGATGATATCCTCGATTTCGCGCTTCACCTCGTCGGGACGCGCGGAGGGCAAATCCACCTTGTTAATCACCAAAAAGATTTCTAAGTTATTATCGAGCGCCAAATACACGTTGGCCAAAGTCTGTGCCTCGACCCCTTGCGTCGCGTCCACCACCAAAATTGCGCCCTCGCACGCGGCTAAGGAACGCGAAACCTCGTACGTAAAATCAACATGCCCGGGCGTGTCGATTAGATTGTACTTATACTCCTCGCCGCCTTTCTCGTAAAACATACGTACGGGCGTCAGCTTAATCGTGATGCCGCGCTCGCGCTCTAAATCCATACTGTCCAGCATCTGCTCGGAGAGCTCACGGCGGGACACCGTGCCCGTCTGCTCGATAAGCCGGTCGGCCAGCGTGGACTTGCCGTGGTCGATGTGCGCTATGATGCAAAAGTTTCGTGTGTTTTTCTGACTCATTAAAACCTACTATAAATCATGTTTTTTAGTGCGAATTTATCTATATTCGAAGTATAGCATTATTAACCCGGATAAGCAACGGTTTAGCTACGGCTTTCGGGGCTTTTTTAACAGATAACGGAATCCGGAACGGATTAAGGAAATCCTGATGATTCGCCTCCCGAGTTTTACAGTTGAGACTGACGCTGGGGCGTAAATAAGCGTCCACATGCGTTTTTGATGCCTCAAAGAAGTTTTTTTTGATTTTTAATTTGTTGTGTTCTTTTGCGTGAGAGCTTTTTTAAGGTTGCGTATATGTTCAATTTTCAGGTATTTTTTATCTAGGTCGAACCATATATTTTTTCAACGACTTCATGCTCGCTCTTCATGAATTTATTGTATCATGATAATTGGGAAAAGTCAAGCGATTTACGCCAGGTTAAGAATGAACCGAAATTTTACCATAATTTCGGGCGGATTACCATCCGCCCCTACGAGGGACTAACAAAATAAATATCACGAAAATTTAGAACCCCCGTTTTTTTATCTGAATTTCCGTAGGAATAGTGCGTGCCCCGCCCAAAAAATTCCCAAATATGGGCAAAAACGCTTTGAAATTTACGAATTTGGGCGAGGCACGCACTATTCCTACGGTTCGAGCGCACCTTATTCGCAGGCGTTATGAGGGTCGCGGGCAAGCATAGCTTGCATTAAGACCTGAATGAGGAGGTGAGCAAAGGGTTTAATACCCTTTATTTCAATAGCAACGCAAAAAACAAAAAGGGCTGTCTCCCGCCAAAATCTCGTGAGACAGCCCCATTCTTTTTACTTTTTATAACAGAGTACTCTTTACTTTTTACTCTTTACTTTTTTCACAAAGTCGGCTAAAATGCCGTCAAAATTAGGGCTGCCGATTTCCTGCAATGAGTATTCCACGCGGGTGCAGGGTTTAGAAATCTTTATGAGGCGCTGCAAATCAATCGGGGTGGCGATGACCACGGAATCGCAGTCGGTTTTTTCAATCGTAGCTGCCAAGTCCTTGATTTGCTGGTCGCCGTAGCCCATCGCGGGCAAAAGCGTTCCGATATTGGGGTAGATTTTAAAGGTTTCGGCAAGTTTTCCGACCACATACGGGCGCGGGTCGACGAGTTCCTTTGCGCCGAACCGGTGCGCCGCGACAATGCCCGCGCCGATTTTCATCTCGCCGTGCGTCAGCGTGGGTCCGTCCTCGATGACCAGCACGCGCTTACCCTTAATGACATCCGGGTTGCCGACGGTCAGCGTTGACGCCGCGTCCACCACCAGAGCTTTCGGGTTAATTTTGGCGATATTGTTGCGCACCGTTTGGATATTGGCAAAATCCGCGCTGTCAATCTTGTTAATCACGGCAACGTCCGCAAGACGCAGCGTCACCTCGCCGGGATAGTATGATAACTCATGGCCGGGGCGGTGCGGATCAACGACCGCCACCATCAGGTCGGGCTTGACAAACGGAAAGTCGTTGTTGCCGCCGTCCCAAAGGATTACGTCGCAGCCGGCGGGATCGGATTCCGCCGCGCGCAAAATCGCCTCGTAATCGACGCCGGCGTAAATGATGTTGCCGCGCGCCACATGCGGCTCGTACTCCTCCATTTCTTCAATGGTGCACTTATGGAATTCTAAATCCTTGAGGGTGGCAAAACGTTGCACCCTTTGCGCCTCTAAGTCGCCGTAGGGCATGGGATGGCGGATAGCGACCACTTTTAAGCCCTTTGCCATCAGCACCTCGATGATGCGGCGCGACGTTTGGCTTTTGCCGCAGCCCGTACGCACCGCGCCGACCGCGATGACGGGCTTTGTGGATTTTAGCATCGTGTTTTTGGGACCCATCAGCGAAAAATCCGCTCCGGCGGCGTTCACCTTGGCGCCTAAGCCCATGACAAAGGCATAGGGTACGTCGCTGTACGAAAACACGCACTCGTCAATATCGAGCTTTTGGATCAAACTCTCCAATTCGTCCTGAGCGTAAATCGGGATGCCGTCCGGATAGAGCTTCCCCGCGAGCGAGGCGGGGTATTTGCGGCCCGCGATGTCGGGGATCTGCGCCGCCGTAAAAGCCTTAACGCTATACGCTTCGTTGTCGCGGAAGAACGTGTTAAAGTTATGGAAATCCCGCCCGGCCGCGCCGATGATAAGTACTTTTCTTGGTTTCATTTTTTTCTCCTAAGCGCCCGACTCCTGTCCGACGCCGTATCAAATTATAGCACCGCATTGTTTATTAGTAAAGCGATTAAAGCTAAAAAATGTAATTAAATTTTTGTATAAGTCCCTAATCCGTGATTATGAGGGGCTATTTTGTTGACAAGCGGACTATTCTGGTGTATCGTACTGAATATAAGCCAATTTACGATTTGCAACTTGCAATTTACAAATTGCGGATGGATTGGTATTTTGAAACAAGAGAACAATGTCCATACACTTACTCTCAGTGCGCAATAATTTGTAAATCGCAATTTGTAAATTGTAAATTGGAACTGATATTGCTTGTTCATTCACAAGGCCAAAGGTATGATAATATTTGGAATCGACCCGGGTTATGCCAGAATCGGCTACGGGGTCATCGAAAAAAC
>WQYM01000147.1 GCA_009781235.1 Bacillota bacterium
CAATCCCGAAGCCCTCAACCTTGAGGCCGACGAGAAAAATGTCAATGATGTCCACACTGCGTTTTACGCCTTACACGCCGACGTCCGGAATTTGATGGCCACGGTCGAAAAGGTCGCCGTCGACACCCTGAAAAGCGCGATGGACGATTTGGCGTCCGACAGAGACTCGGGCATCTTCCTTGACGAATTCGAGGACGTGCTAAAGCTCACGGTGGAGCCCGGAGAAAACGGCGTTGCCATCGGCAACGGAAATCGCATCGGCCTAGCAAAAGCCGCATACTTTGACGGATTATCCAACCCTGCAAAATTACTCGTCATCGCCGTATACCCTGACGTGGAAACACTGTTTGACGCGCTGCTGTCAAGAATCGAGGTACTTAAGGACATAGCGTCTTGTGAAGAATTCCTTAAAGATTACGGATACTTGTTCTTGCGGAATGCGGGCTCGGTGGACGGCGACGATCAAGAGGATATCGAATACGCGATTGCCGCCTATCAAATTTTGCGCGAAGGCGCGCAAGAATTAGTGAGTGCCCAAGCGGAGGAGGAGGGCATCGAGGATGTGGAAACATTCTTTAACGCGCTCCTCACGGCCGCCGCTTTTAAGGCCGCGCACACACTGCTGCTCAGCGATTTATTCGATCAATACGACGGCTACAACGCGTCGGACTACTTTGAGGACCGGGAGGAGGAGCGTAACATTTGGCAGGACTTGGTAACCATTTACGACAACGCGGTGATTGCCATCAACGCGCTTACGACGCTTGAAGCGGTGGACAACTACCGGCGCGACGTCTACCAATCCGTGCTGAACGACATGCAGGGCGTCAAATCAAAGGCGTGGTACAACGGGGCGTTTATTGAGATCGCAGAGGCGGAAATTAATGCCCTCGCCGCGTCCGACCCCTACCGCTGGGAAAACAACTATTCTAAAAACGACGGCGGAGCCGACCGCTGGGCCGAGCTGCAAGCCCTATTTACAAACGCATTGGAGTCCTTAAGTGGAAAAGACACGCAGGGCGAAATCGACGACGTGGTGGCGGGCGTTAGAACCGCCGCAGCCGATGTGCCGACGCTCCCCGCGCTCTCGGCGGATTTAAACGTGCAATTCTCGTTCTCCAGCACCTCGTTTTTACCCGGCACTTCCGGTACTACCGGCGTTAACCCGCGAAATACTGCGGGATTCTTCGGCAACCTTGGCGACGCCGTCGACTTTATGTTGGTAAAATTCTATGGGGAAGAGCTGGATGCAGAAACCCTGACGTACGGCTCGTCAAAGGTGTTTGCGGAATACAAGTTCACTTGGGAAACTACTACATCTACAGCGACCCCTCCCGTTACTACCGGCTATTTATACGCGCAAAAATGGGAAAACGGTGCAGCGGTCGGTAACCGTGTACAGGTTCTTTCGCAAACAGCCAGCATATATATAGCCTCGGCAACGTTTATGCGTACGGTGCTCGGTGATGATTTTTGCACACAAAATATCCTCACCGGCGCGGGCGTCATTGTCGGCAAAATAAAAAATATCCAATTGACGGCCACGCTGATTACGCCGGTCGCCTCCGCCTACGGCAACAGTGCCGAGGGTCCGAAAAAATCCAACACCTCGGGAAGCGGGGCTCCGGCGTTCGGGGGAACCCACCCGGAAATTGTTGCGGCGTCGTCGGACTTTGACAAGCTGGTGGAGGATATCGGCACCCTCGCGTACACGCAAACAAAACTCGACCTACTTACGGCGGCGGAAGACGCGCTTGACGGGTTTAGAGCAGCTCAACTTAAGTTTGTAAACCTGCTGACCTTAGAAGCATTGCTCCAAGCGCGCGAAGATTTTGACGGCCTCGAAGACGCTGCGGTAGAGGCATTTATATCCTTGGTGCCTTCGCAAAGCACCATCGACACGATGAGCCCCTCGTCCTCCGGCGAAGATATAGAAGCGTTCGTCGACGCAGTCGGCGAAGCGCTGGGAAGATACGGGCTTTTACTGGAGTCCACCCTGCTTGAACATGAGCGCGCGTCCGAAATTCCGGCTGCATACGCAAGGCTGCTTGCCGCCCAAACCAAAGCCGGAACATTGGGCTCCGCGGCGGATCTCGCGGCGTCCGAGCTTAAGGGGCTCATTCTCGCGGCGAATCTGCAAACCGGGCCGGCGCGCCCGAATACGGTCGAATATGCGCGCAAGATTGCCCCGCTCGCGGCCGACTTGGCGGCGCTGAAGAACGTAGAGGGCGCCGCGCCCGCGATCGGAAAAATTGCCACCGAAGTCGCGTTGCTGGAGGATAACATCGATTGGTTCACGCATCAAGGCAGCTATGCGGCAAGCGGCGGATACGTAAAAGCCCCGATCAATTTACCAAACACAAACGCAACCTGGGGCGGCGGAAATAACGTCAACTGGAACATTAGCGCAGGGAATGACCGAATGATTGTCGACGGGCTATATACAGCCGACTTTAGGGACAATGTGGAAAAGATAAACTCCATTCTGTTGATACGGATGTGGTTTTACGATGTCGACCAAAACCCGGTCTTAGTAAACGGGCAGCAAGCGTATATCGACTTTGACTTTTACGGTTACCGTACGACCGGAGGTACCGTCGGCGGGCAGCGTGTCGGTTGGAGCGACAATAACGCGACGGGAACCGCCGCTTGGAGGGTATGGGCTACCGACATAAACTATGCGTTCGGTCAAAAATACCCCGGCGTAACTCTTCGGGGATATAACGTAACCACGGCTCCGAACGAGGGCTGGCATTTCAGGCTTCAATTCGTCGCGAAAGAATACTGTGCCATCGGCGAAATAGATTATTACTACTACGCAAATTCCGGCATGGACGCCATGTCGGCAAAGCAGACAAAAACCGTTCCGTAACTTTTCTGTTTTGCATTCTACATTTTACCTTCTTTTTCGCGCTTCTGCTGCCTAAAAATATAATATTACGCGCGCGAGCGGTTTACAAAGCGGCTTCGATGTGGTACAATGTATGAAATATGAGGGTACGCAATCAAAATCCGGCGGTTACTTTTGTTTTGCTGTGCGCATTTTTTTGCGCGTTGTTTTGCGTTGCCGTTTTTTCGAATACGGCCTTAGGCGCGCGGGCGGAGGAAGAACAATCGGGCGTTTTGTATCGGTATTTTGACGGCGCCTCCACGATTTTTGCCTCCGAGGGCAGCGTATATATTGCAGACAGTTCGGCCGTGCACGTCTACTCCCCCGCCGCGCACAAGTTTAACGAGGAAAACCTCGCCATCGGCAATGTTATGTCTATGGCGGCCGCGAACGGGCGGCTGTATACGGTGGCGGGAAGCGCGGGCAACCTCTTTGCAACCGCCCTCTCCGACGGAGCCCGGTTTGACCCCGATTTTAATCCCGATTCCCTGCCGGCCGCACCCGCGCCGGCCACGGGTTACTCGCATCTCGCCGCGCTGCCCGACGCCGTTTTTGCATCATCGGGACGCGACATCCATATCTTTGACACAAACCTATCTTACTTGCGGACGGCACGGGCACCCGACGAGATTTTAGGCTTCTCTGCCGGTTCCGGCGGCGTCGTTTATGCAGCCGTGCGCGACGGAAACAGCCGGTTCGCCGTTTACGCCTTAACGAAAAACGCTTCCGGTGCGTTCCCCGCCTCGCTGTTTTTAATCGGCGAACGCTTTGCCGGCCTTGCCTACCTCTCGTCCGAAAACGTAATCGCGGCCGTCGGGCGCAACAAAGTCCACTTTTACGACGCGGACTCGCTTACTTTTAAAAACGACCCCGCAAGAACCGACCGCGGAGCGCTTTTTGTTGCCGGAGCCGACTGCTTTTACAGTATTAACGACGACGATTCGTTCTCGAGAATCTCCGCCGACTTTAAGACGGAAACCTTGCTGGCTCAGGCCTCCGGCAGCACGCCCGGATTTTATAATACGCCCGTAGACATCGCAAGCCGCCAGGGCAAAATTTTTACTGCGGATCGGCTAAACCACCGTGTTTCGGTGCAAACGGGTTCGGGATTTTCCGCGCTCGACGGGCTTCGCGAGACGCTTTCGGTCGCTTGCGACGCAGACGGAAATCTGTACGCCGCCTATAACGCGCGCTACATCCAAACTTTCGACCCGTCCGGAATCCCTGCCAATCCGGACGAACCGTATCAGTTCGCGCCCGAGGCCAGCGCTTCCAAAACGATAAAGCTGCTGCGCGCCGATTCTAAGGGCAATTTATACGTGATTGACGGCGATAACTTTTTGTATAAACGCGCGGCCGGTGCGCAGAACTTTGAACCCGCGTACTTAAACACCGACGGGACGCCGGCAAAAGTGTACGGCATGAGCGCGGGGCTCAATAATTCGGAATTTTATATCGCCGTGCGTAAAAGCGCCGCTGACGAGCACCCTAAGCAAATATTGCGGCGCTCCGCCAACAAAACAGCCGACGGCAAGGACATTTTTGAGCCGACCGGCATCACCGACATCGCGGGCTTTTACGACTTTGCGGCGGATGAGGACAACGGCATTTACATCATGCAAGAAATTTCCGGCGCGTACAAAATCATCCGCTACGACTGCCGCACGGTGGCAGGCGTGGCGAATTTGGCAGACGGAGGCGCCGTCTTTTCGTACACCTTAAATGCCGCGTCGCAAAATTTGCCCGGCGCCTCCTCCCCCGCCAGTGTACCCCGCATCCACCTAAGCGCAATCGAAAACGATCAAATCGGCTACCGCGACATCCTGTATTGCGACCCGGACCGCCACACGGTAAAAAGCGTCGCGTGCTCGGCATTCGGCATCCATCCGGATATCCCCAAAACCCCGCCGACTCTGCCCAGCCCCGCTCCCCTGCCAGCCCCCGGCGCGGCCGCAACGGAAAAGCTGATACGCCTAGTCCAAAACGCCGACGGCGCGCAGCTCTTTTGCGGCCCGAACGACATCTATCCCGTAACACGCTATGTAAACGCCGCAAAAACCATCCCCGAAAACGTCCGACTCCCGAACAACTATCGCGTGATTGTCCCTGGTTTTAACCCGGCCGCCGAATACTCCTTGGTGATTGCCGACAACATTGCCTACGAGGCTTTTGGCGATTACGACATCTTAACAGGCTACGTGCGCACCAAATACCTATCTGCGCCGCTCGCCTACACCGACGATCATCCCGCCCGCTGCATGGCAAATTATGACGCGGGCACTAAAATTTACTCTTACCCCTCGGTGCAAGCGCCGATTTACGAGGGCTTTGATAAGGTCGATAAGGGCACGGTTTTTGCGTTGCTGGATTTTGTACTTGACGGCGCGCCGAACTACTGGTACGGCTATTACGACAACCGATCCTTAGCCTACGAGCATTCCGTACGGTGGTACCGGGTCGCGCTGCAGCCAAGCGGAGTCGTCGGTTTTGTCGACGCGGATTCCGTAACCGTGAACGGCCTGCCGTCGCTCACGAGTGTGCAGCTTAAAACAAACGCGGTAATTGTCAGCCCGGCCGGCGCGCCTGTTTATGTGCTGGAGGGCGCCGAATATGTCTTAGATACGTTGCAACTGCCGCTGAAAGAGGGAAAAAGAATAAAAGTGGACACCCCCTTTGACCCCTCGGCAGAATTCACCCGCATTAGCTTTACGACGGAGTTCGGGGTGGTGGAGAACCGCTACGTAAAAACCGAGTATATTAAATACGACGGCCCCAACATCCTGTTGATCGTTGTCGTCTGCGCCATAATTTTAATCGCGCTGCTTACCGTAATTATTATTGCGCGCTATCTCTCCTCTAAGCGCCGCCGCCCGCTGGTCCGCGCCAAAGAGCCGGAGGAGTAGGGGCTCAAAAATACAAAAATACAAAAGCGCGGACGGCGTTTCAAAAGAAACGCCGTCCGCGCTTTTGTCTACTCCTTTAAGACTCGTTTAAAACCTTCTTACGGGGCGACAGAAATTTTTGCGGCGTAAGATTTCCAATTCGTCGCCGTTTTGTAGGCGGCTTCAGAAGTAGGGTCAACGACGTAAAGATGCGTCAAACTCGGACAGTTATTAAAGGTCGAAACTTGAATCCCGGTAACGCCCATCGACGAGGGACGGTTGATATACATAATCGTTAGGTTTGTGCAACCGTCAAAAGAGTAGCCGCGCATAATCTCCACCGTGGACGGGACGACCACGCTTTGCAAGGTGGTCACGCTTTGGAACGCGCGACTCCCGACATATACCACGCCCTCCGGAATCGTAATGCTCGTTATAGATATTTTCTCCAACGACCGCTCCCCGATGTAGCG
>WQYM01000148.1 GCA_009781235.1 Bacillota bacterium
CATGATGTTTCATAGCTACAACAAGATACAAATCACGCCGCCCTTGCCCTCGTTAACAATCCGCGAGAGGGTACGGCGCATTTTGTTTTGCGCGTTTGCGGGCATGGCGGAGATTTTGCTGTTCAGGTTTTCGTTTACAAGCAGGTGCAGCGATTTACCGAACATGTTGGTCTCCCAAAGTTTTCGCGGGTTGTGCTCGAATTCGCTCATTAGATACCCTAATAACTCCTCGCTTTGCAATTCCGTCCCCAATACGGGGCTTACTTCGGTATTGATGTCGACCTGCATGATGTGCAAGCTCGGGGCGCTCGCTTTTAAGCGCACGCCGTAGCGCGACCCTTGGCGTACGATTTGCGGCTCCTCGAGCGTCATTTCCGCAAGCGACGGCGATACGATGCCGTAGCCGCGCTCTTTTACGTCGTCGAGCGCGCGCTTTAACTTGTCGTATTCGCGCTTTGCGTAAGCCAGTTCCTTAACGCGCCCCATCAGCGCCACGCCGTCGGCGATTTCCATGCCGCATTCCGCGCTTAGCACCTTGTAGAACAGAGCGGGCTTGGCGGTTAAGCGGTATGAGATTCTGCCCGAACCCAGCTCCACCGACGTTAAAGCAATCGCGTCAAAATCGTCACTTTCGGGGAACGCGTCGGCGATCTTTTTGTAGTCCGACATTTTGGCCATGCCCGCGGTTTGCGAGGCAATTTGGTCGGAAAGGCCGGAAACCGTCTCGCTCTCAAAGTCAAGCGCCTGCAGCCATTCGTCGGTCTCGATGTCGATGAGGCGCAACGGGAATTCGTATAAAAGCCGCTCAAAAATCGCGCCGATGTCTTTCTCCGAAAGGTTTGCAGCGTCCAACGGGAGCACCGGCGTATTGTATTTTTCCTCTAAGCCCGCCGCCAGCTTTTGCGTCTCGGCGGATGCGGGCACCGTGGAGTTTAAAATGATTACGAACGGCTTTGAAAGCGCGCGCAATTCGGCAATCACCCGCTCCTCCGCCGCCACGTAAGAGGCGCGGGGGATGTCGGTCGTTATCGAGCCGTCGGTGGTCATCACCACGCCTACGGTCGCATGGTCGGTGATGACTTTGCGCGTACCGTATTCGGCGGCCTCGGCAAAAGGCATATCCTGCTCTTTCCACGGCGTTTTGACCATGCGCGGATTTGCCCCGTCCATATGGCCCGTCGCCCCGTCGATTAAGTACCCCACGCAATCGACAAGCCGCACCTTCATATTAATATTGTCGCCCGTTGAGATGGATACCGCCTCATTGGGGACGAATTTCGGCTGCGTCGTCATGATGGCCTTGCCGTTCGCGCTCTGCGGCAGCTCATCCTCCATGCGCTCTTTGGCGTGCTTTCCCTTGATTTTCGGCATAATCAGCCGATTCATAAAGGAGGTGATAAACGTGGATTTCCCCGCGCGCACCGGCCCCACGACGCCCAAATAAATGTCGCCTCCGGTGCGCTCTGTGATGTCCTTATAAATATCGAATACTTCCATTTTCTTTCTATTAGCTCCTTTTTTGCGAACATAATAGAATATATGCCAAAGGGTTAACCGATTATGAAAGATTCCGATATAAAGTACAAGCCAAATTTTTGGTGGTAGGGGGTAGGGAAATGAAAAGTGAAAAGTGAAAAGTGAAAAGTTGTGGATAAGTGCGTGTGCAAAGGTAAGCAAATTTCTTTTGTTCCTTAGAATTTGACTTAGGACGGTGTCGAATCCCCTCCCCATCGACCAACAATCTTAAAACTCCGTTGGAATAAGAGTCAAAAACGTTTGACAAAAACGCATTAATTATATATGATATGTAAGTTGTCGGCGAAAAGCGGCATCTCTGCCATCCGCCATCACCTACTTCCTACTTCCTACTTCCTACTTCCTACTTTCCCTAACCCCTATCCCCTATCCCATAAAACGAGGTGTAGCGCAGCCCGGTAGCGCGCTTGGTTCGGGACCAAGAGGCCGTGTGTTCGAATCACATCACCTCGACCATAACATGGGCAGGCGAACACCCTGCCGAACAAGAAGAAGGCAAATCGCTTTCTTCTTTTCCATTTTTAGGGGTGCTGTTGCCCGAATCGCCGCCGTTGTTGCCCCCGTCGGGGTAGTCGGGGAAAATAAGGTTGAGAAGTAGCTCGCCCCGTTGCTGACCGCCTTTAAGGTGGAACAGGATTTTCATTTTGTTGTCGTAAACGATAACCTTGTAAATTAGCGCGTCAATCAAATCCTTGCGGTGCTTTGCCTTTGAGTAATCCAACGTGCGGAAACGCAACAGCCACTTGCGGATATCGTCATAACTGTAATCTATCTGCATAGACTTTTCATACGCTATCAAGCCGCTTAGTTCCTTGTTCTCGGTTTCTAACCGCTCAATTTGCGTTAAAAGCGTTTCGGCAATTCTGCCGAGCATAAGGGCTTGCATGAGGTTGTTTATCGCCTTTTGGTTCTCGGCAACGATACTTTCAAGCCGCTTGATTTCCGTATCGTTCCGCTCGGCTTGGATAAGCAAATAGGTTTCGGCGGCTAAGATGTCGATGTTCTCGTCCGTCAAAATCCCGTAACGGTTTTGCTCCGTTCCGTCGCCAACGATTGCCGTTAAAACGCCGTCCTCTAAAAACTGCTTGCGCAAGGCTCTGTTGCCGCATTTGCCCGTTTTACGGTTCTTGGCGCATTGGTAGTAGTAATGCGTCCTCTTGTTCTTGCTCGTCGCGCTGACCCCGTTTAAAGGCGTTCCGCAATGACCGCAAATCATCTTTGCCGACAGAATATAATCGACCGTGGCTTTGCCCCTCGACGGCGCGGCGCTGTACCTTGCCAACACCCTTTGCGCCTCGGCAAAGGTTTCGTCGTCAATGATGCGCGGCATACCGCCGACCGTTTCGCTCCCTTTGTAAATGTAGATGCCCAAATACCGCCGATTCCCGAATAAGTCGTGCAAATTGGTCGAACCCCACTTTTTGCCCCTCGTGGTCATAATCCCGCGCTCGTTGAGCCAACGTAAAATTTGCGCGTAATTATGCCCGTTGGTAAACATCTCGAACAACTTTTGCACGATAGGGGCTTTTTCCTCGTCGAGAACGAACTCCTTTTGCTCGTTCACCTTATAACCGAGCGGAACGCTCCCGCCGAAATACTTGCATTTGGACGCCGAAACGGAAAAGCCGCGCTTGATTTTTTGCGATAACTCCACGCTGTAATATTCCGCCATTGATTCGAGTACGCCCTCGATAAGAACGCCGCTTGCGTCGTCCGTGATATTCTCACGCGCCGACAAAACGCGCACTCCGTTCTTTTTCAGCTTGGCTTTGTAGGTCGCGGAATCATAGCGGTTACGGGCAAAGCGGTCGAGCTGATACACGACCACGAACGCAAAACCCCTGCGCTTGCTGTCCTCAATCATGCGCAAAAACTCGGTGCGCTTGTCGTTCGTTCCCGTCTGTGCGCAGTCTATATATTGGTGGGTAATCCTTAGCCCGCTCCGCTGGCAAAAAGCGAGGCACTCGGCTAATTGCCCCTCGATTGACTGATAGGTCTGGTTTGCGCCCGGCGAATACCGCGCATAGATAACTGCATTTTTCATTGTTTGGGTTTGCTCCTCTGCTTAAATTAAGCGACTAAGCCCGAAATTCGGTTTTTTGCTTAACCGTCTTAGCCAACAGAACCGCACCGCTAGGCGGAGTTGTCAAGGAATAGTTTGCGTTTTAAGAAAATCTTACCAAAGGCTATTTTTCATAAGCCTAAATAGCAAACCCTTGACAACTTCGACGACGCGGTGCTATAACCTTGGCGGACGGTTAAGCAAAAACCGAATTATGATTAGGAACGGCTACCGTGTAAGCGTACACGAAAAGGCACGGCTTGTCAAGGCCGCAAAGCCCGTTTTTTCGCCCATGCCGCTAGTACTACCCTTATAGACACTTATGTAGATGTAGGCGGCTTTACCACTTATTTATTAGTTTTACCTTTTAGACACCTATGTTACAGTTACAGGCTTATTTATAGTTTTACCTTTAAGAATCTTGCGTCGCCGTCGCAAGCGATTATTTATATTATTACCTTAAAGTTCACTATGTCGCATTGTCGCAAATCAAAGAAAGCGTCAATAAGCGAAACGCTATTTACGCGCAACAGAAATTGGGAACCGCTTATTCCCGCGAAATTTCACCGTACAGCGTCTTAGCGCAAAACAGTGGCGGTGCGGAAATCGGGCAGCGTTGCGTAGCAGCGCCCGTCAGCACCGCCCGTGCGCGTAAGCGCACGGTGCGCGGCGCAGCCGCGCCTTTTAGGCTAGTATTACCCTAAAAGCGAACTATGTCGCAAACAAAATTTTTCACACAAAAAATGAAAGACTTGCTAATTTTTTGCTTTTTGCATTGCAAGAAACATGATCTGATAGTATAGAGAATCCCACAAAATGCTTGCCTTGCCAATTCTTTCTGGGCTGTTAGAAAAGTTCTTTTCCGAACTGTCTAATATGGTATTGACGATAAATTCTTTTTTCTCATCCCATGCACTAAACGGGTCTATTTCTCCCCATGATAGCATCCCCGTTGTGTCGTCAACTTTAATCAACGCCCTAAAAGCACCGACAACAGGATACATAATACCTCTCGGAATAGTGTATTCCAAAAGATAATTGGAGAATAGTGAAATTTTCTTGGCGTTAGGATTGTTGTGATTTGAATAAGGTTTTGAGCCATAGCGTCTTTTCAAATCTCTAGACACTTCCGGAAATTCTCTTTCTATTTTATCCCACAGCTTGAAAATATCGGGAATTATTGGTGCCATTTGCTTTATAACCATATCGCGAAAGTCTTTGTTGCCCTCTTTATTACCATTGCCATCTAACTTAATAAACCTTGCAAGGCTAACTTCTTTTCCTGTATAGGACTGTATTGGGTGTGATGATTCCCTAGGGTTGTATAAATAAGGGTTAAACATATTTAGGATCGCGATTACCTCTCGAACGTCGATAACATTTGCCTTTTTTTCACTCCAAAACTCATTTTGCTTAAAGGCAACTCTGTCAAGGAATTTGTCGTCGTCAATAATAATCGTATCCAAGATGGATTTAAGGCTATCGAAGCTACCTTTCAATTCCTCCATTGATTTATCATCCACGGCTACCGAAGTATTCCTCGCTTCGGCAAGCGATTCGATATGCGACACGTTGGTTATTACTTCACATTGCACAAATTTTAAAGCTTGGTTCTTGGGTGAGTTTTGCGATGCAAGTATTTGTCTGAACGTATGACCGCCATCAACTATTCCGTGCTTGCCGATGTCTGACAAAACTAAGTTAATCGTGCAACTCTGATTATCATAGCTTATTTCATCTGCAGCAATAAGCAGTCCGCGATTTAATAAGTGGAAATTATCATCAAAGCTGTTTAATGATTCTAATATCGCGCGTGCTACATCCGTATTCAGCTTTTGCTCACGAGGATTTACATCTAGCCAGTTTTCTAATTCTCTTGGGACGTCTAGTGTATTCATAAAGAATTGATACTTTGCCGGAGTGTCCTTGGGGTTGTAGGGGTTTTCAAATCTTTTAAAAGATTTTACGGGGATCTTCAAGTTGAGCTTTTCCATAATAGTGGCCTCCTGAAAATAAAAAAATCGCTTCTGCAAAAGAAAGCGAATAGAAAGATCACATATATATCATTTCAACGTGTCAATTTCTATATCTTGCTTAGCAGATAATAGATTGTTACAGGGATTAAAGCAATCCATGAACAGACTATCTGCTAATAAAATAACATAATACAGAAAGCTTGTCAAGCACATTTTGCAAAAAAATTATTTTTTTAATACAAATATATATTCGTGCGCCAATAGCAAAAAATTGTACTTTTCGCTGTTGGTTTTCCAATAGCCCGTGGCTTTGCAGTTGTGCTGTTCTTTGATAATGATTTCTTTGGTCTTAAAGCCCACCGCGATAAACCGTTGCATGACCTCAAATCCAAGCGGCTGGACATGGCCATTTTTGCGGGTGTCGCCCATAACGATTGCGCAAAACTTGCCTTTTTTAAGTACCCGATAACATTCGGCCGCCACCAACTCCATTTTTTCCAAAAACGGCGGTATCGGTAGCAGCGATAAATCGCCGTCAATACTTTCGCTATACCGAATAATGTCGGCATAGGGCGGGTGCGTACAGATTAAATCAATCGACCCGTCGGCA
>WQYM01000149.1 GCA_009781235.1 Bacillota bacterium
CCGCGCGCGTTATCAAAAAAAAGCGGCGGAGGAAGGAAATGACGCGCTGTATGAGGAATTATTAAAGCGCGACCCGGCGTCGGCGGAAAAAATTTCGCCGTCCGACCAAAAGCGCATGATTCGCGCGCTTGAAATTTTGGAGTTGACCGGCGAGCCGAAATCCGTCCGCGTCGGCTATGCGGCGGACGAAGAAAGGGAATTTGAGGCCTTAATAATCGTACTCACCTTAGACCGTGCGCAGCTTTATGAGCGCATCAACCGGCGCGTGGACAGAATGCTGACGAACGGGTTAGAGAGGGAAGTGCGCGGCTTATTGCCATACCGCGATTGCCAATCGATGCAGGCCATCGGATATAAGGAATTTTTAGATTATTTTGACGGCCGCGCCACATACCCCGAAACTATCGAGCTAATTAAAAAGCGTTCCCGCAATTATGCCAAGCGCCAAATGACCTATTTTAGAGGGTTGGCTCAAATTACAAATGTGGGCGCTAATTGCCCGCAACCCGCGGAAACCAGCCTAAAGTATTTTATCGATGCCACCGATGAACAGACAATTTTCGACACCGTAAGGCACTTTTTTGAGTAGTTTTGCACAAGCTGTGCGTACTATGTCTAACATAGTACACACAAGCGCCCTAAAATATAAGGGGGCTGCACTCATCGCGCCGCAAAAAAATAGTATGGAGCTGCCATGACCTACAACGAAATTATCGCCCTTATCACAGATTGCGAAAAAGAAAATGACGCCGCGTTCCGCGCCGTTGAGCAAACTGCGCTTTTCAACCAAGAAAAGGTACTGAATGCGTTTAAAAACCAAAACGTCGCGCTTCGTCACTTTGCGGGTTCGACGGGGTATGGCTACGAGGACACGGGTAAGCGCGTCTTATCGGCCGTTTTTGCGGATGCGTTTGGCGCGGAAGCGGCCGTTGTTTCGCCGCTGATTGCCTCCGGAACCCACGCCATTTCGACAGCGCTGTTTGGATTATTGCGCCCCGGCGACACTTTATTTTCCGCCTCCGGCTTGCCGTATGACACGCTGGTTCCGGTGATTACGGGGAGTGAAATCGGCTCATTAGCAGAATTCGGCATCAAATTCGAAAAAGCTGATTTAACCCAATATGGTGATTTTGATATGCCCGCCGTCAAAACTGCACTCGCTAAAAAACCGGCCGTCGTGTTTATCCAGCGCTCGCGCGGATATACGTGGCGCGATTCGTTTTCGGTGGCGCAAATCGGACAAATCGCGGCGCTCGTCCGAAAAATTTCTCCCGATTCCGTCGTCGTTGTCGATAACTGTTACGGCGAATTTACCGAAAAAACGGAGCCGATTGCGGCCGGAGCGGACGTAATTATCGGCAGTTTAATCAAAAATCCGGGCGGGGGAATCGCACCGACGGGCGGTTATATCGCGGGCGGCAAAAAATACATCGATTTGATTGCGAACCGACTCACGGCGCCGGGCGTCGGCACGGAGGTAGGTTCCTACGCCGCCGATTACCGCGCTTATTTTCAAGGTTTTTTTCTTGCGCCGCACACGGTCTGCCAAGCTCTGAAAGGCGCGTTGTTGTTTGCGGGCGTTTTTAGGCGCTTAGGGTACGACACGTTGCCAAAGGCGCGCATAAACCGCGACGGGAAACCGTTTCAACAGCTAAGCCCTTCCGACGAAAACCGTGTCTGTAACGATAACGATATATTGCAACCGTCGAGTATAGGCGACATTATTTGCTCGATTCGCCTCAACTCAAAGGAAGAGCTCATCCGTTTTTGCCAAGCGGTACAAAGTGCATCTCCGGTGGACGGCTTTGCGGTTCCCGAACCCTGCAAAATGCCGGGCTACTCCGACCCCGTAATTATGGCGGCGGGGACGTTCGTGCAGGGCTCGTCCATAGAGCTCAGCGCCGACGCGCCGATCCGAGCGCCCTACACGGCATTTGTTCAAGGCGGACTGACGTACGAGCATATAAAAATTGCCGTCCGCAGTTGCGTCAAGGCTTTAATAGGGCGAAGTACAGGGAATTGAGATAATCATAATCGTAATAGTAATTGAAGAATATTTTCAAAACATGGCTAAGGGCTTGTCATTTCTCCGTGATTTTGTTATAATGCATATAGAGGTAGCCATGAATAACAAGCGAAGAGCTGCATATAGAGGTAGCCATGAATAACAAGCGAAGAGCTGCAATTCGTAAAATCATCGATGAAATTAACCGATTAAGCGAAGAGCTGGAAGAGCTCAAGAACGAAGAGGAAGAATATTACGACAACATGCCCGAACCGCTCCAAGACTCCGAGCGCGGCGAGCTTGCGCTTGAAAATGTCGAGCAGCTTCAACAAGCGACCTCCGAGCTTGGCGGCGCGATGTGCGATTTGCAGCACGCCGTGGGGGAGCAGTGTGCGCGTCAATGCGACTGTGACGCCATCGTCGGATTGCTGCAAGCCGTCTGCGAGCAAATCATATGCAAACAGCTCAACGCGCCGCAACCGTTCAACGCGCCGCGACAAGATGCTTTAGCGCAGTCGGAAGTTTCCGGCCCGTCCGGCTGCGAACAGGCCACGGAGACTGCAGCCGTAAGCGCAGGCGTCGAGCAACCCTACGATGAGTTAGGTCAAACCACCTCGCAGCCGGCTCCGGAGTCAGACGATAATACTCCGACTCCTGAGCTAGCCGATAATACTCCGACTTCACAAGCAAAATTCATCGAAGAAGCTATCGCACAACTCAATGACGCCGCCGTCACCGCAAAGGAATGCACGGGGTAGCATTCAATAGGAGAGCCACCGATGCAACACCTATGCAACACCTAAAACTATGCATAAAAGACAGCTTTTACGAATAATAGCTGTCTTTTTTGCTTGATTTAAATTAGAATATATGCTACAATTATTGTAGCCTTGATAATTGGAGTTTAACGGTGAAATCAAATTATTTTACAGAGCGCGATGAGCGCAATATCGAAAAAACGCGCGCCATTATGGATGAACTGCCGGGATTTGCTTCGGAGTTCTTTGTGGGAATCGCCGCGCGCACGTCGCCGCTGACGCGCCTTAATTACGCATACGACTTGCGGATTTTTTTCGACTACATATCAAAAAAAATATTCCGCGGCCGTATTACGCCGCAAGAAATTACGTTAAGGGATCTCGAGACCTTACAGGCGTACGATATCGAAATGTATATGGAGTATTTGACAAGCTACACGTTCCGTGATAAAAAATTTAAGTGCGGAGCCTCAGCCAAGGAGCGAAAAATTTGCTCCTTGCGGTCATTCTTTAAATATTACTTTAAAAAAGACAAATTATCGTCCAATATCACAGCTAAAGTGGACTTGCCGAAAGTTCACGAAAAGCCGATTATCAAGCTCGAAATCGACGAAATTGTAAAGCTATTAGACCGCGTAGAAAGCGGTTCGATGCCGTCAAAACGGCAAAATGATTACCTGAAAGTCACAAAAACGCGCGATTTGGCGCTTTTGACGCTATTTTTGGGTACCGGAATCCGCATCAGCGAATGCGTGGGGTTAAACCGCGCCGACCTCGATTTTTCTGCCAACGCCTTTACCGTGACGCGCAAAGGCGGCGATAAAAGCATCCTGTATTTTTCGGAAGAAGTTGCAAAGGCGCTGCGTGATTACATTGGCTGGCTCGATCTACAAATGGCCGAGCAAACGGATTTCGGCCGCAAAATCAGGCACTCCCCCGATGCTGTCGCACTGTTTTTCTCGCTCCAAGGCAACAGAATTTCTGTTCACGCCGTGCAAAACCTCGTCAAAAAATATGCCTCACTCGCCGCGCCGCTCAAAAAAATCACCCCGCACAAGCTGCGCAGCACCTATGGCACCGCCCTGTACCGCGAAACGCAAGATATCTATATTGTGGCGGACGTCCTTGGCCACAAGGATGTCAACACCACCAAAAGGCACTACGCCGACATGAGCGACGAAATCCGCCGCGCCGCCGCCAAAGCGGTTAAGCTACGTGAAAACGACGAGCATTAGCTGAAAATCCTGTACTATGTCACACACAGTACAGGATTTTTCACTAAAAGCGAATCATCGGACCATTTTTTACCGGGAATAAAGAAAAGCGATCGGCTCCGAAGGTTCCGAATCGTTCGTAGTTTCATAAATGCTGGTTGCAACGACACACACCTCATACTCCCCTTCGTTCAATCTGCAATTTGCAAAGATCGGACTCAAGTTACAGCTAAGATCATACCAGTATGCGTATATGCCTACCGTAATTATCTCTCCACCGTTTGGCTTTATTAACAAATTGTAGCCGGACACATCCGTTAGATCGGATTGGATCCATGTTAATATGCCGTCTGTGATTTGCAGGTTCGTAGGAGTGCCCACGGGGGGCGCGGGTGTAAATGCTGCCGGAAGCGCTACAGCTTGCCCACCGTACTCGATTTCATAAACGACAGAGCCCATATCGACAATACCAAGCCGCGTCCTATGCTCAACGCGTGTAATCAATCCGGAGTTTTCTGTGAAAACAATTTGATAGTCTGAGAGAGTGGCGAAGCTGTCCCAGAATGGATCGTCGGTTTTTTCATAATTAACGGTGTATGAGTATCGCCCATTTCCCAAATATTTTGAGCCGGTGTAGCCGTTAAAACGCGCATCATTCTCCTCGCAAAGCGGCAAGGCATTGTAGCTATTTTTGTTCCACGCCCACTCCCCGACGGTATCGGCATTATCATAAGTTTTTTTGTACCACATCCCCCGAAAACTATACCTGTATAAAGTTCCCGAAACGCATTCAACATAGTTTTCGACTACCGAATTACGAAAACAGCTTTTATTCTCGGCAACTGTATAGTAAGACTTAGCATCATTATTTCTGTTTTCTTGACGATAATATGTCACCTTATAGTTTGCGATGGATTTGGTGAGCGCATCTTTTGTATCGCTATACAAGCGTGCCCATTGCTCTTCAGTTTTTGTTTGTGATACGCAACCGCTGAATGTAAAGGCCATGAGCATAACGGAAAGCGTAAAAATTAACGCCGTCACTGCCGGTACAGATAAAACTCTTTTCCACATACCGGCATTATACACATTATCAATCCCGAAGTCAAGAGAAAACATTTATCGAATAAAATTCGTTCGGACTTGCGGCTCCTGTCCCGGTTTTTGAATGCCGACTGCCTTGCCGGCCTCGATGGATTTTAGCAGCCACGCCATGTTTTTGCCGATGTAGCGCATCACCTGCATCCCCTCCAGGTCTCTTGCCACCTCGTCGGGGGTATTGCCGTGCACCATGTTCCAATAGCGCGACGATACGACGGGCATTTGGCTAATCGTAAAATATTTGTTGAGTTGATCAAACGACGCGCTCGCCCCGCCGCGCCGGCAGGACAATACCGCGGCGGCCGGCTTATATGGGAAAACGGTGTTGCGCCCCACATAAAACGCACGGTCCATAAAGGCGGCCAATGCGCTTGCGGCAGAGGCAAAATGCACGGGCGAACCAAACACGAATCCGTCCGCGTTCCTCGCTTTTTCCAAAAACCCATTCACCGAATCGGCAGAGACCGCGCACTTCCCGCTCCCGGATTTTGCGCACGAGCCGCACGATAGGCAGCCCGAAACGGGCTTTACGCCGATATGGAAGATTTCCGTCTCGACGCCTTCCGCCTCGAGCTCTTTGGCAACTTCCATAAGCGCCGTGTATGTACAGCCCTCTCTATGCGGGCTGCCGTTGATTAGCAAAACTTTCATGGCAAGATATCTCCTTGTAATCCCTCAATTTTATGCCGGGCAACGGCGCGATGCCCTCATCGCGCCCTACGGAAAATTACCGTCTTCTGCTTGCGATTTTGACAAACAGCCTTAAGAACTCCATATAGAGCCAAATCAGCGTTATCAAAAGTCCGAACGACGCCACCCATTCGTACTTTTTGTCGAGCCCGCCCTTCACAATCTCCGTCATGCGGTTTAGGTCAAACAGGATCATCAAGGATGCGATAATCACCATAATGACGGAAATAATAGACTTCCTCGGAAATTAATTTGACATTTTTCATAATTTGCGGTACAATGATCTTATGGATACGCAAATTACGCGATACGAAAAGGCTTCCAAGCTAAGCGATGCGGATTTTAAGCAA
>WQYM01000150.1 GCA_009781235.1 Bacillota bacterium
CTCGGATCGGTCGCCGGAACCCACCTGGTTTTTCCGCTGTGAGCTGTAAGCCGCGTCGGCTTCTTGTTGCATCTTATCGTAGAGTTTCGTACGCAGCAACTGCATTGCCCGCTCGCGGTTTTGAATCTGCGAGCGCTCGTCCTGGCATTTAACCACGATGCCGCTTGGGATGTGCGTGATGCGGATGGCGGAATCGGTTTTGTTGACGTGCTGGCCGCCCGCGCCCCCCGAACGGAACGTATCGACCCTGATATCCTTGTCTAAAATCTCGACCTGCACTTCCTCCGCCTCCGGAAGCACCGCAACCGTCGCCGCCGATGTGTGCACACGCCCTTGCGCCTCGGTATCGGGCACGCGCTGGACGCGGTGCACGCCACTCTCAAATTTGAGTTTTGCGTAAACCGCGCCGCCGCTCACCGAGAAAATCGCCTCTTTGACGCCGCCGAGTTCTGTTTCGCTACTGTCGATGTCCTCTACCTTGTAGCGGTTTTTATCGGCAAACATCTTGTACATGCGCACGAGACTGCCCGCAAACAGCGCGGCTTCCTCGCCGCCCGTCCCGGCACGCACCTCGATAATGACGTCCTTGTCGTCATTGGGGTCACGCGGCAGCAGCAACACCTTTAACTCGCCTATTACGCGTTCTTTTTCTTCTTTTTTAAGCTCGAATTCCTCTTGAGCGAGCTCCAACAGTTCCTCGTCGGACTCATTGTCGAGCATTTCTTTGGCTTGACGTAAATCGCTCTCTACAGCCTTTAATTTCCCGTACGCCAAAACGACGGGCTCTAGGGCGGAGTGCTCCTTGACCAGTTTCGTCCACGACTTATTATCCGCGATAATTTCGGGTTTGCCGACCAACGCGGTCAGCTCGTCGTATTTTTTTTGAATGTCGTCTAACTTATCGGTGTTCATAGTACCTGCGGAACGAAAAACGAAAAATAACTGCGTTGGCGTTCGCTTCGGCTCCGCCTCGCTCGGCTGAGGAAAAACGAAAAACGAGGGATAAGGGATTGAGGGTTCATAAGATACTTTCTTTTATTCCCGCCAGCGTCGCACTCCGTGCGACCGCTGCGCTTCGGATACTCATTCGGCTTTGCATCCGTCAAATCCATACCCATAGGTTCGGGTCGCTGGGGACAGCGACCCCTACGGAAAACTATTCCCCGCATCTCACATTAACAGCTCCAAGAATCCCTTTAACCACCCTGTCTATTCCGCTCAAATCCTTTATAATCTTGATGCCGCCAATCCCCGCAGCATTCAGCATTTCCGCCACTTTTTCCGCTTGGTTGTAGCCGACCTCGAACAGGATGCAGCCGCCGGGGTTTAGATGCGCGGGGGCTTCGGCGATGATGCGGCGGTAAAAGTCAAGCCCGTCCGCGCCGCCGTCGAGAGCAATGAGGGGTTCGTAGCTTTTGACCTCGATTTGTAAGGTGTCGATATCGGACGAGGCGATATAAGGCGGGTTACAAACAATGATATCGAAGGAGCGGCCTTGTAGGGAATCAAATAAATCAGACAGCACAATCTCCACCCTGGTTCCCTCTAAGTTATTGGCGGCGAGGCTTAATGCCTCACCGGACACATCCGACGCGGTGATTTTCGCGTCCGTTTTTTTGGAAAGAACCCGTGCGATACAGCCGGAGCCGGTACACAGGTCGAGGATTTTAGTCCTGAATTCGGGCGGATTGCCATCCGCCCCTACGTCCTTGTTCCCTAACCCCTGACCCCTGACCCCTGACCCCTCTTCCGGCCACTGGCCACTGGCCACTGACCACTGTTTAATTGTAGCCTCGCACAAAATCTCCGTCTCCGCCCGGGGAATCAGCGCGTTCCTGTTCACAATCACGCGCTCCCCGTAAAAGTCGCAATAGCCTAAAATGTGCCAAAGCGGCTCGCCGGTTTTGCGGCGCTCTAAAATCTCTTTTATCTTTTTGTGCTGGGCGTCCGTGAGGATTTTTATCTCCCGCAACTCCGAACGCTTATAGCCGGTCACGTCGCAAAAAATCCAGTCCGCTTCCGTGCTTTCCGCGCCGATTTCCGCCAATACCTTTTCCATCCATACGCGTTCGTTTTTATAGCGGAATTGGCCAAAATCTAAGTCGGCGCGCCCCGGGTCGTCGTCCATAGCTTTGGCCTCGTTAAATGCCGCCAGCGCAACCTCCGCCATCGCGTCGTCGGGGGGATAGGTTGTGAGGCGTTGCAGCGCCAAGCCCGGCGCGCGAAAAATAAACGTAAACCAGTTGTCGGGCAGCTTTGCCAAGAATTTTAAAAGCTCGTAAGATAGCCCCGCGATAATCGGAAGCATCCCGAGTTTGATTCCCAGGTTAACAAAAAAATACGGAACGCCGCCAAGCGTCGCCGCGCTGATACCCCAAAGCGCGAAAAGCACACGCGCCAGCGACAACACCAAGATAGATATCACCATCACAAAAAACAAAAAGGTAGTGCCGCAGCGGTTGTGGCGCGTGGAACAGGATTGAACGTTTTTGACGTTGAGTTCCATGCCTTTTTCAAAGCAATTAATCGTGCGGTGCTCGGCTCCGTGATACATAAAGGTGCGACGGATATCCTTCATTAAGCTTACCGCAAACAAATATAAGATAAAAATCGCAATGCGCACAAAGCCCTCGATCAGCGTGCTCCACAATAAGTTTAAATAGTTCGGGTCAGCTTGGGTTGCCGCGTTTTCGGGCGGCTCGAGGGGAAAAAACGGCATAATCAAAAACGTGTTGAGGATGAGCGGAACCACAAAAAACAGGCCGATGCCCAAAGCCAACCCCAAAACCATCGCAAAGCCCATCCATCCCTTGCCGATTTTTTCTTCCTCCGGCGCGGAAACCTCCGCCGACTTTGCCAGCGTTTTAACGCCCGAAATTAATGAATCCCCGAACGCCGCGATGCCGCGCAAAACGGGAATCTTGTTGTACCAGCGCTTGCCCCTCTTAAGACGCTTAACGTCCAAAAGGATATCGCCGTCCTCGGACTGAACGGCCAAGGCGACACTCGTGCCCCCGCGCATCATGACGCCCTCTAAGAGCGCCTGCCCGCCATAGGAGGGAGTTTTGGTTTTCGGAGTCTTTACTTTTGGGGGTTTATCCATAATGTGAATTTTCCAAGTGAATAGTGAATAGCGAATAGTGAATAGTTATGGATGAATTGTTTTTTGCAATAAATACTTTTTCCCAAATGACCGGTATCACACCCCAGTGCACCTCGCCTCTCTAGGCTTTGCTGTCGCAAAGCCAGCAGCCGCAAGCGGCTGTACTTCGTGATTCTTCGAATACGGCTCGGTCGCCCTGGACCCGCCGTCCTCCGGACGACTCCCGCCCGCAAGGCGAGCGGGGTATGATACCCTCGGTCGGAATCAAAATATCCATAACTATTCACTATTCGCTATTCGCTATTCACTAAAATACAAAAACCACTCCCTTGTATGGAATGTGGTTTTTGATTTAGCTTTACGCGAGGGAAAACCCCGGCGCACTAAAAAGGCTTCGCTAACCCTTTTGATAGCGTTTGTTAAACTTATCGATTCTGCCGCCCGTTTCGGCGCGCTTTTGGTTGCCGGTGTAAAACGGGTGACACTGGTTGCAAATTTCGATGCGGTACGAATCCCCTTTTTTGGTTGAGCCGGTTTTAAACGACGCGCCGCACGCGCACGTTACCGTTACCTCGTGATAAGAGGGGTGGATGTCGGGTTTCATGGGATGATTGCTCCTTGTAAAAAGTAAAAAAGTAGAAAGTAGGGATGGGATTATTAAAGACGATGCCGTGCAAATTGCACGAACTAAGTGATTATACCGGAAATAAACCGGCTTGTCAAGCCTTTAAACACGTTTGTACGCAACTTCTAAAAAAAACCGCAATTCCTAACCCCTATTCTCTATCCCCTATCCCCTAACCCCTAGCCGCAGGCTTTACCTTCCTCGGGCTCGGGTGGCCGAGGGCGTAGGGAAGAAACGCTCCGTCGACGCTGTCGGCAGCAGCCGGCAGCTCCGCATTTCCGCTCTTTTCGTTTACCTCGATGCCGGACGGGTACACACCGGCGCGGTAGTTTTTGGGCTTTAGGCGAATTTCTTTGACCAAATTCGTGCCGAAAATCGAATCAATGTAGGTATAAATCGACTCAAAATCGCCGTGCGCGAAAAAGCTGTAGTAGCCGTCCCCGGCAAAAATAAGGTGGTCGGATAAAACGATGTTAATACTCATGAGCGCTATAACAAGCCGCGCCGTAACGTCGGTATCGTCCTGTGAGGGCTGCAAGGTGCCCGCCGGGTGGTTGTGCGCGATAACCACCTTTGCCGCCTTGTGCCGGCAAGCCGTTTCGACGATTTTTTTGATTTCGACCGTCGAAAAATTCGTGTCGCCCACGGTGATTAAATCGACGGAAATAACGCGGTCGGAATTGTTTAACGATGCCAAGTAAACGTGCTCGGTACCGCGGTTCATAAAATACGGCTGCAGGTACTGGGCGGCCGCCGCCGTGTGGTTCAATACCGATTGATTTTTTAGCCGCGACATCTCGGCTTTCCGCGCGGCAGGAATGATGCAAATTAGGCTCCGCGCCGTTTCCTCGCCGACATTTAAGGTACGTCCCAACTCTTTGGACACGTACGAAACCTGCTTGAGTTCGTTGATATTGGCGTTTAATACGCCCGAAAACGAACCGAACGTTTCAATCAGCAGGTGCGCGAGCGGGTTGACGTCGATGCGCGGAATCGTGTTAAACAATATGTACTCCAACACCTCATGGTCGGAAAACGTGGTAAAATCCGGGTCGCGGTCGGCGGACATCTTGACGCGGGCACGGTGGCCCGAGTGTAAGTTAGGAGTGAGGAGTGGGGAATTAGGAACGGTGGATGGGGGTTCGGGGCTCGGGATTCGGGATATTATCTCTTCTTCTTTTATCTGACCGCTGATTACTGTAGGGGGCGGTCCATCGGGCGCCCCGCACGGCGACGATTCCTTGTTCGGGGCGCCCGACGGGTCGCCCCCTACAAACCGGCCTGCCGTGCGATCCGCAGGCGCAGACGAAAAATCCGCCGCTGAATCTGCGGATTTTACGGCCTCCGGCTTTTGTTCGGCGGGCGAAAGCATCGAGCCGGCTTGATGCTTCCCCGCTTCCCGTTCCGCCTCGTCGATGAGGGACTGTATTTCGTCTAGGAACTTCTTTTTGTTCATGCGTTTCTATTCTTCCGGCGTCAATTTCACCAACGCCACGCAGGCTTCTTTGAGCATCGAAACGGCAAAATCATCCGGGTAGGGGTGCTCGTAAACGATGCGCGAAATGCCGCTGTTGATGATGAGTTTACTGCATATCGCGCAGGGCTGGTGCGTGCAGTACAGCGTGGCGCCGTCCACCGAAACCCCGAGACGGGCGGCCTGCACAATCGCGTTTTGCTCCGCGTGCGCCGCATAACACATTTCATGACGCGTGCCGCTTTGGATTCCCATTTCCGTCCGCATACACGCACCGCGCTCGGCGCAGTTTTCGATGCCGGAGGAGGCGCCGTTGTAGCCGGTAGTTATAATGCGCTTGTTTTTGGCGATGACGCAGCCGACCTGACGGCCTTCGCGGATGCAGCTCGACCAGCCGGAAACGAGTTTTGCCACGTCCATAAAACGCTTGTCCCATTTTTTTGATACGATGTTGTCCATAATGCTCCTTTCAGTCGCAGTGAAAAATGATGGATGGAGAAAGTTTGTACATGTTGAGTATATCGCAATGAACAAAAAAATGCAAGAAAAAATCCGACGTTTTTCGTTATTCGTTTTTCGTTTTTCGTTGACGTAAATTCTCACAGTAAGTGCAACAGTGGCATTTAAGGTTGCATTTAATATGAGAAGGATTTTGTGGTAGCATTTAGTGTGAGAAATTTTTCGTTTTACCGGAGGTACGAAACTTTATTGAACACTAAAAGCAAATCACATTTGACACTTGAACAGCGCATTGAAATTCAA
>WQYM01000151.1 GCA_009781235.1 Bacillota bacterium
AAAAGCGATTCGTCGGCGCGGTTTGAAAAAGGCGTGGATTACTTTAGTGTGGACGCGGGCCGGGAGCGTGCGCTGGCGCTCATGTGTGAATTGGGCGTCGGAGACATTTTGGATACAGTGTGCGATTGTTCCGTCCCGCTTCCCAAAAACAAAACCGTCAACACCTCAGCCGCGCAAATTTCTAATGTGTTGGGCATCAAAATTCCGGGTGAGAAAATAATACAAATACTGTCACCGCTCGGGTTTAAGGCTCGGGTTCGCGGCGATAAAATGAGCGTTTCCGTTCCGCAGTGGCGCGAGGATATCGACGCCTACCCGGATTTGGCCGAAGAGGTGATCCGTTTTTACGGGTATGACAAAATCAAGCCGACGATGTTTTGTGCCGGGCTCGTTGCCGTCGGCGGCTACCCGGAGCGCGACAAGAAGCTGTTTGCCGTCAAGGCCGCGATGCAGGGCTTCGGCGCACGGGAGATTATCACGTACTCATTTTTAAACCCCAAGGTTTTTGATATGCTAAAAATGCCGGCAGGTGACGGCTTGCGAAAAGCTATTCCGGTCACAAATCCTTTAAGCGAGGAATTCTCCGTCATGCGCACCGAGCTGGCCTCAAGCATGTTGAATGCGGTAAAATTGAACGTTAGCCGCCGTAACGACGCTTTTAGGCTGTTTGAAATCGGAAGGGCATACAAGGCGGCTGCCTTGCCGCTTACTCCGACAAATATGCCGTCGGAAAACGAGACGCTGTGCATTGCTTATGTCGGCAAGGACGAGGACTTTTATAAGCTAAAGTCTGCAGCGGCCGAGCTTTTGAGCAATCTCCTTAAGGTAAAAGAAGTCTCATTTTTCCCGACGGACTGCCCTTGGCTGCACCCGGGTATCGGCGCCAAGGTTGCGGCGGGGTTTACATCGGATAAGGGCGCAAACCGTATTGAACTAGGGAATATCGGCAAAATCCACCCCGAAGTTGCAAAAAGTTTTGAGGTGCCGGAGGGCACATATATTGCAGAAATATGCTTAGAATCACTTATTAGCCATACTATGCCTGACATAAGATACAAATGCCTGCCAAAATTCCCGGCGGTTGACCGTGATTTGGCCGTTTTGGTGAAAAGCGAAATCACGGTGGGCAGCATGATAGATTGCATCAAATCGGCAGCCGGGGAGCTGTGCGAGCGGGTCGGGCTGTTTGATATTTACTCGGGCGCTCAAATCGAATCCGGTTTTAAAAGCGTCGCTTTTTCCATCCGATTACAAAGCCAAGACAAAACGTTAAGCGACGCCGAAATTCAAGGCGTGATGTCCCGTGTCGTCGCGGCGTTAGAAGAAAAGTTTTCTGCCAAACTCCGGTAATTTTTTTCCTTGTATGGGGCCGATGCCCTCGTCGGTCGGCGCCTTACCAGTGTAGGGGCCGATGCCTCATCGGCCCGCACCTTATTAAATATGCGACATCCGTCTTCTTTCCCCGAAATTTTAGCGCCTGCGGGCGGCATGCCCGCGCTTAAAGCGGCCGTGCATAACGGCGCGGATGCGGTGTATTTGGGCTTGGGCGCATTTAATGCGCGCGCCAAGGCGGCAAATTTTGATTTGAACGCGCTAAAGGAAGCCCTTGAATTTGCGCACTTTTTCGGCGTCCGCGTGTATGTTGCTTTTAATACGCTCCTTAAAGACGCCGAGGTAAATAGAGCCGCGGGCTTAGCGGGGCAAGCGGCGGAATTGGGCGCGGACGCGCTTATTTTGCAGGATTTGGGGCTTTTAGCCGAGCTTCAACGACGCGGCGTAAAAACCGAATTTCATGCCAGCACCCAATTAGGCGTTCACAACTTAGAGGGGGCAATCGTTGCTAAAAAACTCGGGTTCTCGCGGGTCATTTTATCGCGCGAGACGCTTTTAGAAGATATCGTCAAGATAAAGAACGGAACTGATTTGGCGCTTGAATACTTTGTACATGGGGCACTATGCGTGGCATTTTCCGGGAATTGTTACTTTTCAAGCCTACTTTCGGGCGAGAGTGGCAACCGCGGCCGTTGTTTGCAGTTCTGCCGCAAGCCATATAGCGGACAGTTGGCAGTGGACAGCGGACAGGGAAACGGACTGTTGAGGGGTCAGGGATCAGGGGTCAGGGGTCAGGGAAGTGGACAGAGGGCAGTGGACAGTGGACAGTTAAAAGCTAGTCACCTGCTTTCGCCGCGTGACCTTAATCTCTCCGCGCACTTAAAAACGCTTGCGGACGCCGGGATTTGTTCGTTTAAAATCGAGGGGAGAATGCGCCGTGCCGAATACGTCGGAGAGGCGGTGCGCGTGTATAAAAAGGCGTTGACGCAGCCGCTCGTGCCGTCGGACCGCGACGGCCTAAAAATTATATTTAACCGCGGCGATTATTGCGAAGGGTATTTTAAAGAGCCGACTTCCGATATCATTTACTCCGCGCACCCCGCGCACATCGGGTTGAAGGTGGGAAGCGTTAAGCAAATTACAAATTACAAATTACAAATTACAAATAAGGATGAGAATACCCCCGCGGCAAAAAGTGCCGTCCAAATCCGCTATGAAGAAAATGTGCCGGTTCTTACTAAGGGTGACGGCATAAAATTTGTGCGGGACGGCTCCGAAACCGGCTCGGCGCTCGTCTCAAATCCGGACATGATTACTTTTACGGGCGACGTGCGGCCGGGCGACGAGGTGCGGCTGACCTCGTGCGCGGAACTTAGCGCTGAGGTTTTGGCGCGCCGGAGGCATATCGCATTAAAGGCGTATGTCGGCATAAAAGCGGGGGAGCCCGCCGTTTTAACACTGACTGACGGCGCGGTATCCGTTACGCGGCTAAGCGCAAGCCCTGCTGAGATTTCGGCAACCTCGCCGCTAAAGGCGGAAAATGTCCGGCGTATTTTAGCGCAAACGGGCGACGAAACCATTGTTATGTCAGACATAGTAATCGATTTGGGCGACAATTGCTTTCTGCCCGTATCGGAACTAAAAAATTTGCGGCGCGACGCGATTGCAAAGTTCCGTGAGGAAAAGCTTAGCAGGTATAGGCGGCCGACGGATAGCGGCACACAAAATCATCCCGCGGATAGCCGCACACAAAATCATCCCGCGGACAGCGGCATACAAAGCTATTCCTTTGCCGGCGAATCAAGTGTAGCTAGATTCTTCTCCTCCCTACGGTCGCCGGATTTATTTAAGCGCCGGCGTGTGTTTGTGATGCTGGAAGACGCTAAAGACGTTACCGATGAACTTTTAAACGCTTGCGATTATGCCGTGCTAAACCCCCGCCATTACGCGCTTGCGGCGGCAAAGGAATTCGTGGCACTCGTCGGGAAAAAAAAGGCCGTACTCAACCTGCCCAACGTGATGCGTGGCGGCGACGCCGGGGCTTTACGCCAAATCGTTCACTCCTCCGGCATTGAGAATTTTATCGTCAACAATCTATACGGCTTCGAGCTCTGCCGCGAAAAAACCGTTATCGCGGGCTTTATGATGAATTTTTTGAACAGCGCTACTCATTCCCCAATTGCCTATATCGCGTCCGTCGAATCCGAAAAGCCGGTTTCTGGAGCCGTCAACTATATCTACGGCCGGGTTCCGCTGATGACGCTAAGCTTTTGCCCTCAAAAGAATTTTTTTAAGGCAAGCTGCGGTTCCTGCAAGGGGAGCGTCGAGGGGAGCGTCGAGGGGAGCGTCGAGGGGAGCGGCGAGGGGAGCGGTGAAAGGCTTTTGCTTTTAGACGAGCGCGGCGTCCGTTTCCCCTTGCGCCGCTTTAAAACCGCGCATTGCTACCGCCAAGTGCTCAACAGCCTGCCGCTTGACAACCGCGAGGTGCTGCATTTTGCCGATTGCAGCGTACTTATCGACTTAACCGACGAGCCGAACCCCGCCGAAAAACTGCGCGAAATCCTCCAAAATTTGCACTCGCCTTTGCCTCACACCCACGGCAACTACAAAAGGGAACTGCGTTAAAATAGTTGCGGTGCACTTACGTGGGCGACGGCCAAAACACCGTCTTAAACAACGCGTACAACAGCATCGGCGCGTCAAAAAACGAAAACGGCATGGAAGCGACGGGCAAGGTATATACGGGCAGCCATGACAGTACTTACGGCAATACCAGCGATACCGGCGTGTATACGCCCAAAACAAGCGCCGAATATGTATATAACATAAATATGTTCGGGTAAGCGTTTTGCCCGGTAGGTTCGGCGCGAATTATCCGTTCAGCACGGGTACCCCCGTCGGCGAGACGGGCACAATACGTTGGTTTAAGGCAGAGCCTATCAAGTGGCTGATAGGCGACTGGGACGCCTTGCCCAAAAGCATCAACCCCGCCGGCACGGGCACGGCAGGCGCGATGCATTTGGTGGCGGCGGAGGTGGTTACGGGCGGCATACCGTTCGGCGAAATGTACGTCAGGTGGCCGGACAGCACGGTGCGCAAGTTCTTAAACGAAGCCTTTTTGAATGAGGCGTTTGATGCGGCCACGCGCGCAAAGATTGCGCAAACGACGGTGCCGAACCCCACAACTTTCAATCTCGAAGGCAACGGCACACCCACGACCGACAAGGTGTTTTTACTCTCGACTTACGAGATGTGGGACGCAAGCGGAATATACCACGATGTATTTGGTAATGGACTTAGCGAGAAGTGTCAAGGATTACCAACGGATTTTGCGATGGCGAACAATTCCCGTATAAGATGGGTAACGGACGATACCACTAACCCTAACTATGAGTACAACGGAAGGTGTGAGTGGTGGATGCGTTTTGATCATACAAAAACAGGCTCCAGCGTTCCGGTGTGCATGACCGAACTGGGCCTTTCCATCCAAACCTGCGATACGACCAATACAGTCAAGGGCATCCGCCCCGCCGTCGTTTTGCCGCTCGGTTCGCTGTATCCTTAATATCCGTCATCTAGGTGTGGGCAAATCGCGTTTATTTGTCTGCCGGGGACGGAGTGCTGACAACAAAATCAAAGATTTTGTTGCCCGCAGGGCGGCAAAAACTTGCTTTTGCCGTTTGCATGAACTCCGTCCCCCTGACAAAAAACGCGATTTGCCCACACCTCCGTCATCTATATTCGTTGACAAACGAATAGCGCATGATATATAATAACCGTGTGAGCCGCTCCGTATCAATCGCCAATCATCAATCGCCGACTGCCTTTTTCGCATCCGCAAATCTTGCGGACTCCTTTGCCGGCCTGTTTTCCGGGCTTAGCGTTGCCGCGCTGTTTTTGGCGGCGGCCGGGATTATGCTGGCCGCGGTAGAAATGTTCCGCCCCGCAAGGTGGAGGTTTGCATTTGCGGGCGGTGTGCTGATTTTTGCGGGCGTCGTTTTAAGGATGCTGAATCGGGGGACGGTCGGCATCCTGTTTTGGATGCTTTTATTGGTGGCCGCCGCGCTTTTATCGTTTCATATTGCCGCGCTGCTACTTCATAAACGCGCGTGGCTGGCGCACTCAAAGGATCTTATGCTGAGCGAAGAAGCGGCGGACCCCGAAAGCCATGAGTTTTTGGTGGGGCTCACCGGCCTGTCCGTCACCGATATCAACGGCAGCGGTAACATGGTCATCAACGATATCACTTTTTTGGTTTTTTCCGACCGCTTTATCGAGCGCGGCGTGCTTTTACGCGTCGTCGCGGTAGAGGGGGAGCGGATCGTCGTTCAACGAATAACGAATAACTGATACTCATTTGATTTAGGATGACTAATTTCGTTAAGTTATTCGAAGAACAACGGCACCTGCGTTTTGCGATATTCTTCGATTACCTCTTCCCGTCTTCCTGAGCGAGGCCTCGCTCGCTTTGTTTGCCTGCAAGGCTGGTGACCGAGTCGAAGGATCTCCACCATATAAAAAACGCGACTTCAAGAGGTTGAGATCCTTCGACTCGGCCACAATATTCGAGGCATGCATGAATAACGGAGGCCTCGCTCAGGACGACGGAATGAG
>WQYM01000152.1 GCA_009781235.1 Bacillota bacterium
CGGCGGCAAGGGCAAAATCGCCGTCGTGCATAACGGCATCATCGAAAATTATAAGCAAATCAAGGAATTCTTAGAGCAAAAGGGCGTCGTCTTTGCCTCACAAACCGACAGCGAGGTCATCGCTCAACTGGCGGAATATTACTATTACGGCGATATTATGGACACGGTGGTGCGGGTGTCGAACCGCTTAGAGGGCAGCTACGCGCTGGGAATCCTGTGTGCCGACGACCCGGACACCTTAATCGCCGTCAAAAAGGATAACCCGCTGATTATCGGGGTATCCGAGCACGGCAACTTTATCGCGTCCGACGTGCCTGCCGTCTTAAAATACACCGACCGGGTACATTATTTAGGCGATCACGAAATCGCCGTATTAACCAAGGCCGGCGTCAGCTTTTTTAATATGGACTTAGACCCGCTCGAAAAAGCGCCGGAAACCGTCTCCTGGACGCTGGATTCCGCCGAAAAAGGCGGGTATCCGCATTTTATGCTTAAAGAGATTTTCGAGCAGCCTAAAATTCTGAAAGAGACGATCCAATCCGCCGTTTCCGTGGGGGAAAATAAAAATATTATCGACGCCTTTGATATTACGCGCTTTAATAAGGTGCTGCTTATCGGGTGCGGGTCGGCCTATAACGCCGGCGTCGTGGCAAAATATGCGTTCGAAAAATTGTGCGGTTTGCCGTGTATCGAGACCGATTTGGCCAGCGAATTCCGCTACCGGAACGCTGTTGTCGATAAAAAAACGCTGGTCATCCTGGTCAGCCAATCCGGCGAAACGGCCGATACCATCGCCGCCATGCGTGAGGCAAAAGCCCGGGGCGCCGTAACGTTGTCTATCGTCAACGTGGTAGGCAGCGCGATTGCCAAGGAGTCGGATTATTGCCTTAAAACGCTTGCCGGCCCGGAAATCGCCGTGGCTACCACCAAAGCGTTTTCCGCACAGCTCGCGCTTTTATACATTTTGGCCGTAAGGTTTGCGGTGGGCCTAGGTAAGCTGCTGCCGGAGGAAGGGCGCGGGTTGCTGGCGGAAATTGCGGGCATCCCCGCCAAAATTTCCGACATTTTAAGCCGACAAGGCGACATTCAAAAGTTTGCCGTATCGGCCGTCAGCTCAAAGAGCATCTTCTTTATCGGCCGCAACATCGATTACGCCGTTTGCTTAGAGGGATCGCTAAAGCTGAAGGAAATTTCATATGTCCATTCCGAGGCCTACGCCGGCGGCGAATTAAAGCACGGAACGATTTCGCTGATTGAGGATGACACGTTGGTCGTCGCCATCTCTACCTGTAAGCGTCTGTACGGTAAAATCATGAGCAATGTCGAGCAGGTGCAAAGCCGCGGCGCCAAGGTGCTGCTTATCGGGAACGCGCACAAAACGGATGCGGGCGAAAATCTCTCCGTGGTTGAACTCCCGGGCATTTGCGAGCTGTTCTCGCCGTCGCTCTCCGTCATTGTGCTGCAGCTTTTTGCCTATTACGTGGCGGCAAACAAGGGCTTAGACATCGACAAGCCGCGAAACTTGGCAAAGAGCGTCACCGTGGAGTGAGAGAGTTCAATAGTGCAGTAGTGCAGTAGTGCAGTAGTGAGGCTGATAATTACTGTTTTGACTGACAAAGAAATATTTTTTGGCCAACTGAGTAAAAATCAATAACTACTGCACATTGCACTACTGCACTATTGTACTTAGGAAATAAGCTAGCTTAAGAGAGGTGCTTGCCCATGGGCGGAGTATTCGGAATATGTTCAAAAACGGAGTGCGCGACGGATTTATTCTTCGGCACGGATTACCACTCGCACTTAGGCACACGGCGCGGCGGTATGGCAACTTTCGACGGACGCCATTTTAGCCGCGCGATTCACAACATCGAAAATTCCCCTTTTCGAACCAAATTCGAGCCGGACATCGCGGATTTAAAAGGCTATGTAGGCATCGGCTGCATCAGCGACAACGACCCGCAGCCCGTTTTGTTGCACTCGCGCATCGGCACCTTTGCCGTGGTTACGGTAGGAAGCATTTCCAACAAGGCTGAGCTTGTCAACACCTTGGTCAAAGACAATAACGCCTATTTTTCCGAGCTTTCGGGCGGGCGTATTAACGATACGGAGCTTGTCGCGTCGCTTATTTGCCGTAAAAATTCGATTGCCGAGGGTATTGTTTTCGCCCAAAACGTCATCGAGGGCTCTATGACGCTGCTGATATTGGCGGACGGCGGAATATACGCCGCACGCGATCGGCTGGGCCGTACGCCGCTGTCTATCGGCGAGCGGGAGGACGGGCGCTGCGTCAGCTTCGAATCGTTTGCATACTTTAACCTTGGTTATAAGACTTGCTATGAGCTCGGCGCGGGCGAGGTTATGTTTGTAACAGCTGACAAGCTGTCTCAAATCTCAAAGCCTAATAAAACTATGCGCGTGTGCTCGTTTTTATGGACGTATTACGGATACCCGACCTCCGATTACGAGGGCGTCAACGTCGAACAAATGCGCTATCGGTGCGGCAAAAGCCTGGCAAAAGCGGACAAGCTTTCCGGAAAATTGGCCGGGGCTTGCGGCGGCGTCGATTATGTGGCGGGCGTTCCGGATTCCGGTACGGCGCATGCGATAGGATATGCGAACGGCTCCGGCATCCCGTTTGCACGGCCGCTCATAAAATATACGCCGACGTGGCCGCGCAGCTTTATCCCGCGTGAGCAAAGCATCCGTAATTTGATTGCACGCATGAAGCTCATTCCGATTAACCCGCTCATTGAAAACAAAAAGCTGCTTTTAATCGAAGATTCCATCGTGCGCGGGACGCAAATGCGCGGCATGACCGACTTTTTGAGCGCGTGCGGGGTGAAAGAACTGCACGTGCGCGCCGCCTGCCCTCCGATACTGTTTTCGTGCAAATATTTGAATTTTACGCGTTCTAAGTCCGAAAGTGAGCTCGTCGCGCGCCAAGTAATCGATTCCTTAGAGGGTAAGGGCGGCGAGGCGCACATCGACGAATACGCAGATTTCGGATCAAAGCGGTATCTAAAAATGGTGGAAGCGATTCAAAAAAAACTAAACCTCACTACGCTGGCATACCACTCTTTGGACGGGCTTTTGGATTCCGTGGGCGTAGATAAGTGTAAGCTGTGCACCTATTGTTGGAACGGTAAAGAGTAATTGCCGCGCCGACGACATATATGAGAAAGCTATTTGTAGAAAAAACGACACAAATACTAAAGCTATCGGGCGATGACCATAAACATCTCTCGCTCGTTTTGCGCGCAAAAGCAGGGGAGCGCGTGACCGTGTCAACCGGCGACGGGTTCGATTATTTTTATTCCGTCGATGGCATTTTTGCGCGCGAAACTACGTTGACATTAACGGGGAAGCAGCGCTGTGAAACGGAGCCCAAAATAAATCTGACGTTATTTTCCTCCGTGCTAAAAGGCGATAAAAACGACACGGTGGTTAGAATGTGCACGGAACTCGGCGTGCAGAAGTTTTGTCCGTTCATCAGCGAATTCACGGTTGCGGCAAAAGAATCCTATAAAACCGGCCGTCTGCAAAAAATTGCGCAGGAGGCGGCAAAGCAATCCGGCCGCGGACGTGTCCCGGAAGTTTGCGAGCCCAAGGGGTTTGACGAAATGCTTCACGCGCTTTCATCATACGATCTGGCCGTTTTCCCCTACGAGCGGGCAGTAGATGTGGATATAAAAACATTTTTGCGGAAAAACATCCGCCAACCCGTAGGGCGGGGGTTTGCTCCCGCCGCAGCAAAAAGCGACACGGGCATCCGCCAACCCGTAGGGGTCGCCGTCCCCGGCGACCTGCTGACACCGCTATATTTTGTCGCCGTTATCGTAGGCGGAGAGGGCGGTTTTTCCGAAAATGAGGCGCTAAAATTAACTAATCTTAGTACTATGCCTGTCATACCACTTACTTTAGGCAAGCGGATTCTGCGCGCAGATACGGCTTGCGCGGCGATCTGTGCGATGATTCTGTATGAGGCCGGGGAGATGGCGTAAGGATGAAAGACTTTGTAATTTTTTCGCTCGGCTGCAAGGTCAATCAGGTGGAGGGGCAGAGCTTAGCGGAAACGCTTGCCCGCAAGGGTTATTCCTTTTCGTTTGATTTAGAGCCTGCGGCGCATTACATTATAAACACTTGTTCGGTGACGGGGGAAGCCCATCGAAAATCCCGTCAAGCCGTCGCGCGCGCCTTAAAGCATAACCGCGAAGCCTGCGTTTATATTCTGGGGTGCGCCAGCCAAAATGACATCAAGAGTTTTGTGGGTAAACCGAATGTCCGTTATGTCGGCGGGACGGCGGGGAAAGCGGGAGCACTTCAAAATATCCTAAAACTCGCCGAGGAAGGCACTGCTATGTTTGGCACAACAGTATCTATTGTGCCTGTTTCGACCGTTTTTGAGCCGCTCGACAAGCCTTTTCAATGCCGCACGCGCGCCTATATCAAGGTGCAGGACGGCTGCAATCAATTCTGCTCGTATTGCATCGTGCCCATTTTGCGCGGACGAAGCCGTTCAAGAAATCTAAACGATATCCTCATTGAGGCGCGCCGAATGGCCGCAGAGTCCAAGGAGATTGTATTAACAGGCATCAACCTATCCGATTACCGTCAGGACGGGCAGTCCGCGCTCCCAAAGCTTGTGGCTGCGTTTTCTGCAATCGATGTACGCAAAAGGCTCGGTTCGCTGGACATTTGCGCCGTAACCGAGGAATTGCTGTTTATGATGCAGAATGCCGGGTTTTGCAATCATTTCCATCTGTCCGCGCAAAGCGGGAGCAACGGGGTATTGAGCCGTATGAATCGGCGCTATACCGCCTTTGATGTGCTAAAAAAAGTTGATTTAATCCGCAAGCTTTTCCCCAATGCCGGTATTACGTCAGACATAATAGTGGGTTTTCCCGGTGAAACGGACGTAGAGTTCAGTGAGACCGTCAAAACCGTACAAAAAGCCGCGTTTTCGGACATGCATATTTTCCCTTACTCGGAGCGCATCGGAACCAAAGCCGCCGAACTTATGCAAGTCCCAATCGGCATTCGAGGCGCCCGCGCTGCCGAGCTTGCGCAAATAGGCGAAGCGATTCGGGCGCGCTTTTTAAAAAGCCAAATCGGTAAAACTGCCGAAGTATATACGGAAAGCTCCGGCGACGGAACACACAACGCGGGATTCGCAACAAATTATGTTAAGGTTTACTCCCAAGCTCCCGTTCACGAAATATCGCGCCTTGTGCTTAGCGCACGCTACAAGGACGGCCTTTTGGGAATTTAACTTAAAAAACCACCGTCAAACCCTTGATTTTTGAAAATATTTTTGTTATGATGTAAACGGTTTTGGAACGCATCCGCTCAAAACCGCATATACTATGGGAGTTTAGCTCAGCGGGAGAGCATTCGCTTCACATGCGAGGGGCCGTAGGTTCGAACCCTATAACTCCCACCAGACGTGATAGAAAACGAACCATTCCAAATAAAGTACATTTTTATTAAAGGTATGGCGGGTTTTCTAAGCAAAAAAGGCAGCGCGTAAGCGTTGCCTTTTTTGCTATCGTCAATCCAATACCCACCAAGTAATTAGAATGGTAATTCGCCCGCTTCCTCGTCGGACAGCGGCTTTAAGTCGGTTAGTTTGGTTTGTTTGGGCGGCGGTACGGGCTTGCCGTCCTTTAATTCATAATACAGTAAACAGTCATAATATTTTATCCTCATGTTGCCAACGGCAGCAGCGCGAAGCCAACGGTGCGAAAGCGCGGCGGTTGGCGCGTGTCGGGGGCTGCTGCGCAGACGCTCCCCGACAGAACGCGCCCAACGCCTACGCTTTACAATGTTTCGGAGTTTGTCAGCTCAAAAATGCGCTCTTGGCGGATTTTGCAGTATTGGGAAAGCGCGTTTACGACGGTTTTTTGAAAGAC
>WQYM01000153.1 GCA_009781235.1 Bacillota bacterium
CCTTTCAAAAAATTTTTTCAAAACTTAAAATTAAATACTAAAAACTAAAAAACGCCAACTTAAAACAATTGGGGCTGTCTCACGGAGAAAGCAGCTCAAAAAAATGATATGAATTTTAGATTTTGCGTCAAGTTTCCGTAGGTGCGAGGCGTGCCTCGCCCAAATACGCCTTGTTTTTGCGATTTTTGGGCGAGGCACGCCTCGCCCCTACGGTTTGAGCGTACCTTATTTCAATAGCAACGCAAAAAAACAAAAAGGGCTGGCTCACGCTAAAACCTCGTGAGACAGCCCCAATTGTTTTACTTTAATCTGGCCTCGAGCTCTTTAAGCTCCCGGACTAGCGTTGCGGGAAGCTTGTCGCCGTACTCAAGGTATGCGGCTTTAATAGACTCAATCTCGGCAAGCCACGCCTCTTTGTCCACCGCCAAAAGCTCCGCCATATCGGCCTCGCTCACGGAGGTTCCGGAAATATCGATGGAATCAAGCGTCGGCATATTGCCGATCGCCGTTTTAACCGCCTTGCCCGTGCCCGCAATCCGCTCGGTAATCCACTTTAGCACGCGGCTGTTGTCGCCAAACCCCGGCCAAATGAACTTGCCTTCCGCGTTTTTTCTAAACCAGTTGACAAAATATATCCGGGGCAACTTGCTTTCGTCGGACTTTTTGCCGATGTTAAGCCAATGCTGCAAATAGTCGCCCATGTGGTAGCCCATAAACGGAAGCTGAGCAAACGGGTCGCGGCGCACCTGGCCTACCTTGTCGGTGATATCGGCGGTCGTGATCTCGGAGCCCATAATCGAGCCCAGGAATACGCCGTGCTCCCAACTTAGACTTTCGGTCACCAATGGGATAGAGGTTTTGCGGCGGCCGCCGATTAAGATGGCCGAAATCGGGACTCCGGCGGGATCCTCCCACTCGGGCGCAATCACGGGGCATTGCGCGGCGGGCGCGGTGAAGCGCGCGTTGGCGTGCGCCGCCGGGCGGCCGCAGTCGGGCGTCCAGTCGTTGCCCTGCCAGTCGATAAGGTGCGCCGGCGCGGGGGTGCCGATGCCCTCCCACCATACGTCGCCGTCGTCGGTAAGCCCGACGTTAGTAAAGATGGAGTTGGTGGCAATCGTTTTCATGGCGTTCGGGTTAGAGCTCATGGAGGTGCCGGGCGCGACGCCGAAGAAGCCGGATTCGGGGTTGATGGCGTAAAGCCTGCCGTCAGCACCAAACTTCATCCACGCGATATCGTCTCCGACAGTTTGAACCTTCCAGCCCGGGAACACGGGCTCGAGCATCGCGAGGTTCGTTTTGCCGCAAGCCGACGGGAACGCGCCGCATACATAATAAGACTTTCCTTCGGGATTGGTTAATTTTAAAATCAGCATATGCTCGGCGAGCCAGCCCTCGTCGCGCGCCTGAACGCCCGCGATACGCAGCGCAAAGCACTTTTTGCCGAGCAGCGCGTTGCCGCCGTAACCCGAGCCGTAGGACCAAATCATGCGCTCCTCGGGGAAATGGCTGATGAATTTTTTATCGACGTCCGGAACGCACGGCCAAGAGAGGTCCTTTTCTCCCGGGGCAAGGGGCTTTCCGACCGAGTGGAGGCACTTGACAAACTCGCCGTCGTCCCCCAGCACCTTTAAAACATCCTTTCCGATGCGCGTCATAATGCGCATGTTGATGACGACATACGGGCTGTCTGTGAGCTCGACGCCGATTTTGGAAATCGGGGAGCCGATGGGGCCCATCGAAAACGGGATAACGTACATCACGCGGCCTTTCATACAGCCCGTGTAGCACTCGGTCATCGTCGCTTTTAATTCGACGGGGTCAATCCAGTTGTTGGTGGGGCCCGCGTCTTCCTTCCGCTTTGATGCGATAAACGTCCTCTTTTCGGCGCGCGCAACGTCGGAAGGGTGCGAACGGAACAGATAGCACCCCGGCCGTTTTTTAAGCGGCGTGGCAAGCCCCGCGTCGACCGTGATTTTAATCATGTCCTCGTACTCTGCTTTTGAGCCGTCGCACCAATATACGCTGTCAGGCTGGCACATTGCGGCAACCTCGTCTACCCAAGCAATAAGCTTTGCGTGATTTGTCTTCATTCTTACTATATCTCCTTTTGGTTAATGATAAATGATAAATGATAAATTGCAAATGATAAATGATAAATTGCGGATTATTTTTGGGGACTATTGACCGAAATTTCATCACAAATCCAGCCGAAATTTATCATTTATCATTTGCAATTTATCATTACACAGTTAAATGACCAATCTCCACCACTAATAATATAACACAAAAAAAATCAATAGGCAAGCAAAAAATCGCACAATTTTAAAAAAAATTGTGCGATTTTTTCACACGTAGTATAACTAATAACTGATAACCAAAAGGGGCTGTCTCACGTCAAAATCTCGTGAGACTGCCCCTTTTAGTTTTACAACTCTCCTACGTTTTCCGTATAGCGCTTAATCACAATCGGCAGATTGCCGTTTTTGACACGCAATTCGTCAATCAGCTTTTTCTCGGTGCCGGCGGCTTTTAAGAAAAGCTTATAACGGATTTCAAACAAACTGCCCATCCGGCTGGTTTTAATCCGGATGACCTGAAACGTACTCGCGTGAAAGGACAAGATGCTTTGGAATTGGTTCTCGTAATCAAGGTCGTCTGGGATGGTGATTCTTAGTTCGCACTCATAGCTCTTCCGCTTTTTGTCAATCGGGAGGAACTTAATGACGACGGAAACCCCGCATACAAGGACGACGATGATGCTCTCAAACACCACTTGGCCGACGCCCAGCGCGACGCCGGACGCCAGCGAAACGAACACAAATGCAATGTCTCTGGCGTTGCCGGGCACCGACCTAAAGCGCACCAACGCAAACGCTCCCGCTACCGCGAGCCCTGTGCCGATCATCGCGCCCGTGCCGCTTCTGCCGCCGATTAATACGATAATCGTAAAAATGATCAGCGGCAATACGACAAGACTGCCTATCATCGTCTTGGTATAGAATTCGTTTTTGATGCGGTACGATACCGCAACCAAAACGCCGGTAGCAAGCGCGGAAAAAATACACAAAAAAACGGCGGCCTCGAAAGGCATAAGCCATACTCCGTTCGGTTGTGCTTCTAAGATACTGTTAAACATAGCTGATCTCCTTAAGGGGCGTTTTTCGTAAATTGTCCTCAAAGATTTTTCCGTACTTTGTAAACGTAACCGAAAAAATTCTGTGTCTGGTCAGGATGGAGGTAAGCCACAGCGGGAACGCGTAGCCGGATTTAATCTCCATGATGCATTCGTCTTCGCCTAAGAGCGGCACATCGAGCGCCGGGTCGACGGCTAAATCCAGGTTTTTGGTGCGGCTTACAATGTTTTGGTCAAAGGTTATCCGCAAATCGTCGTCCTCTTTGGCGCGGTACGAATAGCGGTCGTAACTAAGGTACAATTTTGGAAAAATGCTTGTCCGCTCGATAAAGTGCCGCATTTCTTCGGAAATCTGGTCGTCACCCAGTATGTCGGTAAAGCGCTTTTCGCCCTTTAGCACCTCCCGCACGTCCGAAAGCGGGAACCGGCTGCGCCTTTTGTAAACAATCCCCTTATATTTTCGCTTAAGCTCCGCAAAAACATACGGGTACAGGCTCCCGTCGAGCTCATACGCCCGCAACCGCAATTTTTCCTTAAATATCGGGCGCTCTAAGGAGATGCGTATCAGCTCATCGGAAGCGTTGTCAAAGTAAATATTATGTATCTTCTCAAAAAAAAACTTGTCCCTTCGCAAATGCGGAACAAATTCGCGGCTTAGCTGTTTAAAAGAGGCGCCGCTAATCCTGTATTTTATTTCTTTTCGGGTGATGTTGTCCGCCACAGCCTTTCTATTATATAATATCTTTTGCGATTTAGCAAGCCTTTTTTGTATAGTTTTGTGTGGAAATTAGTGGTTAGTGCCCAAAATCCATCCTTCACTTTTCATTTTTAAGTTTTCACTTTCCACTTTTCACTTTTCACTACGCAAGCGCGATGCCGCGCATCGCGCTTGCGTAGTCGCTACCCCCACGCCCCGTCCAACCATCCGGCGCGGGCAATCAGCCAATTGCGCTTGCCCTCGGCAATGCTTACCCAATTGCTGCTGGCGACCGAGCTGTACCCGGCGTTGGCGTGGATACCCGTGTCTCCGCCCGCGCCGCGCCTAAACGCCGCCGCGTAACCGGGGTCATTGATATACTCGTTGAACGCGTTTGTGATAAACTCCTTAACGTCGCCGGAAACCTCCGCCCAGCGCGCCTTGACCCGCGTCAAAAACGCCGGAATGTTGTACAGCCGGGTGATGAACGGGTTGTTCCCCCACCCTCCGCCGGGCCCTACCGTGATGCCTTCTATGCCGCCGTCCTTGGTCGTGCAGTCTAAATCCCACGGAGGGCCCGCATACCATTTGCCTCCTTGCGCCGGGGACTTTTTGTAAAGGTAATAGCCGCCCGAATCGATGTCCTCGTTGCGGTACAATTCCTGCAAAATATAGCCGTCGACAAAAGAATCGATGTCCGCGACACGCAAAAATTCATTATAATTCGCAGCCGTCATCATGTTATACAAGTTTTGCGTTTGGCCTGTGATGTATTCGCGCTGCGCCCTGTACCCGGCCCCGGTCGCCTCCGGAATTTCGGGGTCGTCCACATCGTCCACATGGGGCGATTCCATCAAAAAGCTTTGCCCGACGCCGGAAATCTTAAAGACTGCGCGGGGGTCTTCTCCGATGACGGTGTGCTGGTCGCTGCCGAAAAAGAGCAGGTAACCGGTGTCCGTAACGTAGGGGTCGGCTGACGTGCCCGCGTGAATGCCCGCGTATTCGGATTCAATCTCCAAGCGCCCCTCCTCCACCTTTACCGTCTCGGTAAAAACGTACACGCCGCGGTAAACGCCGTTGATGTAAAGGTCGACCGGCTGCGAACGCGCCCCGAATTCTATGCCGGGCAACGCTTCGCTGCGGGCCAAGGCGTACCCCGAATGCGTAACAAGGCGCGAGGGGTCGTTGTTGTTATGCGATACGGCGGCCAGCGTGTATTGCTTGGACTTCGGCCAGCCGAAAAAGGACGTTTTTTGGTCGAGCTTGACCCGGTAAGGCCTGCGAACGTAGGGATTTGCGCGGAACGAGCCGTTGCCCTTGGGCTTAATGACGCCGCTTATAAACTCCGGCTCGCCCTTTGAATTGGTGATGCCGTACGTACAGTCAAGATACCGCACCTGGGGCTTTGTATCGGTATTGGGCCAGCCGGCGCTCCACGGAGTCGGCGCGAAACGCGTATCCTCTATCGAAATAATCGAACCGTCCTCGTTGTGCAGCGTAACCGTTACCGTGGGGAGCTTTGACGTTTCCACCCACTTAGCCTTTAGGGTGACGCTTGCGGACGGCATGACATTAAAGATGAAACGTTTGCCGTCGGGGCGGTACCAGCCCTCTAAATAAAACCCTGCGCGCAAAGGGGCGTCGGGCGGCTTGATGGAGCGGCCCGGTACTTGCACAAGCGCCGGCACCTCGATATCGTCGGCGTCCGCGTTAAAGGTAATCGTACAGGATGCCGTCCATTTGGCGGTTAGCGTGATATCGCGGCTCGGGATGACCGTAAACTTATACGGCTCGCCGGAAAGCAGCCAGCCGTCGAAGAGATAACCGTCGGTGCGCACCGGGTCTTTGGGCTTTTTGACGTCGGAGCCCACGGGGGCCTTAATCGGCGCCACCGTCAACCCCGGCACACCGGTCGCAAACGATATCGTGGCGGCGGCGACCCATTTGGCGTCAAGCCTAATGTCGGAATCCGGCACCACCGTAAAG
>WQYM01000154.1 GCA_009781235.1 Bacillota bacterium
CCGTCAAAGCGGCGGATGTGGGGATAGCGATGGGCAGGTCGGGCACCGAGGTGTGCAAGGAGGCGGCCGACATTGTAATCCTAAACGACTCGTTTTCCACCGTGGTTTCGGCGGTCAAGTGGGGGCGCGGGATTTACGAGAATTTTCAGCGCTTTATCCTGTTCCAGCTTACGGTGAACTTTTCGGCCGTGGCGGTTACGGTCGCCTACATACTGCTGGGGCTCGGTGCGCCGTTTAACGCCCTGCAGCTACTGTGGATTAATATCATCATGGACGGCCCGCCCGCGCTCACCTTGGGTTTAGAGCCGGTGGGAGAGGGATTATTAACCCGAAAGCCCGTCGGGCGGAACGATCACATCATCACCAAAAAAATGGCGTACCGGATTTTTGTCAACGTCGCGTTCATTACGGTATTATTACTAACGCAAGGCATAACTAATTTTATGGGGATTGAGGCTTCAAAGGAACGTACGTTTATATTCGCCCTGTTTATCATTTTCCAGCTTTTTAACGCCTTTAACGCCCGCGAATTGGGGCGCCAAAGCATCCTAAAGACGCTCACGCGTAACAAGCCCATGCTGATTGTAATGGCAATTACGTTCGTCCTGCAAATCGTCATCGTTCAATCGGCGGGCGCGTTCGGCACCGTCCCGCTTTCGTTTTCCGATTGGCTCAAAATCTTCGCGGCGGGCTTTTCGGTGATTGCTTTTAACGAACTGTATAAGGCTCTCGTGCGCCGCATGCCCCGGCGGGCAGCCACTCGCAGAGGCCATCCTGCAAAAAAAGCAGGGGGGCTGTCTCATGAAGTGCACAACCCGATAGGTGGATGAGGTCTTTTGTTTCGTCGTATATTTTCAAGCGCATTGCGTGAACCTTCCTAAGCGGCGCGGGCTCCGCGACAATCTCAGGGTCGTTAGAATATTTTTCATAATCAGTCATTGTCAAACACCACCGTCCCCCTGACAACTTTCTAGTCCCTTTTGGCGGCTAAAATCGGGGCAAATAAAATTACGGATAGGGAGAGTAGCCAAAGACAAAGCGCGACGGTGAGCCAACTGACGGCTTCGTGAACGGCCGCAGCTTCGACGTTGTGGCTCGTCGCGCCGAAGACGGGCTTTGATTCACTGCCCGGAATGCTGTAGACGATATTGGAATGCGCGTCCGTCCGCAAAAGGTTGCCCTCGCTAAAACCAAGCCCTGTCAGTCGCGACAAAACCTCCGCATGCGGATGGCCGTAGGAGTTTCCGAAGCCGCAGCTTATGACGGTCAAAACGTCGCCTCGTACGGACGCGCTCGTCAAAAGCCTTAAATAGTCATCGCCCGACGAGGTGCGGCTCCCGTGGTGGCCGAGCTTTATAAGGCTTACAGAATAATCGGCGGTAAAACGTCCGAATTTTTGGTTGCGCCCGAGTTTCGCGTTGTCGACGAATTCCTTCTCCGCCGCTTTTTCGGCATCGCCCGAAAGTGCCACGGATTGGCCGTTATACTCGATGACGATGATGGGGGAGTAGTTGTTTAAATCCTTGTAGCTGTGGCCGTACGGACCGAAGAACACAATTTCGTACCATCGCTCGTCGCCCTTGGCGATGCCCTCCGGCGTAATCCGGTCAAGCCCGCCCGTATCCAAATCCGGCGCGTAAGTTACCGCCACGTTATCGGACGCCTGGTATGCCGCCTCAATGGTTTTTTGGTAAACCACCGTGTCTTTTTTGCCGGTTCCCACAATGGAGTCGGCGTCCGGGTCTATAAACGGCGCGCGCGTGCTTAATTCGTTAGGCCGGTAAAACGTGCCGACCCCGTACGTTTTTAATACGTCGGGAAAGCCGCCGCAGTGATCTTCGTCCGAATGCGTCAAAACCGCAAAATCAAACTTAGTCAGCCTTTCCGCCTCGGATTTCCCCTTTACAAAATTGTCGTCGATATATGTAAGCAAGCTGTCTTTGTGCTTTGCCGGTCCCGCGTCAATAATCATCGTTCTTTTGTCGGGCAGCTCTACGATGCACGCGTCGCCCTGGCCTACGTCCACAAAATGAAAGGTCAAATCTCCGCCGGATCGCCCCCCGGCTACCTCGGCCGCGCTGTGCTGCCCGGTATACGCGCCTTCTTCTACCCGGATTAGGCCGATGACCCGGTCGATTTCGACGTGCCAAATCAGGCTCAGTCCCAAAACGAGCGTGAGGGCCGACATAAGCGCGATTCTAAGCGGCCAGCGATGCTTTTTTGTTGAATTGCCCTTTGCCATGACTCAAATTCCTTTTGGGGGTCTGTCTCACAAAGATAAATTGTGAGGCAAACCCGGTTTATTTTTGCACCTTTTCGTAGGGGCGGATGGCAATCCGCCCGAAATTATGACATGAGCGCTTTGTTTTTGCCTACAAAAAAAGTCATCCCTTCGCTTTCGGGCGGATTACCATCCGCCCCTACGGGGAATTGGCAAGTACCTGGCTTCGTGAGACAGCCCCTAATTTTCCGGCTCAAACAACCTCTTAATATTCCCGGCCTGTTCCTTCGCGGCAGCGTACCCGAGTTCAATCATTTCCGAGTACCCGTCTTTTTTAGTCGCGCTGAATTTTTCCAAATTGGGCGCGACCAAAACGTCCGTAAAACGCAGCCCGTTTTGCGAGGAATTGGCGCCCATAATGCTGATCATGGCTTTTATGATGTCGATAAGCCCCAACCCCTTTGTTCCGCTGCCGCGCGTGGGGTTGATGTCCACCGTTACCACCTTGTCGGCGCCCAGCATCTTGGCGGTTTCGGCGGGGATGTTGTTTAAAAGCCCCCCGTCCACCAAATGCTGGTTTCCGTGAACAATAGGACGGAATACGCCGGGCACGCAGGCGGACGCCGAAACCGCCAACGCGACGCTACCCTTATCGAACAGTACCTGTTTTGCCTCAACCAAATCGACCGCCACGGCGTAAAACGGCTTTTTCAGGTCCTCAATCATCACATCGCCGATGATGTCCGTCACGACTTTCCCAATTTTAAAGGGGTCGCCTTGCCGGAGTAAAAACCCGCTGTGGATGTCTTTTAATTCCAGCGTTGACGAAAACGCGGCCATTTGCTCGCTTGTCACGCCGGCGGCGTACAGCGCGCCGATTAGGCTCCCGACGCTGGTGCCGACGCAAAAATCAAACGTTATGCCTTCTTCTTCGAACGCTCTAATTGCGCCCACGTGCCCGTAGCCGCGCGCGCCTCCGCCGCCCAAGACCAGCGCTACTTTTGGGCGCTTTTTTACCGGTGCGTCGGCCTCTTCCGCTACGGGAGTTTTTTTCTTAAAAATATTTTGCCAAAAAGCCATGGTTAACCTCCGGTGACAGTGGTCAGTGATCAGTGGTCAGTGATCAGTTTTTTGGTGAGCGCAGTAAGCATTTTGCCCACTTCTATCAGCAAATCTATTGCCTCCGAAATATCTGCTTCGGAAAGATATCCCACCTTTACGCAAAGCAACAGCTGTGTTTTTAACTCTGCTTCAGAGCCCTTAGCAACTGCTATAAAGTGCATGAATTCTTTCGTAGAATTGCGCGCTTGCCCTTCCGCAATATTTGACGGGATCGACACGGCGGATCGTCTCATTTGATCCGACAAAGAGAATACTTCCTCTTTGGGCAGCTTTTTGACCAAAAGATATATCGACTTGGCTACGTCCATTGCTTTCTGCCAAACCACCATTTCTTGAAAATTCTTAATGTACATATTTCTCCTTTAACCGCTGTCCACCAATCACTGACCACTGATCACTGATTACTGATCACTGATCACTGACTACGTGCAGCGTCAGCGTGGCGGACACGCCCGCGTAGGGTTTAACCTGTAATTTATATGTTCCGACCGTCTTAATGGTTTCCCTCATGTCGATTTTCTTTTTATCTACAGCCAGCCCCGCCGCCTCGAGCGCCGTTGCCACGCTTTGCGTGGTTAAGGAACCAAACAGACGCCCGCTGGCGCCTACCTTAACCGTGCACGTGACGGGCGTTGCCTCGATTTTTTTTGCGAGCGCCACGGCCTCCGCTTTTTCGATCGCCAGATGGTGTTGCTTTGCCTCGTTGGCGATTTTTACGCTGTTTAAATTGGCGGCGCTCGCCTCCGTCGCCAGATTGTTTTTAAACAAAAAATTGCGCGCGTAGCCGTCCGAAACGTTGATAACGTCGCCTTTTTTGCCTTGCGTCTTTACGTCCTGGGTTAAAATAACTTTCATGGCCGGGCCCTCCAAGCCTACCGTATTGCGGTTTTAATTATAATATATCGTATCCCGTCATAAAAGTCAAGATAAAACGGCTAAAAAGCGTAAAACAAGATAAGGGGGAATTTGACGGGGGGAATGGGGTTTGACAAAAGGCATTATTTTACCTATAATATGGTTGAGATAACGATGGTAATTTCTTTGGATTTCCCCAAATTTATCCGTACAAAATTTGGTTCAAAAAAATTTTTTAAAAAACTTTTCAAAAAAACCACAAAAACGGCATAGCTGAAACGTTACAGATATAAGAGGATAAAAATTTTGAACGCGAACGAAAAAAATACCTTGAAAACCTTAATCAAACGATTTCAGAACGGCGACAAGGACGTGCTTGCAGATATAATGTTGCTTGTGTACAAGGACTTGTATTTTTTGGCGTATGATTACCTACGCGACAAAATGCTTGCGCAAGACGCGGTAAGCGAAACGTTTGTACGCTTGCTTGAAAAGGTTCACGCCATTAAAAACGACCAAAGCCTAAACGGTTATTTGCGCACACTCGTTATTAACATCGCGCTTGATATGTTGCGCAAACGAAAAAAAGAAGTTTTTATTGAGGACGCAGAACCAAATTTGACGGCAGACGGAATCAACGACGAACAAATAAACGTGCGGTTCGCCCTTTCCCGTCTTAAAAAAGACGAGCGCGAAACGTTGCTCTTATGGCATTACGGCTACACGTTGCGCGAAACTTCCCGCATGACGGGCAAAACCGTAAATCAAGTGCGGTTACTGTTAGAAAAGGCAAAAGAAAATTTTTCTGCCGAATACCACAAAAACGGCATAGCTGAAACGTTATAGAAGTAGAGAACCGCAAACAAACTCTTGCGGCAAAGGAGCAAAAAATGAAAAACGAAAAAAACGTAAAAGACCTGTTACAATTTGCGGATAACGTGCCGGAGCGCGAAATAGATGTTCCCGACATGAGCGCCCAAATCCGAAATTTAGCAAGCGGCTATTCGCCGCCGACAACGCAAAAGGCAAAGCCCGTTCACACCCAAAGCGTGTTTCGACGCAAGCCCTTTCTTGCTACGATTGCGGCAAGCCTCACGCTGATTTTAGCACTCGGCATCATATTGCCGATTGCCTTGCAAAAGGGGCCGGATGTGCCGGATAATAACTGGCGGCAAAACGCGGTTCAAACTGTGCAAAATGCGCAATTCACCCCGAATTTCGAGCAAATCATTTATAGTTACGAGGCCGAAACGGCGCAAGTAAGCACAACAACGGTTACGCAAATAGCAGAAACGCAATCCGGCTCTATCACGCCTTTGAGTGCAACTTTCGCAGAAGAAAAGCCTTTAACGCTTTCATTTGCGGTTACCGCGGCAGAAGAAGAAAATCTAATCAGAATTGACGCGACGCAGATCGAATCTAATTCGACCATTGAACAAAACTGGCGAGAGCGACCTATCGACGCCGAGTTGAATAGAAGTCATATAGAACGTCGGGCAGAAACTAATAAAGAAATTGCTTTGTACTGTATGCAGAATCTAAGCGAGCAGAGCG
>WQYM01000155.1 GCA_009781235.1 Bacillota bacterium
CCTACAAATGCAACCTCGTATTTTGCGGCAACAGCGTCACCGCTCTCCGTCCACTTGGCATATAGAACGATGTTGCTCGTAACCGTGTCGGCGCCAAAATTCCATGCATAATTTAGTGCCTCGTCCTTAAACCAACCGGCGAAATCACACCCTGTTTTTGCAGGGTCGGCGGGCTTGGTGATTTTGGAACCGCTTGTAACACCCGTTAGCTTTGTGGTTGACGAACCGCCGTTGCCTACAAATGCAACCTCGTATTTTGCGGCAACAGCGTCACCGCTCTCCGTCCACTCGGCATATAGAACGATGTTGCTCGTAACCGTGTCGGCGCTAAAATTCCATGCATAATTTAGTGCCTCGTCCTTAAACCAACCGGCGAAGTCGCACCCTGCTTTTGCGGGGTCGGCAGGCTTGGCGATTGTTGAGCCGATAGGAACGTCCGTTAATTTGGCAACGTCCGAGCCGCCGTTACTAACGAATGTGACTGTGGCTTTGGAAATAATGGTAGGATCACCATTATTTAATTCAACGTCGTTCCCGCCAAAGCACGCTGTGAGTGCCACGGTGAACAGGGAGACTAATATAGCGAGTACCGCCAACTTTTTGATTTCTTTCATGATTTTTTTTCCTCCAAAATTTTTTTGTTTTTAATGTCCTCTATGTTTAGCGCGGGTTGAACCGCGTAATTGTTGAACAATAAAAAAGAGAGACGTTCGCTGACAACGCGACCGCCTCTCCGAGGTTCACGAAAAAAACCTAGGACAGAAAGTTAGGAGGTCGCAATGGGAACGTACTATTGATGATATTGCTGATGATTTTCATTAGAATATATTCTTTTCAAACAAAGACCGCGCATATGTCTAGGTCACTAAATAATAATTTCACTAAAAAATTAATTATCTTTATTGTTTTACACAGAGAACCTCCTTTGGGTAGAGTAATTTTTGTTATTATAGCATGTCCTATTTTGTCGAGTCAAGCAATTTTGTATAACTTTTTAAAATATTTTAAAGTTTTTTAAAATATTTTCAGAGCAAACTTTGTCGCTCCGCAATCGCTTTGAATATCGGATAGGCTTGTTGCGGCACTACGGCGTTTCCGAGGCATCTAAGCCGGTCCACCCGGTTGGGAATCCCATAAGCCACTCGACCCACGTCGGGTTCAACGCACCACCGTGTCCCTGCGTCATTTTCTTGTATTCCGTTTCGGAAATATTGTGCTTTTTTAACATCTCCCGGCTCCCTTCGTTGCCCCAACCCGACGCGCAGGGGGTCGGGAACATATGCGCGAGTTGTTGCGCCAAATTCCCGTTGGGCTTGCCCGTCCGCAACGTCGTAAGCGACATATTGCTCCTCATGCCGTCGCTTGCTTGCGGCGTGAGCCACAAGGAACACACGGTTTCGCTTGTGAGGGGCATCGACGTCGCAAGCGCCCCAAATCCCCCATGAAACGCAATACCCCAACGAAATAAGGTTGGCAAGAATGCGAGTGAAGTATCTTTGACCAGATCGGGCGAACAAACCCGGCGTATTTTCACCGACGAACCAAAGCGGGTTAAATTCTCGGATAATTCTTGCAACCTCTCCCCATAAATCGCGCTCGTCACCATCGCCCAGACCCTTTCCCGCAAGGCTGTACGGTTGACAGGGAAAGCCGGCCGATAAGACGGTAATTTTTTCGACGGCGATTCCTGCGGAACGGGCAGATTCATTTGTAATTGTTCGTATGTCGCCAAAGTTATGTACCCCCGGAAAGTTTTTTGCCAAAACGCGGCTTGCGTATTTGTCGATTTCGCATTGGGCGACGGTGCGAAAGCCCGCCCATTCTGCGGCCAAATCTAACCCGCCGATTCCCGAACATAGACTAAAATGCGTAAGCATTACAACCCCCTTGCTACCTTAATATAAACGCCGTTTGACCCGTCGCGTCGATTCCGTTTAGACGGTCGCAAGCGATTTTATACCACTTTGCGTTATTCTCAAATCCTATGAATTGCCGCCCCGTTTCCGTTGCGGCGATTGCGGTTGTTCCGCTACCCATAAACGGATCGAAAACGAGGTCGCCCGGCTTGCTTGAATTTCGGATAAGCGTTGCAATGAATTTTAACGGCTTAATCGTCGGATGCGTGAACAACCTCTTGTCGGTGATATTGGTCGGTTCATAAAAAACAGTTCTCGCGTCGTCGTAATTCTGCGGGTTGCAGTAGCCGCCTTTTCGGAAGTATAGGCAATATTCTTTGTCGGACAAATAGGTGTTATGGAACATCGGGAGCGCGTTGGATTTACTCCAAATGAGAATCTCAAAGCGGCAACCGTGCCGAGTTGCGAAAAATTCTAGGTATTCGGGAATCTGTTTTTTGTTGCACCAAATATAGCAGTTGACCGTTTTAAGAACGCGCACGAACTCAACAAGGATTTCGGGCTTAATTCCTTTGACTATATCCAATTCGACTAACTCTTTTTTTCGCTCCCGATGTTGCCTTGCAAGCGGCGACTTGCCGCCCGATTGCATATTTGAAAAATGATACGGCGGGTCGGTGATGATAACGTCAACGCTTTTGTCGGGTATCAGCTTAATCAATTCGTAAGCGTCGCCGTAGTGAATTTTGTTTACTTCAAGCATATTTGCGCCCCCTTAAAACGGCAAAGTGCCATCGTCCTCGATTGGTATTAGGTTTGCGAAAGAGGATTGCGCTTGGACTTGGATTCGCGGTTGCGGTTCCTTGTGCCTGTCGTAATCCCAAACAAAATGAATACGTCGCAAAAGAGCCTTGAAAGTTTCCGGCTGTTCCGTTTGCATATTCGTATATTGACTTTCGAGCGGAATATTAGAAATGATATACACGGTATCGAAACACGCTACTTTGTCCGCATACCGAGCCGGGAGCGTTAGGGGGTAGCCGTCCAAGTAATTCAGCATTTGCTCTATTTTTAAGTAACTGCGGAACTCCTCGAATATGATAACCTTTTGCCCCCGGTACATATCGAACGGGTGCTTATAGTCCGTTACGCGAAACACGTTTACATAGCCGTATTTTTCCATGACGTAGCGCGTTTTGCCCTTGCCCGCCGAGCCGTAAATATACGTCGTGGTGAGGGTGCGGAACGTGTTTTGATACAGCGTTTCCGTTATGACTTGACGGGCGCGGGCGATAGAATTTGCGTACCGTAAAAACTGCGTCGGAAAGGCTTTTCGGATTTCGTCGTCGGTCGCGCCGTCCTCTATCATTTGCATGATTTCCGCCATGTCGTTGCGCTTGCCTTTTTCGTCGGTGATGTCGATATCGCCCTGCCCGAAAACTTCGCCTATTTTCGTATCGGACTTGGTAACGTACTCGAAAGCCTCTTTGCGCGTACCCTTACGCATTTCGATGTGCGCGGTCGGCAGCTTGTTTTTCAGCGTCGCAAAATAAATCGACGTCGGGTTTTCGATATAGATTTGGTAATGCTCAAAACCCTGTTCGCCGCCTTGCTTGCCTTTCTCTTTTTGACCGATGTACACATAACCGTCTAAGGCCGCAAGCAGTTCCTCAAAGGTTATCTTATCCGCGCTTTGGGTGATAAGCCACGAGCGCGACTGTGAGTTTTTTTTACCCATAATTTTTACCTCGTATCATAGATTTCTCCTACACCTACATAGGTGTCTAAAAGGGTAATACTAGGGCGAACGCCCCCCTTTTAGAGCGACGCGCCTGCGGCGCGCCGAGCGATACGGCCCCCACGGGGCGGCTACGCCGCCCTCGTTGGGGTTCCGTATTCGCTTGCCCCTGCGGGGCAATGGTTTTCGTTTGTTTGGCTAGAATTTGCCGTGCCGTTTGTCCAATTCCTCTTGCATGAGTTTCAGTTGGATAAACGGCTCGAACAGGTAGCCGCGCTTATACGCCATCAATTTTTCCGCTAACGGCTGCCCCTCTAAGCCCCGAATCTCTTTTTCGGGTACGGGAATATAGCGCAAGCGGGATATTTTGATATGCCATTTTTGCAACATTCTGATTGACTTTACCAAGTCTTTCGTGTTAACATCCTCGTATCGTTTCATAATAAATTTGTACCTCTCATTAAATTATTGATTACTTCCTCAAACGGCGCGGCCTCCGTTACGTTCATTAGTTTTTGTCGGAAATGCCGGGTGTCGTACTCTAATTCGCGCTTGTAAATGCGGAAACGCCGCTCGACTATTTCTCCACGCCGCGCCCGTTGTTGCTCCGTATTTTGCGGCAAGACGTTTGCGGACGCGCTCTCGTAATTGTCGTATGTGCGAACGGTAACGACAAGGTGGTCGCCGTAATCCCTTGTACGCAACGCCCTTATGTACGAATCGGCTTGCTCCCGAAGTTTTATCCATAGCCGCCCGATGCTTTGCAAGTTCAAATGCGTGTTGGAATCGTAAAGCTGACGTTGGAGCGCGTAGAATATCGGCAACCCGGCGTACCGTTTGTCTAACTCGGAATTATATTGCGACGGTAAAAAAATGCCGCCGTCGGAAATATAAAAGTCCTCGCCCTCGTTGAAAGCCGGAGAAAATTTCTCGGTCGTACCGCGAATAAACTGCTCGTAAGTGTTCGACCCCGCCGTCATGTCGGCAATATCTATCTCGGTCGTCAAGCCGTTGTATACGATATTGCTGTAATGCGGCTCCCCGCGCAAAAAAATAGCGTGCGCGAACAATAAATCCTTTCCCGTGCCTTTTTTGCCGTCTACGATTACGTTGCAACGCCGAAATTCGTCTATGAGCCAAGCGTCGTTTTTGTCAAAATTGCGGACGGTTTTATGCCGCCGTACTAAAATCCCGATGAACACGGCGGCGAGGATTAGCAGAACCAACCCCGCGCCGCCGTACATGAAATACCTTTCCATGATTTTTACCCCAATTTTTTTAGATTTTTAGCGTTTGAAAATGACCCGCCATAGCAACCGAAACGGCGCAAAAAGAATACGGGCAAATCCTTTGAATAGAAACCACCCCAATTTTATAGCGAGTACAAGCAGGAGTATCAGAGCCGACAGCATTAGCCGCCCCGCGCACGTTTGAGCATAGATACGCCCTTAATCACCAAATACAGCACCAAGAACCCCGCGAGAACCACGCCGACGAGTATCAACACGTCCAAGAAATTCGATAAAAAGCCTTTTGACGTATTGCCGCCGCCGAATAGGTTTTTGAACGCCGCCCCGATAGTACCCCAAAACCCAAGCGACGGGTCGTTTTCTTTAAGGTTCATAGCGCGTTGCAAGGCTTGGTCGTCGTCCATGCGGTATAACATACGGGCGGGGTCGATTGAGGACGTATAAACGCCCATGTCGCCCATTTTTTTGAGAATATCGTCGCGCGATTTTGGCGAATACGGCTCAACCCCGTCCATGTTCATCAATTTGTTGTCGGCGTTCACCGTGATTCGATTATTCACCACGTCCTTTAATTCCATTGTTGCCGGAAAGAACCGAATCAGCAACAGCGTTTGGCGGTTGATACAGGCATAAGTGAAGTTGCCGACCGTGTAAGTTTTTCGGTTGACGTAAAGCTCGTCGCCGTTCTCATCGTACACAGGCTGTAAAATTCCGTCGTTGTCCTTAACTTTGAGCTTAACGATTTTCTGTCCGGCGGGCGCGTCGTGGTCGAGCGAAAATTCCTTGCGTTTTTCCAATTCAGACCGCAATTCTATTTGTTCTTCCTCGGTCATTTCCGCCCAAATTTCCTCTACTATCTCGTTGTATTCCTCTCTTTGTTCGACCGTGGGCGCGGGCGGCGTGTC
>WQYM01000156.1 GCA_009781235.1 Bacillota bacterium
CCATATTTGCTCTGCAGCTCCGCCAGTAAAAGCTAAAGGTATAATCAGATTGCCCTGCTTTCGAGATATTGAAACTTCTTCCAATACGCCATCCGCCACTACAACTTCACCATTAACAACCTTTTTCCCAGATATAACAATTGTCACCTGCGATTTTTCTATTATCCCCTCACGCCATTTAGTATAATGCTGTTTCCTTTCTGCATCGTCCTTCCACTTTTTATTGTAAGGGAATGGATAGATAAAAAGATGGTCATTAAGCCACTTAATCGTTTTCTCATAACCCGGAGCAGCCGGCAAGGTACAACCATCATGCGCTCCTTGCACGATATCAACACCAACATTCATTCCATACCCAGTGTATATATTGAAATTATTTGCGATTAAAGCAGCTGCAATAGTTGTCGCAGTACGATGATTTATTTCCACCTCATTAATTTCAAGTCCATGAGGATATGAACCGGTAATAAACACATTCTGCAAACAAACTTTATTGCGTAATAATCGCAACACTGTTGTAATCTCTGAATAATCATCCAGTAAAATTGTTTGAATACCAAAGGTTCTTAAGTCGGCAATATGGTGACTTTGCTTTGTGTTTTTATATTCGTGATCTTCTTCCGATTCTTGACATTTTGCTAATATGCAATAATGCGTTTTAGGCGATTTGGCTTTACCGCCGAACACGGCTCTTATTCTGGAAAGAATATGTTGAATGTCTGTATCGCTAAAACTATATCCAAGAAAAAGAAATGTATTGTAGCTCATTTCTGCCTTGAGTTTGGCGAGCAACATTTCGTGCGTTTGCGAAAATCTATCGTAATCCTCTTTAGTGATAACGCAATTATCCGGCGATTCAGCGTCACCGTGAATTTTATGTAAAGTTATTTCACGGGCACGATTACTCCATTTAATATTTGCATCATCGATAACCGACACATACTTAATATGATGATAATCAAACGTGCGCTCTAATAACTTGTCATAATTGGTCGTCCAATAGTTTGTTATCGGAAGCGCCGCTAAAACATGGTGGTTTTCTGTCGGAGATTTTGTTGTATCAGTAAAAAACTCACGTATTTTTTCGCTCAGCTTGTCGCGCGTAGCTTTGTTATTCACATAATATTGAGCAAGAGATATCAAATCAGTCTCTTTTTTAACATCAAGACCAATTTCCTTAGCAAACCCTTCTAGTAGATGTTGCCAACCTAAAAGACCCGCACCACGCGAAATACCAGAACCAATAAAAACAGATGCTTTCCCCTCAATAATTTTTTTCGCGTATTCATCAATAAAGTTCTCAATATCCCTTTCTTTGGACGTCATGAATTATTCCTCCTCAAATTTGTGGAGTGATCGTAATCATTCTTATATCGATTATTAAAAGCAACATCAATTATTCCCGCAAGATTATATGCATTTCCGCTAACCCTATCCCAATTAATAATCGGAATATAGATATTGTCCCTTGCAATATTTTCTCTTATTCTTGCAGGGAGATAGGGATAGTTGGTTTCTAAATAACTGGCGTCTTTATTGAGAGTAACCCAACCTGAAGTGTCTCCAAAATACTGCCTATCCCCTAAGCAACTGTAAAGTTGACTTTGATTTATCGTCGGCAAATTTATAACGACGATTCCCATTTGCGGATTTATATCGCTATGGTACATAGCCGTATGTATTTCCCAATCAACGTGTTTTCGCGTCTTTGTTTTTTGTCCGCACAGCAAAACTAAAACAGTCGCGTTTTTCATGTAATCATCGCGAATAATGCGGCGGATTTGCTCCGACGAAAGCCCTGTATCGTCAATATCATATTGCCGCACGGAATAGTCGTCGAAAATGCTAACATATTGATACCTTTCGTTATCCCACGCTTTCATTTGAATAAGCTGATTTTTATAATATTGGTCATCAGCGTGAAAATAACTTATAAAAACCTTGTGTCTTTGTATGCTCATTAGAAATAAAAGCCTCCCCACTTTTGTTCACTCATTTGTTTTGTAATATTGTATGAATCAACATTCTGACTTTTAATAAAAGCCTCTTCAATATGCTTGTCGGGATTACGCAAGAATTCATCTTCCGTAACAATATCAATATAATTTGGTGAAAGCGAGTATCCCGCCCAAGTACTTTTATTATTGCGATTAGATTTAATAATTGAGAGCAGTTGCGTCTCATTCCAATTCCGTTGCAAAGCGAACGCACTGTGATAACTATTCCGGTTTTCTAACCAGCCGTAATCGCTTATTGAAGCCGCACAGGTAGAGTTGGGAAATGAGGGCGGCCGTTTTTGCACAACGCAAATAACGCCATTTGTACGGGATATTCTACCGCTACGTGAAAATTCACTCAAAGAATACTCTATTTCCCATGGAATCCAACGGCTGGAATTCATATTCGGCGAAAGAATAACAATTGTTACGCTTGTTCCATAAATCATGTCCGACAAATGTCGTTTTATCGTCGATGCCGCATAAGACGACAAGTCATCAGAGAAGCCGTCTTCACCGCGGTAAAATTTTGCACTATCGCCAAGTTTGGCTATTATTCGGTCACGCAGTCCTTGCGCTTCGCTGTATTTGTATGAAATAAAGGTTGTTCTTGCCATAATTGGCGTCCTCCGGAAGATGTTTTTTATTGAACTATTCCCAATTCAAAGATGTTTGCATTATACTTCTATAGATATTTATTTTTATAGAGTATAGCATATCTTTTTGTATTAAGCAAGCTAGGGCGGGCCATTTACAACAAAAAACAACAAAATAAGACTCGCCGAAAGCTCTTGACAAACAGAAAAGCCGTGATACAATGCGGGCGTAGCATAGATCCGGTTCTATATCAAACTCACCATTTATTCAAAATATAGATGATCCCATTACAAAACATCCGGCAGCGGCATCGAAATTGCGATGCCATATTTTAAGCTGCCAAAAAAGGAGTAAGTTTTAATGCCCGAACAAAAAAATAAAGCGATTGCGGAGATGAACCTTCACGAAAAGCTATTGAAAATCGCGGACGCCGCGGGCGTACTGCAAAAGACCAAAGAAGGTTTTAACTACAAGTATGTCCCCGAGGAAGACATACTCGCAAAGGTGACCGCCGGAATGCAGTTGTACCGCGTGATGCTGTACCACTCAATCGTGCCCGGAACCACGCGCATCCAACCCCATACATACGAAAAAGTCAAGTATGTAAAAAACGAAAAGAAAGAGACCGAACGGCAGGTTACGCCCGTAAACGAAATCATTATAACCGCCGACTCGCTGTTCACTTGGGTAAACGTGGATAAGCCCGACGAGCGGATCGAAGTCCCTTGGATTTTAGCCGGACAGATGGAAGACGTGTCACAAGCGTTCGGCGCAGCATGTACGTATGGGAATCGCTACTTTTTAATGAAATCCTTACAGCTCGCCACGACCGAGGCCGACCCCGACGCATACAGGAGCAAGCAGCGCGTAACCGAGCAGTACGGAGAAGAAAAGGAAGCGAAAGAGACTTTAAGAAAAGCCATACAGGAGGTCGTCGAGGCGGGAACCAAAGCAATTGCGTCAGGTATCAAGAGGGAAAAAATCAAGGAAGTGATCGCTAAACTCAACGAAGGAAACCCGAATCCCCGCAGTATCAAGACGATCAACGTCTGCCGCGCGGTCATGGTCGAATTCGCCGCGCTGAAGTCCGAAAAAACCGACGCGGCGCCGCCTCAGAAAAAGGAAACCAAGGAGGCCAAGAAGTAATGATTTTTAACAAGAACACGATTTACGCGACCGTTTGGAAGATTACGCCGGCGGAGAACGGAAAATACATCGACCTTCAGATTACGACGTCCGAAAAGAATGCGGACAGCGGGTATGTTAACTCCGGCTGGTACCCCCGCGCTGTTGGCAAAGCGGTCGAAGCGCTGAGCGGCCTAAAGGTAAAAGACCGCATCGTAATTAAACAATCCAAATTTACGAACGAGCGGAAAGAAGGCGAAGACGGAAAGAAAAAATCCGTCTTCCGGTTTCTGATTCTCGAAGCGCATATCGACGGAAAAGAAAACCATAAATCCGCGGGTCAAGCACCGCCCGCGCAGGAAGAGGAAGACCCGTTCTGATGCCTAGAAAACAAAAAAAAGAACGGTACAGCTTTACAAAGCTTTCTTGTTTTTGCAACTGCAGGTACGGGTACCTGCAACGGTACATCGAAAACAAAGCCGGAATCGGAAACTGCTTCAGCTCGTACGGAACGTTCGTTCATTCCATATTAGAGCGCTATACGCGCGGCGGGCTTGAGCTGTGGGATTTGTCCGACGTGTACGAATGGGAGTTCGATACGGCGATTGCCGAGGACTTCCCTACCGGCTTTCACGGCGATATCCGCAAGCTTTACTACGAACAAGGGCTCGACTTCTTTAACAATTTTGCCGGCTATGACGGCATGAAAATTTTAGAGGTCGAGTCCAAATTCGATTGCGATATCGACGATTGGACGTTTAACGGCGTCATGGACTTGGTATTCGAGGATTGTGCCGGGAAACTGGTTTTACGCGATTATAAGTCAAAATCGGGCTTTAAATCGAGGGCCGAGCAAGCGGAGTACGCGCGGCAGCTCTATTTGTATTGCATTTACATAAAACAGAAGTACGGCAGGTTCCCCGATGTCTTGCAAGTTTTCATGTTCAGAAAAAACAAAATTATCGACGTGCCGTTCAATACCGAAGCCTTTGACGAAGCGATAAGCTGGGCAAGAAAAACTGTGACGGAAATCCGCGAGTGCTGGGATTTCTGTCCTTCTGGCGATCCGTTCTTCTGCAGCAATCTTTGCAACCATCGCGAGGACTGCGAACACAAAATCTCCGAGGACGAGAAAAACGAGGCAGCTTGATGATAGCCGGCAAAGAAGAAATTATACAAGCAAAGCAGCGCCTCGGGCACGAAAACGCTGAAATTATCGCACGCCTTTTGAATCTCCAAAAATATAATCCGATCAAGCGAAAAGCATTATGTCCCTGGCATGCGGAGGAAACGGCGAGCTTTGTTTATAATCCGAAAACTTTCTCGTTCCATTGCTTCGGTTGCGGGAAGAATACCGACGTTATCGACGCTTGCATGCACGCCGGCGCCACATACGCCGAAGCCGTAACGCAGCTTTTAAACGCGGATATCCCCTGCTCCTCCGGCGCGGTTCCCGAACCACGGCAAAAAGTTAAGGAACCGCGCCCTTATCGCTTCCCAAATCCGGCTCCGCTTAACGCCAAAAGAAAAGTCTACGAATATCTCGCTAAGCGCGGCATCTCCAAAGAAACTATCGACGCAGCCGACGTGAGAGAAGACCGGCGCGGGAATATCGTATTCCATTACTACGACGCGGACGGCGTTTTAAAACTCGTTAAATACAGGCCCGCAAGAAAGCTTAAGCAGAGCGAAATGAAAATGTGGTGCCAAAAAGACGCCGACACAACGCCGCTGCTGTTTAATATGCATCGCGCAAACCCCGGTGAGCCGCTGCTTATCGTAGAAGGCGAAATCGAGGCTTTGGTCGCAATCGAAGCCGGATACGCTAATACGGTATCCGTTCCGTTCGGCGCAGGCAACTGCTCTTGGATTAAACAAAACTTCGAGTGGCTTAAACAATTCAGCCACATTATTGTCTGCGCCGACAACGACGAAGCCGGAATCAAGATGCGTAAGAACTGCA
>WQYM01000157.1 GCA_009781235.1 Bacillota bacterium
CTATCACCCGGGTTACATGCTTCACACGTGCAATCCGCGCCGTGAGCATCGCCGCCGGGCTTGCACTGCTCGCACGTGCAATCCGCGCCGTGCGTTCCGCTCCCACTGATGCCGGGCGCGACGCACGCGCAAAACAAAAACACCGGAAAAAGCACAAAAATACACACCGATACAAAAAACTTTTTTGCCATACTATACCCTCCCGTAAATTTCCTTTCCGACTTATTTCTTACTAGCATTCCTTCCAACATATTTTCCGTGTGCCAAAACGTAAGCAACCTTGCTTGCAGTGTACTACATTCTATGCCAATATGTCAACTAAATTGCGCAATGTTTTTTTTTGCGTCGGTGCGTGGTTTTGCGAGGTTTTGCGTGGCTTGGCGCTATAATCGGATCGTCTAAAGTAAACCGCTGCGACGACGCCGTTGTCAAGCGTTTTAGCCAGGGGATTAAAGCTTAATCGTAAGCTTGAAGCGCTCAAAGATATATGCGATAGCGAAGAAAATCAGGTACGAGATAAAAAGCGATAGCGCAAGGAACGGCAGGGTTGAAGGAAAAAGTGCGCCGAATAATGTCCCAAGCAGTACGGAGAGGCCCAAAAAGAAAATCATGCTGCGCCCGACGGCGGCAAAAACGGGAACGGGCTTATTGCGGAGCGGCCGGTTAAGCAGCATGGCCGCGCCGAAGGCTGCGGCAAACGCGGCCGTGGTTGAAAGAAGGTACGAAACATTAAACTCCTCGAAGCGGATAGGGAGAATTTTTGCCGACAATACGGCGCACAGCATCAGCACGGCGGTTGCGGCGGCATAATAGCGGGGGGATGTATAGCGCAAATCCGCTAACACCGTGACCAGCAGCGTTACGCCCAAAAACCCGAAGCACGCCGCGCCCCCGCCGAACGACGCGAGGCCCACACCCCCGCCGATTAAGGCAAATAACGGCACGTGTGCAACTTGGTACGTAATCAAAATCAGCACGCCCGCAGCCAACCGCCAAACGCTGCCAAAACCCAAAAACGGAATCAGCAGGAGCCCAACGACCCCGATGGACGCAAAAAATGACCAATCCATCCCCCACCTAAAAACAAGATTCGCAAAGAGGACTGAAATAGCGGCGACGGCGAGGATGATGACGTTCCGGTGCAGAAGCCTTACACAGGCTTTGGCGACGCCTATGCGGCGGACGGATTTCCGGTACGCGGGAACCGCCGTTAGGCCCATTAAAAAGAAAAACATCACGGGTCCGAAGTCAAACAACCCGATGGAGAAAAACGGGATGCCGTTTCCGTCGATTCCGGCCCAATGCGGCAGCCAAACGGGCAGCACCGCCAAAAAATAGAGCGCGACCGCCGAAAACAGGTATGACGTCATGCAGAGCGCGCGAAAATTATCGATGACGCCATCCCGTTTTGAACCGTCAAAGCGGTTCTCTTTTGCATGTATCAAAGGCTTTAAGCGCATAAAATTGTGTAAAGGATAGATACTATTTGCGGCGGGAGCAAGCCCCCGCCCTACGAACGGAGGATGTATGGACGAAACCGTAGAAACCTTGGATGAAACGCTGTTTGGAGCGTTTATGAGCCCGCTTGACCCGCTGGGGAGCTATACGGGGACGCCGGCAGACGATGATGCCGAGCCCGAGCAAGACGCAGACGATTTATAAATGCTACCTAATAAAACATTTGTATCATAGCGGAGCGCGTTCTGTCAATCGTTTGCAAAAAGGTTTGCTTTTTCGCTTCAAATGCGGTATAATAGCGCCATGACCTTTGCCGCCGTGATTTGTGAATTTAACCCGCTGCATAACGGGCACGCATACCTTTTAGCGAAGGCGAAAAAGCGTACCGGCTGCGACGCACTCGTATGCGTTATGAGCGGCAATTTTGTACAGCGTGCCGAGCCCGCCGTTGCCGATATGCGTACCCGTGCGCACGCGGCGTTATTATGCGGCGCGGACGCGGTCATCGAGCTGCCGGCGTTGTATGCCACGGCGTGCGGGGAACGGTTTAGCGAGGGCGCGATAAATATCCTAAACAGCATCCCCGGCGTAACGCATTTGGTATTCGGCTCGGAATCGGGTAATTTAGAATTCATGCAAAAAGTCGCCGCCATTCAAACGGAGGAATCGGAGCTCTTTAAACGGACGCTGAAAGAGGCTTTAGACAAGGGAATCCCCTACGCCGCCGCATATGGCCAAGCCACCGGGACCGTGTCGGGCAGCCTTGCGCCTAAATCACCGAACGACCTGTTGGGGATTGAATACCTTAAGCAACTGATTAAGTCCGGTTCCGCCATCCGGCCGGTCGCGATAAAGCGGGTCGGCGCGGGGCATCACGACACGGAACAACGGGACGGATTCAGTTCCGCCACCGCAATCCGCGCATTTTTTGAGAGCGGTGACGCAAGCGCGGCGCGAAACGCAATGCCGGAAGCGGCGTTTGAACTGTTTTTAGCGGAACTATGCCAGGGGCAAGCCGCAACGGATTGCTCAAAGGGGATGCAAGCGGAAGCGCTCGAACAGGTTTTGCGGCAACGCCGCGCGTGCTTTGGCGTATTGACGGTTTTAGCGCTCCGAAGCCGCGAGATGTCAGGATGTCCCGACGCCGGCGAGGGCTTAGAAATTAAGCTAAAATTGAACGCGCTTGAGTATATAGATTTAGATAAAATTATCGAAAAAACTAAGTCGAAGCGTTATACCGAGGCAAGAGTCCGGCGGTTATGCCTGCAGGCGCTGTTGGGGATAACGCATTACCCGACAACGCCCCAAATCCCCGCAAAGCTAATCGGCGTGCGGGCAAATTTAAAGGCTGCAATCTTGAGATGCCTACCAAAAAGCATCATCGTAAAAAACAAGGATTTTGAAAAATACGCGGCAGCCCTATCCCCGGCCGAATCAGAAGCTGCACGCTACATTTGGTCCGTCAATAAAACGGCCGCATTCATGTTTCCCCTGATAAAAGGCCGTGAGGGCGATTTATACGCCTCACAGCCGATTTTAACCGTTTAAGCAGCAAGGCACAAGGCACAAGTTAAAAGGCACAGGTGTCGGATATTGATTTCTCCGTTACCTGTGCCTTGTGCGTTGGCAACTGTGCCTTGTGACCTGCGCCTAATTTTCTTCCTTGGGCACTTCCCCGTCGGCAAAAGGCTCTTCCGCGGCTTCGACATTCGGGAAGGAATCAGGATTCGGGAGGGGCGCGATGACGTCCGTATCCGACTTCTTTCCCCCGAACAAGCCGGGCCTTTCCGGCGGGGGCTTAGAAATATTTTGATAAATACCCTTAATGTCGAGCCAAAGCGTCGTCTTTTGTCCTTCGGCGCCGGTTTCAATCAATATTTTTTTATCGACCGGGGAAAGTTCTTCAATCTCGACAATGGTGCCGATAATCCCGCCGATGGTCATAACCTTATCGCCGGGCGCTAAATTAGCGTACAACTCGTTCGCCTGAGTGCTGTTCTTTTTCCTCGAAAACATGGGCCAGATGAACATCGCGGCGACAAACACCACTAAAACGACCATCATAACGATGGTAAGGGGGTCTGTAAACAATCCTTCGCAGCCGGCTGCCGCGCCGTCCGCCGCAAGAAAATTACGCATGAATAAAAATACCTTCTTTGAATTTTTTTAGAAATTAAGAAACGCCGACAAAACGGGGGGGGGGCACACGCCCCTCATACCTATATTACCATAATTTTAAAGTTTAATCAACTGATTTACCATAATAATTAAGAAATTCTTCCAGCGTCATCACCTGCTGGCGGCGGGTCCGCCGGTACGCGCGCAACCGGCCGTCAAAATGATTCTTTAGTTCCCCCATATGCGTGACGACAAAAATCTCGGAATCGGGCACATTAAAGCAAATCACGCCCCCGTTTTGCACAATCGCGGTCAACAAATCGTCGAATTCGCACGTGCACTCCACCGCCTTTGAAAACGAAACACCCTTGCCGCCCAATACGCCCTCGCGGCACATATGCTCGTACGAGAGCCGGTAATATTCGTCTGCCGGAATCGGCTTATTGTCAATCCCGCGAATTTTTTTCGGCGTAAAATCGTAGCCGCCGCCCGCCAGAGAAAGCTCCTTGACTACGTTTCTAAACAACGCCGTTTTGGAATCCGCCTCCAGCATCAAATTGTTCGTGATATGTATGTCGCACGAATACGCGGTGGAGGCAAAGCCGCAATTGCGCCCGGCCAGCGCGTCCAAAACGGCTTCGATATCTTGGCCGGAAACAATCGCGGGGTCAAAGTAGCACAGCTCCTCGGGCGCGGTTAAATGCGCACCTTTTTTGAAAATCAGGTTGGTTCGGCGATAGCGTTCGCGCGTCGGGGCGTCGGCGCCCGGCGGGCACGGCTTGTAGATGAGGCCGTTTTGCAGGCGCGAGGGCTCGATGCCGTGCTTTTCTAAAAAGCCGTACATGCCCCCTTCCGTAATTTTTTTGGCGACCTCTAACGTGGCGCGCGCATCCTCGAGCGGGTCGTGGGCGATGAATTCTATCCCGTATTTTTCGGCCAATTTTGTGAGCGAACGCTCGCCGGACTCCGAAAACAGGGCGTTGTACAGCGTGTTGGTGTCCACATAGTCGAACTCCGGGCACGGGATGCGGTAGCGGCTACAAGCGTCAATCAGCATTTTTGCGTCGTTGTCAAACGCGTGCCCCACCACCAGCGTGTCGTTGTCAAGATAGCGGATTAATTTGTGCGCGACCTCGCCGAACAGCTTTTCTCTGCGGATTTCCTCGCCGGTAAAGGGGAACTTTAGCTCCTTGCCGACAAAGCGGTGGCGCGTAACGGGATTAGAGCGGATGTCGAACGCGGTAATCGGCTCAAAGGTGTCCGAAACAACGACCACGCCCGTCCAGCAAATGCTCCAATAATACATGGAGTTGTATAGTTCGAAATCAAGCGATACGATTTTTTTGTAGGTTTTGATGGGGGGAAGCCTCCTCTTTTGATAAATAATGAATAATAAATGAATGATAAATGATAAATTTCGGATGAGATGTTTTTTTCGACACAAACACTCAAATCCATCAATAATTTATCATTCATCATTTATCATTTATCATTTATCATTAACACATACTCCGCTCTCTCTCAAATATTTTTTCAGCTCACCTATTTTTATCTCTCTAAAATGGAATACCGAGGCACCCAGTGCCGATGCCGCGCCGCCTTCTGTGAGCGCCGCTAAAAAATCCTCTTTGCACCCCGCACCGCCCGAGGCCGTAACTGGGATTTTTACCGCGTCCACCACGGCGCGCGTTAAGGGGATGTCGTAGCCGTTTCTAACGCCGTCGCGGTCGATTGACGTAAGCAAAATTTCGCCCGCGCCCAAAGCCTCGGCCTTTCGCGCCCATTCCACGGCGTCGATTCCGGTATCCTTTTTCCCGCCGTTGATGTAAACGGTCCATTTTTGTTCGGGGCTCGGGATTCGGGATTCGGGGTTCGGGATTGGATTAGAATTATCAGTCCTCTCTTCCCTAACCCATGACCCCTGACCCCTGACCCCTAGTTTAGCGTCGATGGCGCACACCACGCGTGCGCTCCCAAGCGCCTTTGCACATTCGGAAATCAACCCAGGATTCAGCACGGCGGCAGAATTAATCGAGATTTTGGAAGCGCCGGCATCGATAATTTTTTGCGCGTCCGCGACACTGCGGATGCCCCC
>WQYM01000158.1 GCA_009781235.1 Bacillota bacterium
ACGCGACGACGAACGGCGCACCCGCCGCCGGCTTTTGTGCCCACGTCGTTTCAATTAAGCGGAAGGGCTCGGCGTGTTTAAGGTTCGGGCACGTTTTGCGGTGCACCGCGATGCCGCGCCCGCGCGAGATAAAGCCCGTGATTTCGTCCCCCGGCACCGGGTTGCAGCACCCGGCAAGCCTTATCAACAAATCATCGTAGCCGTCCACCAGCACGCCGGCCCGCGCACCGACTGGCTTTTGCGCAAACTTGTGCTCCGCCGTTTTAGCCGCGTCGGCCTCTTTTTTATGAAAATCAATGAGCTTGAGTAAAATTTGATTGACCGAGAACCCCCCGTACCCGACGGACGCGTACAAATCGTCGAGCGACGAGATCGCGTAGCGCTGCATGATAACGTCGAGCCATTTTTGCACCGTCAGCTTATTCCAGTCGTATCCGCGGCGTTTCGCCTCCGCCTCGAGCATCGATTTTCCGAGCCGAATATTCTCCTCTTTCATTTCCTTTTTAAAAAAGGCTTTGATTTTTGAAATTGCCTGCGTCGTTTTTGCAAACCGCAGCCAGTCGCGGCTAGGGCCGCGCGTGTTATTCGACGTTAAAATTTCCACATAGTCGCCAGTTTGCAGCTTAGTCTCTAAGGGCACGATTTTATTGTTGACCTTAGCGCCGGCGCATCGGTTGCCGACCTCGGAGTGCACGGCGTAGGCAAAATCAATCGGCGTCGCGCCGTTCGGCAGCACGATGACCTTGCTTTGCGGCGTAAACGTAAAAATCTGTCCGCCGGAAAAATTGAATTTAAAGGATTCGTAAAATTCCTCCGGGCTGGTCGCGGCGTCGCCTTCCCCGTCCATCATGCCCCGTAGCCATGCGAGCTTTTCGTCCAAAATATCGGATTCTTGGCGGTCTTCTTTGTACTTCCAATGCGCCGCGATGCCGTACTCGGCAATTTTATGCATCTCAAAGGTGCGAATCTGAATCTCAAAGGGGATGCCGTATTCCGTCATGACCGTCGTGTGCAAACTCTGATAATTGTTGGGCTTGGGCATCGAAATATAGTCCTTAAAACGCCCCGGCACAGGCTTCCATTGGGTATGAATGGTTCCCAATGCCTCGTAACACTGCGGGACGGACTCAACGATGACGCGCACGGCGGTTAAATCGTAAATTTGCTCGAAGGTGCGGTTGTCGTTGACCATTTTTTTATAGATGCTGTAAAAGTGCTTGGGACGCCCGCTGACCTCGCCCACGATATTGAGTTCTTTTAACATTTTGTTTAGCAGCGCACATACGGCCGAAACCAGCGCTTTCCGCTCCTCCCGCTTTAAAGCGACTGCGGCAATCAGCGAATCATACACGGCGGGATGCAACGTCTTTAATGAAAGGTCCTCTAATTCGCATTTAAAGTAGCTAAGTCCTAACCGCGAGGCAAGCGGCGCGTAAATCTCCAGCGTTTCCGTCGCCATCGCCATACGGCGCGCATCGGAAAGCGTCTCCAGCGTGCGCATGTTGTGCAAACGGTCGGCCAGCTTAATCAAAAGAACGCGGATGTCCTTTGCCATCGCAAAGTACATCCTTCTAAAATTCTCAGCCTGCTCCTCTTCTTTCGATTCAAACGTTAATTTGTCGAGCTTGGTGACGCCCAACACCAGCTCCGTAATCTCGGCTCCGAACTTTTCCCGAATGTCCTGCTCGGTCGCCGGGGTATCCTCGATGCAATCGTGCAGTACGGCCGCGGCCGCCGTTACCGGGTCAAGCCCTAAATCCAGCAAAATATTGGCGACCGCAATCGGGTGGATGATATACGGCTCGCCGGAATCGCGCTTTTGCCCCTTGTGCATATCTCCTGCGTACGCGCAAACCCGGTCGAGCAGTTCGGCCTGCTCACCGGAAAAAGTTTGTTTAAAACGCTTGAGAAGATGCTTCATGGGGGCGGTGCAATTCTCCTAAACCAAAACATTTGTCGTAACAACGAACAGCGAATAGCGAACAGCGAATAGCTATGGATAAGTGTTTGCGGGTTCAAAAAATTTTTTCTTTTGTTCCCGTAGGGGTCGCACTCCTGTGCGACCCCCTACGGCAGGTAGTCCTAAATTATATCGTTGCTCGTTTTTCGTTATTCGTTAACCATTGCCATCCGACGCTATTCGCTATTCGCTATTCGCTCCGTAAGGTAACGGTATGCCGGCGAATCGGATAGTTCCGCTCTTACGCCGCTATTGAGGGTAACGGTGAAGGGTTCCTTGCCAAGCGAAATGAGTTTAAGTTCGTTAAAAACCGTTAAGGCCGCGATAAACCCGCTTGCCGTAATGTCAGGCACGCTTTTTTTGAGCGCGTGATAGTAAGAAAAAACGTTGACGGCGGTCACCTCGGCGTTTTGCTTTATGACTTCGAAATAACGGCCGAATTCCGCGCGGGAGGCGTTGACGCCCTTTAAAAATTCCGACTCGTTATTTTGCGCGGGAACGTAAATTTTCGCGTTTTTGTAGCGGGAATTGAGATAAGGCACCAGCCCCTCTCCCATCGGCGAATCCAAAAAAACGATTTTGCCGTAATTGGAAAGGTTAAGGGAGGCGTCAAACACCGGGCTGACGGAAATGCGCGTCATATTGTTGCTGACCGTAGAATACATGAACTCATGGTACAGGTATTGCGGCGCGTAGCGTTCCATAAAACTATGGTAGGTGTCGGCGCAACCAGCGATAAAAAACGTGCCGTATATTTTACGGTCGATAAGCCCGTCAAGACGGCTTTTCTCATACGCCTCACACACGGGCTCCGCCGTTTTTTTGAAAGAAATGTTTTTTAGGTAGTTCGCCCGCGCAATTTCATCGTTTATGTATAGCTTGCCCGGGGCAACGCCCTTTAAAACCGCCTTGACGCTTTCCTTTTTGCCGAACACGCTTACGGAAATCTCTAAGGCGAGCTCCTTTTCCGACTCGCCGAGCAAGAATTGGTTTTGCGCGTAATAATTAAACGCCAGCATATTTAAGCCGCCCGGAGTTGTCAGGGAGGTATGCCGGTAATTGCTTTTGCACGGCGCAACGGAAAGCTTGTCCGCAACATAGCGCAACACCGGACGTGCGTTGGAATTCCCCGTCGGTTCTAAGCGCTCTAAATCCCGCGCAAGCTCTAAACAAACGTCTTCTTCGGACACGTCGATATCGTATTCTATGGCCGGCAAAAAATAATCGTCGGAAATGAGCGTCAATAATTCGTTGACGCGCTTTTTAAAGGGCTCGATGTTTTCCTCTTTGATGGCAAAGCCGGCCGCCGCGCTGTGGCCGCCGAATTCCTCCAACAAATCGTAGCAAAACCCCAAAAGCTCGAAAATATTGATGTTGCCAAACGTCCGGCAGGTTCCCTTGTATAGGACACCGGCGTTCACCATAATGAACGCGGGGCGCTTGTATTCGCCGGCCACGCGCGCCGCCAAAATGCCCGTAATGCCTTTTTCCCATGAGCCGGAGCTCAGCACAATCGCGCGCGCGTCGGTTAAATCCTCTCCCTTTAAAACCGCGGCCGCTTCCTCGTACATTTCGTCGCTTAAAACCTTGCGCTTTTGGTTGTCGGCGTTAATTTGGGCGATGATTTGGGCGATGCGCGCCTTGCTGTCGGTCGTAAGCAATTCAAGCGCCCGGTAAGCGTCGCCCATACGCCCTGCGGCGTTGATGCGCGGCGCGATTTTAAACGCGATGTCGCCGCTCGTTATGCCGTCCGCCAGCTCTTGATCGTTCAATAAGGCCGCGAGGCCCGGATTCCTTAAATGCTCCCGCTTTGTCCCCAGTTGGACGATTAAACGGTTTTCGTCTAAAAGAGGAACCATGTCGGCAACCGTCGCAAGCGCCGCCAAATCAACGTATGCAAGAGCCGCCTCGACGCCGCCCAGCGCCGCGACGAGCTTAAACGCAACGCCTGCGCCGCACAGAAAATTAATCGGGTAGCGGCAATCGGATTGCTTTGGATTGATTACAATGCACTCGGGCGGCCCGTCCTCGGAAACCTCGTGATGGTCGGTAACAATGACGTCCACGCCGAGGTCCAAGCAATGCGACACCTCTTCGTTACCGGAAATGCCGCAATCGCAGGTGATAATTAAGCCCGGCTCAACCCTCTCTATCAGCATCTCCAGCGTTTCGATGTTAAGCCCGTACCCCTCGCCGGAGCGCGACGGGATGTGGGGGTAAACATGCAACCCGCGCGAGACTAAATACAGCGTTAAAATCGCCGCCGCGCAAATACCGTCCGCGTCGTAGTCGCCGTACACCAGCACATTTTCTCCGTTACGGATGGCTTCCTCGATTCTTGGAACCGCCCGACTCATCCCCTTTAGCAAAAACGGGTCGTAAAAATCGCCGATGTCCGGATGCAGAAACTTTTGGATGCTTTCCTCGTCGCAAATCCCGCGCGAAATCAAAAGCTCCGCAGCCTTTTTGTGCAGACCCGTCTTTACGGCGATTTTTTCGGCCAGCGCTTCGTCTACCGGCGAAGGATTGCGTTTTTGAAACTTATAATTCATAAAAATATTTAATGACTAACGGAGCGATTTGCTGTATTATATCACACGTCCGCTGTTTGCGCAAGTTTTTTAGCAAAGCATTTTAAAACACTTGCCTTTAGAGCGGCTTTGTGCTAGAGTGAAAACAGCAAAAACAGGAGTAAAAATGGCTATCGTTGCGGCAAAATGCACACAATGCGGTGCGAATATCGAAATTGACGACTCAAAGGACGCCGGAAATTGCGCGCATTGCGGCACAGCTTTCGTTACGCAAAAGGTCATCCATAATTACAATACGTTTATTACAAAAAATATCGTGTTGGATGAGGATTTAAAAAATCAGCTTCTGAGCAGTTCCAGCCATACAAGCCTTAACGCAACCGCTGAAAAATGCCAAAGGCTTTATGAATTGAGAGATTTTGACGCGCTGGCGAAGTTAACGGAGCAGGTGTTGGAAAAATGGCCGTTGTCGTACATAGGGTATAAGTATTCTCTGATGGGCTACCAATTGTATAGTCGGCGCGCGCTGCCCGAGTATGAGAAAATTGTGAAACACGCGGCGAAAGCCGGCGCGAGCCTCAACGAATGGGAACACGTAATGCAGCCGCTGCTGAAAAAGATGCTGGAACGCATGACGGATGAAGAACGCTTCAAAGAAAGAGAGTTCATCGCCGACGTTCAAAGGGGCATCGGGTATTTTTTGAGCGAAAAAGTCATCGCTTTAAAAAAGAGGCCCGTAATTCTCGGCATTTGGTTTGCGGCATTTTTTCTTTTGTTTATCACGTTCGTGATTTTAACACCAAGCAATATTTTGGATCCTGAAGGGGCGATTTTGCTTGGGAGTTTCGGTATCCCGTTTACCGTGATACCCGCCGTCGTGCTCGGCGTTATGCTGATTAACAGCATCCGGAGACTACAATTTATAAAGCCTATGACCGATGAAATCGTGCGATTAAAGGAATCTTGAAATGGCAATCGCAGAAAAGTATCCCCCAAAAAAAGAAGCCGGTTCACGGGTTAAAACGTGATCCGGCTCCTTTTTGAGGTTGAATCGGCCTTTGTTCTTTTGGCGGCATGACAGGTCTTTACGTCTTGCTTATACCTTAACAATCTTTAGCGTCGTTGAAAAAGCGGGTGCATTCTTATACGCATAAAAAACCAATAAATATTCCTC
>WQYM01000159.1 GCA_009781235.1 Bacillota bacterium
CGGTTAATCCAATCCATGCCACTTCCTCGACAATCACGCCGGGCATAGCCCTATGCACCGCAACGGTTTTTGGGCCGCCGGATATCGTAAAACCGGGCGGGTTGGCGATGGATACGGTGACGTTTTCGCCCTCGCCCGCTTCAATGCCGGAAATTGCCAATGTGCGGGTTGTTCCCGCGCCGGTCAGTTCGCCTTTGGTTGCGCCCGTCAGGGTGATATGCGCGGCGGTGAGGGACGTCGGGTCTTTATCGAACGTCAAAGTAAGCGCCGTCGTGTCGGCGGCGTTTTCTTGCCCGTTTGCGGCGAGCCCCGTCCACGTTACGGCGACGGACTCGGTGCTGTTGCCGTTACCGTCGCATCCGCACGCCGACAAGCTTAACGCAAGCGATACGGCCAGCAGCGATAAAAATGTGAATCTTGTGAGTTTTTTCATAGAAATCCTTCTTTATATGACATAGTTGCGAGATATTGCCGCATGTTTTTTTACTTTAACATTCAACCGAAGACCCCGTCGAGCCACGCCACGCGGTCCTCTAAGTACTTGACTAAAAAGTCTGTGTGCGCTTTATACGTCATGAGCGCCCGGATATTCGCGGGTTCGGTTCCGACCGATTTGCCCATAATATCCCACGCGACAAAATTTTGCTCGAACGCCTCGCAAAAGTATTCGGCAACCCATGCGGTATGCTCGATGTTTTGCGCTATTTCGCGCTCCTTGACCTCGCTCCACCGCGCCTTAACCACATTTAAAAATTCCGTCTTTAAGAGCCACACGTACCATTGGTTGTCCGCACCCGGGTAAAGCCCCGTGACCCCCGCCCGGACCGGCTCCGTATAATTCCCGCAGGAATGGTCAAAGTCCCAAACCGGTCCCATATAAATCCTTCGGTTCTTGCCCTGGCCTTTGACCTGAAAAAACACGCTGTTGCTGATGGCGGAACCACCCTTATGGAGTTCTTGCAGGATATACCAGTCGACAAAGGAAGCCTCGTCGATGTATTCTAAAATTTTCGCGTAATCCCCGCCCTGCATCGCTCCCTGCGCCGCCAGCAAAAACGCCCTTAGGTTCTCTAAGTGCCCTGCCGTCATGCCGTTTTCGCCCACAAAACCCGGGAAATGCAGCGAGATGGGGGTAGTGCCGTTGGATGCCGTATACGTGCCGCCTAAGGTAAAATAACCGACGTTGACGGTAGACTCGCCCGTCGCGTGGCCGTCGCGCTCTAACAGATATTCGCACTTGTCGGGATCCTCGTCATACGTTAAATTGACCCTGTCTTTGCCCTCCTGGATTTGGTCGCACAAAAGATACACGCCGCGATACACATCGTTTAAATATACGTCCACAAACCACGCGTTCGACGTAAAAGACAACCCGTCCAACAGCGTAGAAAGGTGAAGGCCCCCGTAGTTTCTTAATTGCGCTTTGTCAAAATGGTTGGCGATCAGCGTCCAGCTCCTTTCCTTGTAGCCTGCGTCTAAAACCTCCATTTTTTGGTCGAAGCGCAGCCGGAACGGTTGCTTGCCGGTAGTCGTCCACGTGGTGTTGCCCCGGCCGCGCAAGCCCGCCGAAACATCCTCGAACATGAATTGCTCCGAGGTATTGCGCATGGAAACCACCGTCGGGACATACGTCGTTTTGTTCAAAATGGGCACGCCGTTCGTATCGAGGTACAGCGCCGGAAAGGTCGCGCCGAGATACACCGGCCCTTTTCCGGCGCTGCCGATGCCGTCGGCCTCCCACGCGCCGTCGGCTAAACTGCGGGGGCGGAACCGCAGATTTTCCGTAAGCCTGTAATCTATGGTTTCGCAGTCGATGGCGTTGTTGTCGGTGTCGGCAAAATTAATGCGCCGCACCGCTTTTTGCTTGGATACGCCGGATGCGGGACCGGATTTTGACAATCCGCCCAAATAATCGGCCTCATATCCGTCGATGTTGCGCCCCTTCGTGTTTCCCGCGACGCCGATCATGTCTATGTACCCGCTCACTGCGGCTCCGTACCCGTCATGGTTAAAGGGGTTGGCGGCAGCCAAAAGGCTGGTTCCCGCAAGTAAAACGGCCTTAAAGCCAAGGTTTGGAAGCACCGCATCCCAAGCCATATCGTAGTCGGTGATGTTTAAACCGACGTTCCCGCCGGAATTGGAAACTTGCGTCAAAACAATCAAAAAGGAGTGCTTTGCGGGAACCGTTCCGGACAAATTCAACTTTTGCCAAACAGCCCCCTGCCCACAAACCTGAACGGAAAGGCCGGCAAGGCTAACGCTTTGTTCGCCGTAGTTGTACAGCTCGACAAACGAATGGGAGCAGGCTTGGCCGTTATCGGGCTCCGTACCCATTCCGTACGCCTGATTGACGATCAGCGTTATCGATTTCGGGTCGGGGCCGGGCGGCTCCGAGCCAGGCTCTAAGGCGCTCAATCGGTTCATCAGCCGGTCGAGCTCGTCCTGCATGGCGTCGATTTGATCTTGCTTATCCGACAGCTCTCCGTCATGCTCCGCCTTTGCGGCGTCAAGCCGGGCTTGCAAATCGGCAAACTCTTCTTGCAGGACGCCGTATTTGCCTCTTAAATCGGTCAATTCGTTCTGACGGCCGTTCGGATTCCGGTCGCGGCCGCAAGCTATCGACGTAAAAACGAACGATAAAATGAGGACGACGGCCAGAGCGGTTTTTAGATAAGCTTTCATAACATACCTCCAAAAAATCCGAAACTTTTCATTTTTCCTTAGCCGAGCAAAGCAAAGCTAGAGCGAACGCCAACGCAGTTATTTTTCATTTTTCACTGAATAATATCGCATCCCATAAACGGCCTTAAAACCTCCGGCACCACTACACTCCCGTCCGCAGCTTGGTAGGTTTCCACAATCGCCGTCCAAACGCGCGGGGTGGCGAGACCCGAACCGTTTAAGGTGTAGGCAAAGCCTTTCTTGCCGGATGCATCCTTGATACGGATGCCGGCGCGGCGGGCCTGGTAGTCGGAAAAATGGCCGACCGACGAAACTTCCAGCCATTTGCCGACGCCGGGGCTAAAGACCTCGATGTCGTAGCAGCGGCCGTATTTGTCGCCCATATCCCCGGTGCACAAATCGACAATGCGGTATTGGAGTTTAAGATTTTGAATGGGGCACAAGCAATCGCTAAGCAGGTCGGCAAGCTCCGCCTTGCAGGCGGACGGCTCGACGATTTTGACGAGCTCTACCTTGTGGAATTCGTGAAGGCGCTGGAGCCCCCGCGTGTCCTTGCCCGCGCTGCCCGCCTCGCGCCTAAAACACACCGAATACCCCATCGCGTATTTCGGGAGCTCGGAAACGTCGTAGGTGTTTTGCGCAAAGCCTGCGGTAAGCGGAACCTCGGCGGTGGGAATCAGCCACAAGTCGTCCAAAAGCGCTTTATATTGCTCGTCGGCAAATTTGGGCAGGTGCCCCGTGAAGGTGAGCGTTTTAGAGGATACCATGTGCGGCGGGATAATCTCTTGATACTTTTCGCCGTTTAAAGCGAGCGCGTAGGAGACAAGTGCGCGGAGCAGCCTTGCGCCCTTGCCCTTATAAAAGGCGAACATCGAGCCGGACACCTTGCTTGCGAGCTCTACGTCTAAAATGTCCAAGGATTTTGCGAGCTCCCAATGGGGCTTTGGGTTCGGGCAAACGCATTTGTAATACTGTTTTGCCTCGTCTATTACCACGTTGTCGGCCTCGGTCTTGCCGACCGGCGCGTCCGCGTCGGGCGTGTTGGGAATGTCGTAAAGGAGCTTATTTATCTCCTCTTCCAGCGGAGCAAGCCGTTGCTCTAAATCCGTGATTTGGTCGCGCAGCGCGCGTTTTTCTTCGACGGGGATGGATTTATCGCTCTGAACGGCGTTGCGCTGTGCGCGCAAAAGCTCAACCCCTTGCGTCCACGCCTTGCGCGTGAGTAAACGCACTTCGAGCTCGTCGATTTTTGCAACGTCGTAGCCTTTTTTTGATAGACCCTCTTTAAGGCCGGCTTTGTCGGTGAAAATTCTGTTTATATCAATCATAATATACGTTTATCCTTTAAAAAATAATGCGCAATAATAACTTGTAACCCGGGGGAAGATGTCAGGGGGACGGGGACGGAGATTCAAAAAGACAAGCTTTTTGAACCCCTTCGGGGCACTTCGCTACGCTTCGTGTCACCGTACCCGTCCCGTGCCGTCCGGCGTTTTCGTTTTAACAACTGCTGCGACGTGCGAACAACGGAATAATTTGCAGACGTTTCTCATCCATCGTTTTTCGTTTTTCGTTATTCATTTTTCGTTACGCTAGTACTTCCCTAAATACTGTTCGATCTCCCACGCGCTGACGCGTACGATGTAGTCTTCCCATTCGCGGCGCTTTGCCTCGGCGTACTTTTCAAAAACATGATTCCCCAATACTGATTTTGCAAAACCGGATTTTTCAAATTCACTTAAAGCGTCGCCTAAAGACGCGGGCAATTGCATGATGCGGGCGAGGCGGCGTTCGCTTTTGGTCATGTCGTAAATGTTGCGATCCACGGACGGGGGCGCCTTTAGCTTGTTTTTAACCCCGTATAGCCCCGCCGCAATCGTGACGGCCAAGGCGAGGTAGGGATTGGTGGAGGGGTCGGGCGAGCGCAATTCGACGCGTGTCGATGCCCCTTTGGCAGCCGGAACACGCACCAGCGGCGAGCGGTTGCATTGGCTCCACGCGATATAGACGGGTGCCTCGTACCCCGAAACCAAGCGCTTGTACGAATTGACCAGCGGATTGGTAACCGCGGTAAACTCCCGCGCTTTATCCAAGATTCCGGCGATAAAGCTGTAGGCAACGGGGCTTAGGTTTAACGCGCCGCCTTCCTCAAAAAACGCGTTTTGACCGGTTTTTATATCGCATAGGGACAAGTTGACGTGCATCCCGCTGCCGGCAATGCCGGTTTTGGGCTTTGGCATAAAGGTGGCGTGCAGGTTCCGTTTTTGCGCGACGGACTTTACCACCGCCTTAAAGGTCATGATGTTGTCGGCGGCGGAAAGAGCATCCGTGTACTTAAAATCGATTTCGTGCTGGCCGGGCGCGCATTCGTGGTGCGACGCCTCGATTTCAAAGCCCATTTTTTCTAAAGACAGGCAAATTTCGCGGCGTGTTTCGCCCCCCATGCCGACGGGCGACATGTCAAAGTAGCCGCCCTTGTCGCGTGTATTTAAGGTAGGAGCGCCGCATTCGTCTTTGTCAAAAAGGAAAAACTCGCACTCGGGCCCGGCGTTTACGGTATAACCCATGTCAGCGGCATCGGAGAGCACCTTTTTTAGGATATAGCGCGGGTCGCCGCAAAACGCCGTTCCGTCGGTGTTGAAAACGTCGCAAATGAGCCGCGCCGTCGCCATGCTGTCATCGCCGATTACCGGATACATGACAAAGGTGCTAAGGTCGGGATACAGGTACATATCCGATTCCTCGATGCGCACAAAGCCCTCGATGGACGAGCCGTCGAACATGCATTTGTTGTCGAGCGCCTTCGTCAGTTGCGACGCGGTAATCGCGACGTTTTTCAACTGGCCGAAAATGTCGGTAAACTGCAAACGGACGAACTTTACGTCGTTATCGGCGACGAGTTTCAGAATTGTTTGTTTATCC
>WQYM01000160.1 GCA_009781235.1 Bacillota bacterium
ATTCTCGCCTCTCTGAGCTTTGCTGTCGCAAAGCTAGCAGCCGCAAAATGCGGCTGTCGGCTCGAAAGGCGTCTCGGCCATGCGAAAATAAATTTTCGCGCGGCGCTCGACTTCTCATAATATAACATATAAATTTGAGTTTTGCAAGTTAAAATTTTACCAAAACTAAACCCAAAACTATTTGACAATTTTACGCCTTGCGTGTACAATAGGTTTAAGCTTTTAAAAAGCGCAAAAAGGAATTTTCAATCATGGTTAAACATGTCGACGGCAACGTATTCGATAGCGGCGCGGAGGTTATCCTGCACCAGGTAAACTGTAAGGGAGCGATGAACAACGGCGTCGCTAAGCAAGTAAAGGAGCGGTATCGCGAGGCTTACGACGCCTACAAAAAGCTTTGTAAGTCGATGGACTTCAATCACAAGATTTTACTTGGAACGGCTCAAGACGTGCAGGTTTCCGGAAAAGACGGTGAGCCTGTCGTAATATGCAATTTATTCGGCCAGGATAATTTTGTCGGCAGCGGCTTTTGCTTTACCGACTATAACGCGTTGCGCGTAGCTTTGCAGCGGGTACGGGCAAAATACGGCGAAAAGCGCATCGCGCTCCCCTACCGCATGTCCTGCTCACTCGCCGGCGGCGATTGGCGCATCGTGGAGGAAATAATTTTGGACGAATTAGGCGCGTGCGACGTGACGATTTGCCGTCACCACGCGCCGGAGTAGCGGCCAGCGACGGTGGTCAATGGTCAGAGCCTATTGTAATTCGAGACTTTATCAGTTAAAAAGTGAGGAATTAGGAGTGAGGAGTGAGGAATGAAGGATATGTGTGGGTTAAGATAAGAACATGGTTTTTTTGCTCCTGAGGAATACAGGCTACGCAGAAAAAAGGTGAAAGGGCTGTCTCGCAGAACTAAAGTGAGACAGCCCTTTTCTGATTTGTAAACACAGCAAACGCCACAAAGCCGCTCACTTTAGCGTCGGCAATTTACCGGCCGCAACATTTAAGTTGGCTAGATCCCAAACCGCCGCGCTAAAGTCGAGCGTTTCGGTGTAAAACGCGGGGTCGTTAAGGTTTGCGGAGCTGCAGAGGGCGCCCGCGGTGTTAAACGGCACGGTTAAGGCACCGGAGCCGTACTTTCGGGTAAAAGTTTGACCCGCGTAACGGTAGCTGTTCGTGCCGGATACGTCGTTCCCGGAAAAGCCCGCCGCGCAAGCCTGGGAGTACGCGGACGCCTCCGAGCTCAAATTCCCGGCCGCAAAGCAGTTGGTCACGAGGGTCCCGAGAGAGTAGATAAAACCCGCAAAGCCGCCCGCGTAGGCATAAACGGTACCGCTGCACACGGCGCTTGCGTCCCCGGACGCATAGCAGCGCGAGACTTGAGCGGACACATACCCGACAAAGCCGCCCGCATAAGCAGCGGAAAGATTGCTCTCAGCTGTCGCGTTCCCGCTCGCATAGCAGTCGGTAATCGCTCCGGTTCCGTAATGGTACCCTACAAATCCGCCCGCGTATTTTAAGGTGGTGACGCCCGTCAGCGTTCCGGCGGCAATTCCGGCATTTGCAGAGGCCGCCGAGCTGCTTTTTTGAATAGAGGCGGCCTCGTTGCGGCCCACAAGCCCGCCCGCATAGGCGGAGGTGTAGCCCGCAGCAGTCGCGCTCCCACCGGAGCTGCAGCCCAAAATCTCGCCGCCGTTAAAATTCCCGCCGGCCAAAACCCCGGCGTACGCGCCGTAGGTCGAGGTAGCCGTCGCCTTTACGGAGCCCTCCGCAGAACAACTAATCACCTTCCCGCCGTCGTTATAGCCGACTAAACCCCCCGCATAGCAACGGGTGGTATAGGAAATGCCCGTAACCGTGGCGTTAGAATGCTGCGCATTCACCGTAAAGTCCTTTAGACGGAGGTTTTGAATCGTCCCCGAATTATTGGCAAAAAAACCGGCGTAGGCTTGGGTGGGCGTAATTTTAAAATTGCGGACCTCGAAGCCGTTGCCGTTAAAGTTGCCGGAAAAACGCCGCAAAGTCGTGCCTGTAATCGTGGCGATCGGCGTCCACTCAACTCCGCCGAGGTCGATATTCGCGCGCAAAGCGATAAACTTTCCGCTATACGTATCCCCCGCGTTTACTTGAGCGGCAAACGCCGTCAATTGCGCCGCCGTATAGAGATTAATAGGGTCTGCCTGCGTGCCCGTGCCGGCCGCGCCTTGCGCCTCCCACTTGGCATACAGCGTCATGTTTTGTGTGACGGTATCAATGCCAAACACCCAAGGATTTAAAAATGTCGCTTCCTTATACCAGCCGCCGAACACAAAATCCGTTTTGACCGGGTCGGCGGGCTTTGCAACGGAGCCGCCCTCTTCCACCGTCATCGGAGCAATTACAGCGGACGCGCCGCCCGTGTCGAACGTTACGGTATAAAACTTCAGCTTCGGGCTGACGGGGTCATCGTCCGGGCCGCCGGAAGAGAAGCCCCACTTTGCATACAATATGTAATCCTTATCCAGCGTCAGCGGAAAACCGACGGGAGTAGTGAGCTCAAAATCATAAAACCAGCCGTCAAAAATATTGCCGTCTTTTGTCGGGTCGGCGGGCTTTGCGATTTGACTGCCCTCAATCCGCGTAATGCTCGTGACCGTTGACCCGCCGCCGGAATTAAATACCACCGTATAGGTGCTTTTCGGCGTTTCCGGCGTCCGTTCGAACCGGGATACGCACGCCGAAAAAACGGCGGTGCAAATAAGGGCCGACAGCAGCAGAAACAGGGTCTTATGTGATTTTTGCATAATAATTACCTCCTAAGGTTCGTGGTTCGTGGTTTGTAAAGAAAAACTGGTATTACACCATCAGCATTATCAGCATTTATCTGGATGCAAATCACGAACCACAAATCACGAAAATCTCCGACATTATTCGTTACTTCAACACAGGCAGCTTCCCGGACGCAAAATCTAAATCGCTAAAATCCCAAATCGCCGCGCTGAAGCCCGCTTCGGTATAAAAGCTTGCCGTGCTCAATTGCGCAGCGGAGGCAGCAGAGGCGTACGTATTGCTCGGCGTAGTCATTTCGTCGCCGGCGGCCTTCCGGCTGAACTGTTGGCCCTCATATCGTAAGCACCCCGTCCCCAAGCTGCCGGTTCCGGTAAAGGTTCCGTTAAATCCTGCCGCGCACGCAAGCGTAGCGGCGGTAGCCTCCGAGCTTACATTCCCGACCGCAAAACAAACCGACACATAGGTGCTGGCTAGACCCGCGAACCCGCCCGCGTACGCATAAAGGGTGGTGCCGCTGCCGCTATGTGCGGCCGAAACGTCTCCGGACGCATAGCAATTCGTGATCGTTCCGGAAGCATATCCCACAAACCCGCCCGCATAGCAGGGAGAGGTCCGGGTGCTCGACACGCTGACATTTGCGGTTGAATAGCTGTCGGTGATCGCGCCCGACGTAAGCGTCGCCGTGTGATACCCTACCAGCCCGCCCGCATATTTTAATGCCGGGCTCCAGGCCTCACTCAATACCGCCATCGAAGCGCTTACGGTTCCGGCCGCAAACGAGGTGTGAATGAAAGCGCTTTCGTTGCGCCCGCAAAGGCCGCCGGCATAGGAACCGGCGACACCCGTCGCGCATGCGTCGCCCTCGGCATAGCAGCCGATAATCGCCGCGCCGTTAAAATTTCCGCCGGCCAAAACCCCCGCGTACGAGCCGGCGCCGGTGGAACCCGTCGCCTTAACAGAACCACGGGCAAAGCAGTTTCTAATCGTGCCGCCGTCGTTATAGCCCGCCAGTCCGCCCGCATAGCACCGGCCGCTGTATGAGACGCCGGGAATGGTGGCGGAACCGTTGATCGCGTCAATGGTGAAGTCGGTCACGCCGAGATTCTCAATCGTTCCGGTGTTGTTGCCGAACAGGCCGACATACAATTGAGAAGATGTAATCTTAAAATTACTTACCGTAAAGCCGTTGCCGTTAAAATTCCCGGCAAAGGAACGGTTATATGCGACGCCCGAGTATTGCTTTGCCGCGCCGATCGGCGTCCACTCCGCACCGTCCAAATCAATGTCGGCGCCAAGCTTTATATACTTTCCGGCAAAGGTTTGCCCGGAGCTATTCACTAAGTCTGCAAAGCGCGCTAAATGTTCGGCGTCGTAGAGCATCAGCGGGCTGACTTGCGTTCCGTCACCGCTCGTATTCCACGCTTCCCACTGCGCGTACAGCGTGGCGGGCGCAGTTTTGTCCCAGTTTTTTGCGCTTGTCAGGTTTGCGTTATAGTATTTTGTGCCGCCCGTCTCTGCGTCAAAAAATCCCGTAAAGGCGAACTCGGAACGGGTCGGCTTTAGGGTGATTGCCGGCATGGGCGAACCGAACACGGCCGATACGCCGGCCGCGCCGCCCACGCCGCCGTTTGCGTTAAAGGTAATCGTATACGTTAGCCCAACCCATTTTGCATACAGCGTCACGTTTGAGGTCACGGTGTCGACCTCGAATACCCACGGAGCCGTTAAGCCTTCGTCGGCAAACCAGCCGCCGAAGGTATAGCCCGTTTGAGCCGGGTCGGCGGGTTTTGTGATTTTTCCGCCGGCTTCGAGCAACTGCGGGGCGATTACAGGGGTTGCGCCGCCCATGCCGAACGTCACGGTGAATTTTGTACCCGGAGTGACAATCGGATCGCCGCCGGGATCTCCGCCCGGGTCACCGCCGGGGTCGACGGAGGATGGGCTCCACTTTGCGTAGAGTATGTAATCACTATTCAGCGTCAGCGGAAAACCGACGGGAGTAGTGAGCTCAAAATCGTAAAACCAGCCGTCAAAAATATTGCCGTCTTTTGTCGGGTCGGCGGGTTTAGCAATTTGGCTGCCCTCAATCCGCGTAATGCTCGCAACTTTTGACCCGTCTCCGGAGTTAAAAACCACCGTATAGGTTTCCTTCGGCGTTTCCGGCTGTCGTTCCGGTCGCGTTACGCACGCCGAAAGAAAAACGGCGGCTATGAAAACCGTAAGCAGCAGAAACAGGAGTTTGCTTGATTTTTGCATGGGAATTACCTCCGATAATTATGCAAATAGCTTTATTAAGATTATGCAAAGTATAGCATAAACCGGCGATTCTGTCAAGGAAAAATTTCAAACCGCATAAGCACACGTTATTCATAATTTGGTATTCGTTATTCCGCTAATCATGCGTTTTAGTTTGACATCCCGGCTTGTCATGTGGTATCATATTATTCGTTAAAACAAACAAAATTCATTCACTAGGAGTTAAATCAATCATGAGTAAAGGAAACGTTATCGTAGGCCAGTCCGGCGGGCCGACGTCCGTCATCAACGCGAGCCTCGCCGGCGTGTACGACACCGCGCGTAAAAACGGGACGGGCAGGGTTTTCGGGATGCTGAACGGCATTCAGGGGCTGCTTGCGGGTCGCTACATCGACATGGGCCAGTATGTGGGCGACCAAGTCGAGCTATTGAAGCGCACGCCGTCCTCGTATTTGGGGTCGTGCCGCTATAAACTGCCGAGCGTCAAAAAAGCGCCGGAGGCGTTTGAACAGATTTTCGCGCGGCTTAAAGAGTGGGATATTAAGCACTTCTTTTATATCGGC
>WQYM01000161.1 GCA_009781235.1 Bacillota bacterium
GGTCGCAAGCGGAAAAACATGATAGCGTCATGGCAAATAGCACTCCTAAAGCGATAAGTTTTTTTAACATGGGTTAAAATCCTCCAAGATTTTTTTGCGGCGCGAAAAAGACGCCGCGCCCTACGATACTATACCATGATATGCGCATTCATGCAACTTAATTTAACCAACCTATGTCAAACCGTTGAAATAAATATTATCCATGGCTTTGACCTCCCTTGGTCTTATTTTTTATTTTTTTTGGTTAGTTTTCTTTCCAAATCTTGATTTGATTGGAGTTGTAATAAACAAACACTACATTTCCTTCTACAACACTACTAATTGAATCCTGAAAATGGGACTGTGTTGTTTTCGTCATTACTGACACGCAATTGCCGTAAGTGCCATAATACCCGATAATAGAAACGTCCTTGCGCGCGATTCGAATGTTGTACTTTCGCAACTCGTTTACTTGGGCAAGCTTAATTTGCTTTTCCGTTTCCGCGTCTAAGACTTCGGGATTTTTTGGGTTCGGGAGATGTTCTATTTCTTCCATTTCCTCATGCAACTTTATATTTGTAGTGTATACAAAGCCTTCCGGCACAATAAAAACCTCTCCTCCGTTATGATAATACGCGATACTCCGCAAATCCTCTTGTGTCAGCCAACCGTTGTCGTAGGCCTCTTGCAGGGTGTAAAAAGCGCCTTTGCTTATCTCAACTTTCGGGTCGCAAGCGGAAAAACATGACAGTGCGATCACGCATAACACTCCTAAGGCGATAAGTTTTTTTAACATGATCTAAATCCTCCAAGATTTTTTTGCGGTGTGAAAAAGGCGCCGCACCCTACGATACTATACCATGGTATGCGAAAAAAACGCAACTATTTTGCGAACTTATGTAAAACCGCTGAAATAAATATTATCCATGGCTTTGGCCTCTTTAAAATTTTATCGTTATGTCGGATTATTTTTAAGCACTGCCTAATTTGCTTTTTGTGTCGTTGCTGTACGTCCTGCCTACCCCCTATTCCGTCGTCCTGAGCGAGGCCATATCCACCGTTTGGACACTATCATAGCATAGTGGCCGAGTCGAAGGATCCCCACTACTTAAAAATCGCGGGTTCCTTCGGCTACGCTCAGGATGACGTGGTGGGGATCCTTCGAATCGACCACAAAGCCTTAATGCGCACAAGCGGTGGATAGGTCTCGCTCAGGACGACGGATAGTCTTGAATTACAACAGGATAGGGATTAGGGGATAGGGGATAAACAAAAAAGCTGCCGCGCTAAGTTCTTGGCGCGGCAGCCGCTTTTTAAGATAGGTAACGGTTAAGAGTTTACATGTGGTTTGTAGATGGTTACCTCTTCTGCCGTGTAATAGGGAGCATTCAAACTAAGATAATACGCCAGTTTAATGTGCCGGTGGCCATATTTATCGAGATAACCGAAAACGATCGAGGTGGCAAGAAGGTTTTCTTTAATTTTTACTTGGACTACCGAATTTACGACGGTAATGGGTTTAAGATCGCCTAAGTTCTTCCAAGCGCGCGCGTCGCCCGCAAAACACATTTTTGAGTTGTATTGGGCGGTCGAAACCCCGTTCACCTTAGCGTCTAACGGAATATTGACATTGACGGTCCATTCGCTGCCGGATTTTCCCATAAGCGCAAATAAAATAGGACTGCTCGGTTCTACGCTGTCAAGCGCATCGGCCGCGTTCAGTCTTCCGCCGGATTTGCATAGGCCGGAAACCGCAGAATACTTGGTAACACTGTTTACGACAATCGATTTGAGTTCGACTGCGGTTAGACTGGACTTGTAGGAGAGCAACAAGGCCGCTGTGCCTGAAACATGAGGAGTAGCCATAGAAGTCCCGCCAGAACTAGCATAGCCTTGTTCAATCTGTAAAATACCTGTGAACGTGCCCCAAAGGTGTTCAGGGTAAGTGCTTAGGATGTCGCCGCCCGGCGCAAACAAATCCACGGAATTTTTGCCCCAATTAGAGGTTGTCCGCCTTGTGCCGTCCTCCTCTATCGCGCCTACCGAGATAACGTGGCTCATAGTTCGCGAATAATTGGAAGGATACTCTAAAGTTATATCGTTATCCTTTGCATTGCTATCACCATTTAGCCCGTTTCCAGCAGCGCAAACAAAAAGTCCCGGGTAGCTTTTAAGCGTGTTTTGTTGCGAGCTAGTCCAAGCAATATTAGAAAACCCTAAACTCGCATTAAAAATACGTATGTTGTTGCTTCCGGCAAAGCTGATGGCTTGTACAACAGTAGCAGAGTTGCCGTTTCCATTTGCGTCCAACACCCTTAGGGAAACCAATCGGACATCCCAACATACTCCGGCAATACCGATACCGTTATTCCCTTGCGCACCGATTATACCGGCAACACGTGTTCCGTGACCATTCGGATCTTCTAGCCCTCTTGCGTTGTTTTGCCCGTTGGAATTAGAGCCGGTAAAATCGCGGCTTAAGTCCCGGTTGATGCGGTTCCGTAAATCCGGATGCCCAAGCCTTGCGGGAAAGCCGGTATAGCCGTTATGCCCCGCATCGATCCCACCATCTGCGACTCCGACCAAGACCGTCGAAGAACCTGTGGTATAGTTCCATGCCTCGGGCGCTTTTATTCTGCCGACGGCCGTATTCCCTAATGCCCATTGGCGTTTATAGACATTGGTTGGATGGTTATAATTCGGGTCGTTAGGAGTAGCCGCAGCCTTTATGATGAAATTCGGTTCGGCAGCTAACAAGTCGTCTCTTTGCTCAAGTAACGTGATGGCGTTAAGTACCTCCTCCTTGCCTTTTTCTTTAAGATCCAAGCACAATACGCGCCTGAAATCCGCCTCGTTGATCAGCATGGAGCTTTCTACGTGGTCTTTTAGTCCGCTTCAATCCCCCGACCTTTCGGCGGCGCGCTGCCTTTGAATCAAGTCGGCCGTCGGCTCGGTCAAATCCGTCACCCGCTCGCACGCAACCTCCGGAAAATCCTTCGGCGTATACGCTTTAAAGTCAGATGACGCGGCTTTGTTAAGAACCACCAGCACGGTGTCGTCTTCAAAATCATCCGACAGGGTGGCCGCGCAGTAGACCTTTTCTTCCCATGGCTCCGCAATCAAGTCTGCGGATGCAATTTGGGTGTTTCCCATCAGGCCGAAAAGCGATAACGTTACCGCAAAGGCCAAAATGAGCAATCTTTTCTTTTTCACTTTTTAATACCTTCCTTTTTGTTTAGTTGTTTTTTTTCCAGATTTTAATATGATTGCTGCTACCGTACCAAAAAAGTACATCGGCAATCTTCTCTACTTCCTCTGCGCAAGAAAACAAGGAGCCCTTTTCAGCACGCATTAACGCGACGCAGCCGTTATAAGTGCCGTAATAGCTTAAGATATACACATCTTTGAGTTTGACTTTCCTACCGCTTTCACGCAGTTCGTTTACCCGGGTTTGCTTGATTTGCTTTTCCGTTTCCGCATCCAATGTTTCGGGATTTTTAGGGATCGGCGTATACTCCACAAGCTCGCCGCTTTCGTTTAGCTCGTGCGAGATTTTTTCCACGGCTTCTTGCGTCATATAACGGTTTTCCCATAAATACTCAAAGTCGCAGCTCCAACCGTCGTAATAGTACCACGCGATGTCCTTTACGTCGCCTTGCGTCAGCCAGCCGTTGTCGTAGGCCTCTTGCAGGGAATAAAAAGCGCCTTTGCTTATCTCAACTTTCGGGTCGCAGGCGGAAAAACATGATAGCGTCATGATAAATAACACTCCTAAGGCGATAAGTTTTTTTAACATGATCTAAATCCTCCAAGATTTTTTTGCGGCACGAAAAAGGCATCGCGCCCTACGATACTATACCATGATATGCGCATTCATGCAACTTAATTTGACCAACCTATGTAAAACCGCTGAAATAAATATTATCCATGGCATTGGCCTCCTTAAAATTTTATCGTTATGTCGGATTATTTTTAAGCACTGCCTAATTTGCTTTTTGTGTCGTTGCTGTACGTTCTGCCTACCCCCTATTCCGTCGCCCTGAGCGAGGCCGTATCCACCGTGTGGACACTATCATAGCATGGCGGCCGAGTCGAAGGGTTCCCACTACTTAAAAATCGCGGGTTCCTTCGGCTACGCTCAGGATGACGTGGCGGAGATCCTTCGACTCGACCACAAAGCCTTAATGCGCACAGGCGGTGGATAGGTCTCGCTCAGGACGACGGATAAGAGAGAAACCGTTGATAGCGTTTCTTTGCGTATTGTATTTGAGGAAAAACATCAAAGTAGTATGTAAAAATAATCCGACATAGCGGGTCGCAGGAGACTGCGATCCCTACGGGAGCTTATGAACCTCATCACTTGGCAACGGCAGCTTCTTCACCTCTACCACTTGGCACCGGCAATACCCGCATAAGAAATTAACCTCACTGCTTGCGCGAAACGATTGGGGGCGGCCGACGGGACAGGCGTTGGGGCAAACGTATTTGCGACCGCTTTGCTTGCTTTTAGCTTTTTTGCCCTCGACGCGCTTTAGGGTTTGCAGGCCGCCGAGCATGGGTTCGATGATTGCGCGGACTTTGGGAGAAAGCGCTGTTAACGAGTAACCGTGCTTTTCGGATTTTTCAACCGTTAATCCGTGTGCCTCCGCAATTTCTTTAAAGCGTTTATTGTGATATATATCTAAACGCGAAGTGTCCTCTATGTTGTTTTGGTACGCATATAGATGACACATCTCATGCAAAAGCGTAGCGGCTTTGTCCAACGGCTTCCGATCCAAAAAATTTGCGCTGATGTTCAGCTCCGGGGATGTTGCTTCTCCGGCTTGCCAGGCTTCCAGCTTGAACCAGCCGGGCGCTCCTTTACGGTCGTGCTGCAAGGTGACGACCGGTTTTGTAAGTGCACTTACAAAAAACGCATCGTTTAATTTATCAAACAAAGCGTTTAGTGCGTATAAATCTTCGCGGTACAATTCGTTGATGTGCAAAAAGCATTTTCTCCGATATTTAATTTTTTTGGTGGGATAAGGCTGTTTTGCGATGATGCTTAATAAAGCATACGTGTCATTTTTGTGTCTATCTTATTATGGACGCAGTATAACACAACTTCTTTAAAAAAGCAACTGTTTTGCAGCAATATTTTCTACAAATAAGTTATAGCGTGCACATAGAACCATAGCGCAAAAAGGGTTATAATTTTGGTTGAGGTGTGCAATGAATAATAAATTGATTCTTCCAAAATACCCGCAAAAGGGAACCACTATAAACCGCACCATACGATTTGACGGGGACGTGTACGACGAGCTTTCTGCGCTTGTCGAGACCTCGGGCATGTCGTTTAATAAATTAGTCAACGTATGCTTACGGTATGCCATTGAAAACGCGGAACAAGAAGAGACGACGGGCGTCATAAAAAAATAATCACAAGTTTAAGGGCATAGGTTTCCGGGCAAGTATAGAAGGGGAGGCAAAAATGCGTCGGCAGCATCGGCGCCGAGGATTTAACGCGCGAAACGGCGCGGCTGTTCGGCTCTGCCAAAACCCCGGCCGCCGCGATGCGCATCGGCTATGCGTTATCACTGCTGGTTTCGCA